>JBKJQQ010000012.1:0-9834 GCA_046593875.1 Mycobacteriales bacterium | reverse complement strand
TCGAGTCTGCGTCCCGGATGCCCCGTTCTGCATCGCACGGCAGGCCGACGGGTCCGGCCGTCCAGACGATTGACGGACCGGCGGGTCACTGCTAGCCGACGTCCGTGCTGAGCAGCCCCAGCCGCACCGCGGCCATCACCGCCTGCGTCCTGTTCCCCGCGCCGAGCTTGTCGTACAGCTTGCCCATGTGGGTCTTCGCGGTCGACGGGCTGATGTAGAGCTCGGACGCGATCTGCGCCACCGACGAGCCGCTCCCGAGCAGCTGCAGGATGTCGTTCTCGCGCGGCGTCAGCGACACCGCGGGGGTGGCCATGCGGCGACGCATCGCCCCCGCCAGATCGGAAGCGGTGAAGGCGGTCGGCGCGAGAGCCGACTGACGGGCCGCGGCCACGACGTCCTCCGACGGCGCGCCCTTCAGGACGAACGAGGAGGCCCCGGCCTCGAGGGCGGCGAACACGTGCTCGTCCCCGTCGTACATCGTCAGGACCACCAGCCCCATCTCGGGCCGCTGCTGGCGCATCGTGCGGACGAAGTCGATGCCGCTGCCGTCACCGAGATTGACGTCGACGACGGCGACGTCCGGTGCGTGCGCGCGTGACAGCGCGAGCGCCTCGGCCAGTGAGCCGGCCTCGGCGACGACCACCAGGTCGTCGGTCTGCTCGAAGGCCCGCCGCAGACCCTGTCGGATCAGAGCGTGGTCATCGACCAGCAGAACGCTGACCCCCACTGCCGCCCCCCTCGAGCACAGCCTCGACGCGTACCCCGACCTGCGGCCGTGCGCTCACGCGGAGCGCGCCGCCCAGGCGCTGGAGCTGTGCGTCGAAGTCGGACAGGTCGAGGGCCCCCAGGTCCTCGGACCCTCCGTCGTGCTCGACCAGGAGCCGGGCCGAAGGGGGGTCAACGGTGAGTGTGACCCACAGGTTGCTCGCTTGTCCTGTCCTTCGCACGTCCTGGGCCACGGTCTGGGTGATCTGGAACAGCAGGACCTCCTGGTCGCCGGGCAGGCGGAAGGTCGACTCCTTGAGCGACACGTGCACGGCGACCTTCTGGCCGCTGCCCACGGCGCGCACGTAGCCGGTGATCGCGGCGCCCAGGCCGCGGTCGCTCCCGACGCTGGTCTTGAGGTCGGTGATCGACAGCCGGATGTCGCTGATCAGCCGCGTCAGGCCCTTGCGCACCTCGCTCAGGCTCTCGGCGAGGCCGGCGTCGACCTTTCCGGCCCGGATCCGCAGGTCATCGAGCTGGTAGCCGACGAAGGCCAGCTCCTGCGCGACGCCGTCGTGAATCTCGCGGGCGAGCCGGTCGCGCTCCTCGAGGGTGACGGTGCTGCGCACCTCCTCGAACAGCAGCGCCGTCTCCAGGCGCAGCGAGCCCTGGAGCGCCTCCAGCTGGAGCGCGTCGATCTCCTCGAGCGGGAACGCGCCCTCCTCGTACGACTCGAGGATCAGCAGTCCGAACGGTCCCTCGTCGGTCGACAGCGGAAGGACCGCGAGGGCGCTGCCCTTGCGGCGGCCGTGGGTGTCGGGGCGGCGGCGGTCGACGACCGGTTGTCCGCTGTCCCACGCCCGCTGCAGAGGGCCGGGTTCGGACAGCGGCGCCCGCCACGGCACGCGCTGGGTGCCGCGGACGGCCGCCGGCACCAGCGAGCCGCCGGAGGGCTGGACCAGCACGGCGGAGCGGTTCGAGGTGGCTACTTCCGAGCAGGCCTGCAGCAGCGCCTCCGCGGACGAGGTCACGTCCAGGCCGCCGGGCAGGCGGCGCGTGACGCCGCGCAGCTGCTCGAGCAGCTGGCGCGCCTCGGTGTAGCGGTCGCTGCTGGTCGCGGGGGTGAGCCGGACGATCCGCTGCGCCCACCCGGCGATCAGGCCGAAGGCCAGCCCCAGCAGCACCCACTCCCCGGTCGTGCCCACGAATCGGCCCAGTCCGGTGTCCGGCACCGGTCGGGTCCCGAGCTCGTACGCCAGCCGTCCACCGGCCAGGCCGGCCACCGACGCGACGCTGGCCAGGACGACCTGCCGCCAAGTCCCGGCCAACCCGAGGGCCAGGCCGGGGGCGAGCAGGTACGGCAGCATCGGACTGCTCGCGCCGCCGCCGAGCGCGACGATCGCGCCGGTGAAGGCGGCCTCGGCGGCGCAGGCGATCACCGGGTGCCGGCGCAGCAGCACGACCCGTTCGGCGCTGAACGCGAACGCGGCCAGCAGGGCGATCGGCAGCGCCGCAAACGTGCGCTCCGAGGACAGGACCGACAGCACGCTGCACAGGACGAGCAGCGTGACGCGGAAGGCCGTTGCCGGGGAGCTGGAGACCCCGCGGCGGTGCGGCACTAGCTGTAGAGGCCCTCGACGGCCTCGGCGTACTGCGTCATGACCACCGAGCGCTTGAGCTTCAGCGACGGCGTCATCTGGCCGCCCTCCTCGGTCCAGTCCTCCGGCAGGATCTGGAACTTGCGGATCGCCTCCGCCTTGGACACCGCCTTGTTGGCGCTGTCGACGGCGGTCTGGATCTCGGCCTGCACCTCGGCATCCTCGGCGGCGGCGGCCGGCGAGAGCGACTCGTCCTTGCCCTTGCTCTTCAGCCAGCCGGGCAGCGCCTCGGGGTCGAGGGTGACCAGGCAGGCGATGAACGGCTTCTGGTCGCCGACGACCATGCACTGGCTGACCAGCGGGTGCGCGCGCAGGCGGTCCTCGAGCACGGCGGGGGCGACGTTCTTGCCGCCGGCGGTGACGATGAGCTCCTTCTTGCGGCCGGTGATCTTCAGGTAGCCCTGAGCGTCCAGCTCGCCGATGTCGCCGGTGTGGAACCACCCGTCGGCCACGACCTCGTCCGTGGCGGACGCGTTGTGCCAGTAGCCCTGGTAGAGGTTCTCGCCGGCCATGAGGATCTCGCCGTCTTCGGCGATGCGGATCGTGACGCCGGGTGAGGGGCGCCCGACGGTGCCGATCTTGATGTTGGCCGGTGTGTTGACGGTGCCGGCCGCGGTCGTCTCGGTCAGGCCCCAGCCCTCGAGGATCGTGATGCCGATGCCCCGGTAGAAGTGGCCCAGACGAGCGCCGAGCGGGGCGCCGCCGGAGACGGCCCAGGCGACCTTGCCGCCCATGGCCGCGCGGAGCTTGGAGTAGACGAGCTTGTCGAACAGGCCGTGCTGCAGCTTCAGCGGCAGGCCGGCGCCACCCTTGTCCAGCGCCTCGGAGTACGAGATGGCCACGGCCTCGGCGCGGTCGAAGATCTTGCCCTTGCCGTCGCCGTGCGCCTTCTGCTTGGCGGTGTTGTAGACCTTCTCGAACACGCGCGGGACCGACAGGATGAACGTCGGCTGGAAGGTCGCGAAGTCCGCCAGCAGCGCCTTGATGTCGGCGGTGTGGCCCATGCGGGCGCCGCTCTCGACGCAGGCGGTCTGGATGAGCCGGGCGAAGACGTGCGCCAGCGGCAGGAACAGCAGCGTCGAGCCCTGCTCGTTGAACAGCTCGGGCAGCACGAGCGAGGCGCTGCGGCCGGTGCCGAGCAGGTTGCCGTGGGTCAGCTCGCAGCCCTTGGGCCGGCCGGTCGTGCCGGAGGTGTAGATGATCGTGGCCAGGCTGTCGACGGTGAGCGTCGCGCGGCGCGCCTCGAGCTCGGACTCCGGGACGTCGCGACCGGAGGCAGCCAGCTCCTCGAGCCCGCCCGCGTCGATCTGCCAGGCGCCCTTGAGGTCGGGCAGCTCGCCGCGCACCTCGTCGAGCGTCGCCTGGTGCGCCGCCGACTCGACGATGCACGCCGTCGCGCCGGAGTCGCCGAGGTTCCACTGGACCTGCTCCGCCGAGGACGTCTCGTAGATCGGGACCGTGACGGCGCCCGCCGTCCAGATCGCGTAGTCGCAGAGCGTCCACTCGTACCGCGTCTTGCTCATCAGGCCGACCCGGTCGCCGGCCTGCACACCCGCCGCAGCCAGGCCGGCCGCGAGCGAGGAGACCTCGGTCGCGAACTCCTTGGCCGTGACCGGGGCCCAACGGCCGTCCACCTTGCGGGTGAAGACGACGTCGTCCGGGCTGCTCGCGGCGCGCTGCTGCACCGCGTCGGTCAGCGCCGCGCCGTCCTCGATCTCGACCGCTTGGGGGGTGGAGTACTCCTGCACCGTGGCTCCTCGTCGAGTCATCGCGGGCGCTCAGCCCGGCCCGGCGACCCTATCGCGCACGTCACACGGCTACAGCCGGGCGAGCGTCCTGCCGATCGCAACCCCGTGGACGACCTGCTCGAGACCGCCACCCGCTGCCCGCACTGCCGGGCCAGCGTGCGCCCGGGTGCGCCCTGGTGCACCCTCTGCCACGCCGACCTGCGGCCCGCCCCGGCACCCGTCCCGGAGCAGCCTGTCCGGGCGGCGACGCCGGTGCCCGCCGCCCCGACGGTCGCGGCCGCTGACCCGACGTGGCCCTGCACCACCTGCGGCGCGAGCAACGCGATCACCAACGACGCCTGCCTCGCCTGCGGCGCCGGCTTCCTGGCCGGCCTGCGCGAGAGCGAGGGCCCGCTGCTCGAGATCCCCGGCGTCGGCGACCTGACCCGGATCAGCCGCGGCCAGCGGATGCTGCTGGCCCTGGGCGTCGTCCTCGCGGTCGTCGCCCTCGTCGCCCTGCTGGGCCTTCTCTCCGGCTGACCGCACGAGTACTAGCCTCACCCCCCATGGCTGACGTCGCGAGCTCCACCATCACCATCGCCGCCCCGCCGGACCAGGTGCTGGCGGTCATCGCCGACATCGACAGCTATCCCGAGTGGACCGGCCAGATCAAGAGCGCCTCGGTGGTCGAGACGACGGCGGACGGCAAGCCGGCGCAGGCCCGCTTCGTGATGGACGCGGGCGTACTCAAGGACGAGTACGTCCTGGCCTACGACTGGAAGGCCGACGGCGTCAGCTGGGAGCTGGTCGGCAAGAGCGCGGTGCAGAAGTCGCAGGTCGGGTCGTACGCCCTGGCGGCGAAGGGCGACGGCACCGAGGTGACGTACAAGCTCGCGGTGGACATCTCGATGCCGATGCTCGGCATGTTCAAGCGCAAGGCCGAGAAGATGATCATGGACTCGGCGCTGAAGGAGCTCAAGAAGCGCGTCGAGTCCCGGAGCTGACCGCATGAGGGTCCTGCTCTTCACGGGCAAGGGCGGGGTCGGCAAGACGACAGCGTCCGCGGCGACGGCAGCGGCCGCGGCGGCGCGAGGCAGCAAGGTGCTCGTGCTATCCACCGACCCGGCGCACTCGCTCGGCGACGCCCTCGGCGTGCCGCTCGGATCGACGCCGCTCGAGGTCGACACCGGGCTGTACGCCATGCAGGTCGATGCCCAGCGGGCCTTCGAGCAGAGCTGGCGCGAGATCCAGAGCTACCTGACCGCCGTCCTCGCGCGGGCCGGCGTCGACGCGCTGCAGGCCGAGGAGCTCACCGTCCTGCCGGGCGCGGAGGAGGTGCTGGCGCTGCTCGAGGTGACCCGGCAGGCCACGACCGGCCCGTGGGACCTCGTCGTCGTCGACTGCGCCCCGACCGGCGAGACGCTGCGGCTGCTGGCCCTGCCCGAAGCCCTGACCTGGTACGTGGACCGCGTCTTCCCGGCCCAGCGCCGCGCCCTGCGGGCCGTCCGCCCGCTGTTGTCGCGGGTCTCCGGACCGACTGTGCCGCACGAGGACGTCTTCGACGCCGTCGAGCGGCTGCACCGCGAGCTGCTGCAGGTCCGTGCCGTGCTGACCGCTGCCACCACCTCCGTCCGGGTGGTGCTCACGCCCGAGGCCGTCGTCGTCGCGGAGGCGCGGCGCACGCTGACGGCCCTGGCGCTGTACGGCTACCGCGTCGACGGGCTGGTCGCCAACCGGGTGTTCCCCCCGTCGGAGGACCCGTTCGTCGCGGGCTGGGCGGCTGCGCAGGCGGCGCAGCTCGAGGCGGTGCGTGCCGACGCCGGTGGGCTGCCGGTCCTCGTGGCGCCCTACCGCGCCGTCGAGCCGGTCGGCCTGGCCGCGCTGACCGAGGTCGGGCGCGAGCTGTACGGCGACGCCGACCCGGCGCCGGTCCCGACCGACCTGCCGGATCTGCTCGACGTGCAGCCCTCCAGCGACGGCTTCGCGCTGACGCTGGCGCTGCCGCTGGCCCGCCGCGAGGACCTCGACCTGACCCGTACCGGCGACGAGCTCGCCGTGACCGTCGCGGGCCACCGCCGGGTCCTGGCGCTGCCGAGCGCGCTGCGGCGCTGCACGGTCGCCGGCGCGTCGCTGAAGGACGGCCGGCTGGTCGTCCGCTTCGAGCCCGACCCCGCCCTGTGGATGCGCCGATGAGCAGCCAGCCCGTCGGCACGGCCGCCGAGGAGGCCGCCCGGCTGTTCCAGGCCGCGGAGGAGTGGGTCCGCACCCGCGGCGGGGGCCACCTGGACGACCTGGCCACCGGCGCGCCCGAGTGCAGCGTCTGCCCGCTGTGCCAGGGGATCTCGGCGGTGCGCGGTGTCCGGCCCGAAACCGTCGAGCACCTGCTGGACGCCGCCGCGTCCTTCGTGGCGGCGCTGCGGACGACGGTCAGCTCGACGGGCCCGTCCGAGCCGGCACGCCGTCCCGACGTGCAGCACATCGACGTGCGGGAGGACTGAGATGTCGGGGACCAGGCCGTGCTGACCATCGGCGTCGACGTCGGCGGCACCAAGGTCGCGGCCGGCGTGGTCGACGAGGCCGGCACGATCCTGGCCCGCACCCGGCGGCCGACCCCGTCGGCGAGCCCGAGCGACGTCGAGGACGTCATCGCGGCGTGCGTGGACGAGCTGCGCGACGGCCGGGAGATCGAGGCCGTCGGCATCGGGGCGGCCGGCTTCATCGACGCCGACCGGGCGCGCGTGCTGACGGCACCCAACCTGCCGGGCTGGCGCGACGAGCCGCTGCGTGACGCGGTGCAGTCCCGCATCGGCCTGCCGGTGGTGGTCGAGAACGACGCGAACGCCGCCGCCTGGGCCGAGCACCGCTTCGGCGCCGGCAGGGGGGAGCCCGACCTCGTCGTCGTCACCGTCGGGACGGGCATCGGCGGCGGCATCGTGCTGAACGGCGAGCTCTACCGCGGGCGCTTCGGCATCGGCGCCGAGTTCGGCCACCTGCAGGTCGTCCGCGGGGGCCGGCGCTGCGGCTGCGGCCAGCGCGGCTGCTGGGAGCAGTACTGCTCGGGCCGGGCGCTGCTGCGCGAGGCGCGTGAGTTCGCCGACGTACGAGGCGGTTACGGCCAGCGGCTGCTCGAGCTCGGCAACGGCCGCCCTGAAGGGCTCGAAGCACAAGAGGTGACCACGGCAGCGCTGGAGGGCGACCCGGCGGCTCTCGACTGCTTCGAGGTCGTCGGCGGCTGGCTCGGCCAGGGCCTGGCCGACCTCGCGGCCGTGCTGGACCCGGGGGCGTTCGTGGTGGGTGGAGGCGTCGGCGAGGTCGGCGACCTGCTGCTCGCGCCGGCCCGCCGGGTCTTCGCCGAGCGGCTGACCGGGACGGGGGAGCGGCCGCTCGCCGAGGTCCGCGCCGCGCTGCTGGGCAACGACGCGGGCCTGGTGGGCGCTGCGGACCTGGCCCGCCGGCGCTGACCGGAGGTGTCCGAAATGGCCCGTTCGGGCCATGGTGCGCGCGGCCATTCGGCGGGAGAGTCCTCCCATGACCTCCCCCGCCTCGCCGTCGCAGACCACCACGACCCGCGCCTGCTGCCGCCGCTCGATGTCGAGCATCGAGGTGACGACGCGCGGCACGACGCTGGTGCTGCACAGCTGCACCTCGTGCGGCCGGCACATCTGGGAGAAGGACGGGGAGACCGCCGACCGCGCGGAGCTGCTGGACGGCGTGAAGACCTTCCTCGAGCAGCCCCGGGTCCCGACCCCGCGGCGGTCCTCCAAGCGCAGCTGACCCTCCGGGTCGTCAGCTGGAACGTCCGGTCGCTGCGCGACGACGCCTCGGGGGTGGCGTCCTTCCTCGCGGAGCTCGCGCCGGACGTCGCCCTGCTGCAGGAGGCGCCTCGGCTGCTGGGCTCACGCCTGGCCAACCGCCGGCTGGCCCGGGCGGCGGGGATGCGGCAGGCCGCCGGGGGAGCGGCCGCAGCCGGCAACCTGCTGCTCGTCTCGCCGCGGGTGCGCGTGGTGGAGGCCTACGGCGTACGGATGCCGCGTCGGCGCGGGCTGCACCGGCGCGGGCTGGTCCTCGGGGTGGTCTCGCTCGGTGGCGAGTCGCTGGCGGTTGCCGGCACGCACCTGGACCTGGACGCCGGCGCCAGGCTTGACAGCGCACGCCGGGTCCGGGCGGCTCTGCCGGACACGCACCCGATGGTGCTGGCCGCGGACGTCAACGAGGAGCCGGGCGGGCCGGCGTGGGCGGCGCTGTCCGCGGGCCTGGTCGACGCCGCCGCCCCGCTCGGCCCCACCTTCCCGCTGGTCGCCCCGCGCAGGCGCATCGACGTCGTGCTCGTCGACCCCCGGCTGCAGGTCGCCGCGGTCGACGTCCCGCGGCCCGGTCCGGTCACCGACCACCTCCCCGTGGTCGTCGACCTGGTCTGGCCGCCCACCCCAGCGTGATCAACGCCGTACTTCCGCATGCGTCGAGGCCGCAGGAAGTGCGCAGGGGCGGCGTTGATCACCAGAAAGGCGTGGTCAGGTGGAGCTGAAGCCGGGGACGAGCTCGCGGGCCAGGCCCTCGAGGAACAGGCCGATGTCGGTGACGATCCCGATCGCCTGGGAGGATCCGCGGTCGGCCAGCTTGGTGACCGTCGCCGGGTTGATGTCCACGCTCACCAGCGGGATCGACGCCGGCAGGATGTTGCCGGTCGCGATGGAGTGCAGCATCGTCGCGACCATGATCGCGAAGCCGACGCCCGGCAGCTCGGCGCGCATCGCACGCTGACCGACGATCACGTCGGTGTAGACGTCGGGGAGCGGGCCGTCGTCGCGGACCGAGCCGACCAGCACGAACTTCTTGCCGTTCTTCACCATCGCGTGCATGACCCCGGAGGTGAGCACGCCCTGCTCGACGGCGGCGGCGATCGAGCCGGCCTTGCGGATCTGGTTGATGGCCCGGATGTGGTGCTCGTGACCGTGCTCGACGCCCTTGCCCATCGCCAGGTCGACGCCGAGGGAGGTGCCGTACAGCGAGGCCTCGATGTCGTGGGTGGCCAGGGCGTTGCCGGCGAACAGCACGTCGACGTAGCCCGCCTCGACGAGGGCGACCATCGCCGGCGCCGCACCGGTGTGGACCACGGCCGGCCCACCGACCCAGAGCACCTTGCCGCCCTCGGCCTTGACCTCGCGCATCTGCTGGGCGATCTGGCGCAGCAGCAGCGACTGGGGCTTCTCGCTGGACACCGACGAGCTCATGAACTCGAAGCTGTCGGCGTCCTTGCTGTGCTCGCGCTGCGGCAGCACCACCTTGACCCCGCCGGCGCCGCAGACGATCACCTCACCCGCGCGGATGTCGGACACCGGCACGGTCCGGACCCGGCCGGCGTCGACGACCAGGCCGCAGTCCATCTCCGGCTGCTCGACGGGCACCCAGGTGGCGCCGATCCGCACGACGGTCTCGAGGTTGGTCGTGGAGTAGAAGTCGTCGGGGAACACGCCGTCGCGCTCGACCGTGCGCAGCAGCGCCTCGCCGGGGTCGACCTGGTTGACCCCGTGCGCCTGCAGCCGCATGAGCAGCCGGGCCAGTGACGCGTCGTCCTCGGTCGTCACCACGATCTGGGCGTACGACTCGTCGTCGTGCTGGCGGCCGACGTCGAGCCGGTCGATGCGGTAGTCGCCGCCGTACGCCAGGACGTCGTCGAGCACCTTGGCCAGGATGCCGGTGTCCATCAGGTGACCTCGGGCCTCGAGGACCTCGCTGGCGCTCAC
>JBKJQQ010000142.1:0-3658 GCA_046593875.1 Mycobacteriales bacterium | reverse complement strand
CCGGCTGCTGCAGCTCCTGGAGGGCCTGCGGGAGGCGTCCCAGCTGATCGTCATCACGCACCAGAAGCGGACGATGGAGATCGCCGACGCGCTGTACGGCGTGACCATGCGCGGCGATGGCATCTCCGCCGTGGTCAGCCAGCGCCTCCGCGAGCGCGAACCCGCCTGACCCCTCGTAGCGTCCGCTCATCCGGACGGCGGCTGCGCGCGGGCGAGCGGACGTTGCGCGCGAGGCGCCGCTGGTAGACAACAGCGGTGATCGAGCTCATCGGCCTGCTGGTCGCCGTCCTGGTCCTGACGGTCGTCGCCGTCGTCGCGTTCGTCAGCGGCAAGGGGGGGCGCAAGAGCCCGCCCCGGACGGCCCCGAAGCCGGGCGTCGACTACCGGCCGGGCACCGGCGACGACGCCGAGGTGCCGCGGGACACCCCCAAACGCCCCGTCTCGGTCGTCGAGCTGCCGGACGAGGTGGCGGTCCTGCCGCCCGACGCCGAGAGCGTCGGCCGCCCGCTGGACGTCCCGGATCCGACCGCCGGCCGCCTCACCCGGCTGCGCTCCCGGCTGGCGCGCAGCCAGAGCACCCTCGGCCGCGGGCTGTTCGCGCTGCTGTCCCGCGACAACCTCGACGAGGACACCTGGGAGGAGGTCGAGGACACCCTGCTGGGCGCCGACATGGGCGTCGCGGCCACCACTGAGCTGGTCGCCCGGCTGCGGACCCGCGTCCGGGTCGACGGCGTACGCACGGTCTCGGAGCTGCGGCCGATGCTGCGCGAGGAGCTCGTCACCGCGATCGGCGCCGACGTCGACCGGACCCTGAAGACCATGCCGCACCCGGACGGCAGCCCCGCGGTCGTGCTCGTCGTGGGTGTGAACGGCACGGGAAAGACGACCACCTGCGGCAAGCTCGCCCGGGTCCTCGTCGCCGACGGCCGCAGCGTCGTGCTCGGCGCCGCCGACACGTTCCGTGCCGCCGCCGCCGACCAGCTGCAGACGTGGGGCGACCGCGTGGGCGCCAGCACCGTGCGCGGCCCCGAGGGCGGCGACCCGGCCAGCGTCGCCTTCGACGCCGTCGCCAAGGGTCGTGACCTCAAGGTCGACACGGTGCTCATCGACACCGCCGGCCGCCTGCACACCAAGACCGGCCTGATGGACGAGCTCGGCAAGGTCAAGCGCGTCATCGAGAAGCACGGCCCGGTCGACGAGACGCTGCTGGTCCTGGATGCCACGACCGGCCAGAACGGCGTCGTCCAGGCCCGCGTCTTCACCGAGGCGGTCACCGTCACCGGCATCGTGCTCACCAAGCTCGACGGCACGGCCAAGGGCGGCATCGTCATCGCCGTCCAGCGCGAGCTCGGCATCCCGGTGAAGCTGATCGGCCTCGGCGAGGGTCCGGACGACCTCGCGCCGTTCGAGCCCGAGGCCTTCGCCGACGCCCTGCTCGGCGACGAAGCGGCGCTCTAGGTCGGTGGACGTCGAGCGGCTGCTCGAGAAGGCGGCGACGCACGGCCTGGCTGTAGCCCGCGTCGGGCCGGACGGGATCGACGTCGACGAGCGCGGCGTCCCCGCGGGCGCCTGCTTCGAGTGGGGCTCGATCACCAAGACGGTGACCGGGACCCTCCTGGCGGTCCTCGCGGCCCAGGGTGTGGTCCAGCTGCGCACGCCGCTGGCGGACCTCCTGCCGGGCGCACCGCCGCTGCCGCTGGAGGATCTGGCGTCGCACACCGCGGGGCTTCCGCGCCTGTTGCCGAGCAGCCTCCGCTTCGTCCGCGCGACCTGGAGCAGGCGCAAGGACCCGTACGCCGAGGTGGACGAGGCGCGGATGCTGGCGGACCTCGCACGGACCCGCCTGCGGGACGGGCGCTTCCGCTACTCCAACGCCGGTGCGGGCCTGCTCGGCCTGGCCCTGACCAAGGCCAGCGGACGGACGTACGAGGAGCTCGTCCAGGAGCGCGTCGCCGGCCCGCTCGGCCTGACGACGGTGACGACGCTGGACCGGCCGGACCTCGTGCCCGGCCACGACCGGCGCGGCCGCCCCGTGCCGCACTGGCACTTCACCGACGCGCTGGCCGGGTGTGGGGCGCTGCGGGGCTCGGTGCGCGACCTCGGACGGTGGGTGCAGGCGGTCGGCGGCGACGCCCCGGAACCGCTGCGCACCGCGCTCGAGGAGGCGCTGCGGCCGCGCACGCGCACGGGCTCGGCGGAGGTCGGGCTCGGTTGGACCCGCTCCGCCCTGCGCGGGCCGGCCGGACTGCGCGCGCCGCGGCCAGGCGAGCCTGCCCTGCGGTGGCACAACGGGGGGACCGGCGGCTTCCGCTCCTTCGCGGGGTACGACGAGGCGACCGGCCGCAGCGTCGCGGTGCTTGCCGCCACGACGCGCCCGGTCGACGGGCTGGCCGTGCTGCTGCTCCCGAAGCGCGCCGCTTCCTAAGCCGAGTCGACGGCGCCGGAATGCTGTGCCCGCTGATCTCGCCGTCTCCGACTTTGGAGGTAGCCAACGGCACTTGCGGGGCAAGCCCCCTCACCACCGACATGCCGGCCGGCGCAACTCGCGGCAGCCATGAAGAACGGCACCTAGCCCTCTCGGGGCACCAGGCTGTAGAACGGAGTTCCGTCGCTCGTCTGGCCGGTCTGCTCGACGGCGAAGCGGGCGTCCGCTCGCGGGACGATGTCGGTCGTGGTGGAGCCGGAACATGGGTCGCCGAGGTTCCGGCCCACGGTCGCCCAGGTCGTCACCGTGTCGGACGAGGCGAAGAGGAAGGTCGCCCGGCCCTCGGTGTCGTCCCGTCCGGGGAAGTCCTGCCAGGAGAAACCGAGCCTGTCGTTCACCGTCTGCTTGTCCTCGTACGGGCACACGAACAGGACCCTGTCCCATTCGCCGTCCACGACCTCGGCGAGGTTCAACGTCGTACGCATCTCCGCCGCTGTCTCCAATCCCGCGATGAGGGCGGCGCGCGTGTCGTCATCCGAACTGCCCCCGCAGGCTGTCGCTGACAACGCGAGGGCGAGGGCCAGTAGGGGCGCGTGGCGGGCGGGCATGCTGTGAAGGTAGTGCCGGATGGGGCAGGTCTGTCCGGCCTCGGAGCATCACTTAGCCTTCGTTGGCCTCAGTGATGCGCCGGGCACCGATGACGGATGCCCAGCAGTGGCTGCACCACAGCATGTCGCTCGACTCGGACAGGTGGATGTCCTTGCCGCCCGCGACGACAAGGGGCCGCAACAACTCGAAGTCGAGCGGTTCGCGCATGGCGCACTCGTAGCCGCCCTCCACACGCACGAACCCCGGAGTGATGACTGCGTTTCCGCTTCGCTCCAATGCCGACACAAGGGGCGACAGGTGCGCCCAGGCGTCAGGCGCAAAGGCAGGCTATCTCCGGCGGCCCGGCTGCAAGGTGGCTAGCGGCACCTCCCGGTGGCACCCGGGGGGCCGATCAGACCAACCCCAGCCAAGATCATCAGCATGATCACGCGTGATACGCCGCGCGTTTTCGACGTGATCATGCTGGTGATCTTCCGTGAACCCTGCCGAGGCGCTGACCACGGACAGTGCCGGTTCCCGGTGGTGCCCATCTGCGCCGGCTGAGGACGATGAGCTGCGGAAGAGTTCAGCCGCGCGGTTCGACAACGGTGGTCTGGTCCAGTTGCTCGTGGAGCCAGGTCCAGT
>JBKJQQ010000021.1:0-26846 GCA_046593875.1 Mycobacteriales bacterium | reverse complement strand
GGTGCTGATGTCGCACCGCACCGGCGACTCCATCGACCGCATCGGCCCGGTCGTGACGACCGAGGAGCTCGTCGCGATGATGGACTGGGCGGCGCAGGTCGAGATCAGCGAGGCCGTCGCGCGCTACATCGTCGACCTGTGCCAGGCGACGCGCACGGACCCGGCGCTGTCGATGGGTGCGTCCAGCCGCGCGGCGCTGTCGCTGATGCGCGCCGCCCGCGTCGTCGCCGCGTCGCAGGGACGCGACGACGTGCTGCCCGACGACGTCCGCCTGCTCGTCCCCGCCGTCTTCGGCCACCGCCTGCTGCTCACCCCCGACGCGCTGCTGCGCGACGAGACCGTCGACGGCGTCATCGAGCGGCTGCTCACCGCGGTCAAGGCACCGCTGGGGCTGAAGAGCGCATGACCCTTTCGCGCTTGTCCGCTCCCAGCAACATCATCCGGGCCGGATGATGTTGCTGCGGGCGGACAAGCAGGGGGGTGTCGCGGCGACGGACAAGCAGGGGGGTGTCGCGGGGACGGACAAGCGGGGGGGTGTCGCGGCGCAGGAGAAGCGGGGGTTGCTGGCGACGGCCGAGCGGCGGCTGGGGCTCACCCCCGCCGGCGTCTCGGTCGCTGCGCTGGTCCTGCCCGGCCTCGTCCTGGGTCGGCTGCTCGCGAGCCGACCGCTGTTCCTGCTGGTGTACGGCGCCCTCGCGGTCCTCGGCCTGTCCCGCGTGCTGGCCCGTCGGCGGCTCTCCGTCGAGGCGGTCCGATCGAGCCTGCCGACCCGGGTGCGCGAGAGCCAGAGCGTCGACGTCGAGATCAGCGTGACGGCCACCCGCCGGCTCGCGACGGTCGTGCTCGAGGAGTCGCTGCCGGAGGCGTTCGGCACGCCGGTGCGCGTCCCCGTACCCCTGCTGCCGAGCGGGCAGACCGTCGTCCACGGCTACCGCTTCACCGCCCGCCGCCGCGGCGTCTTCACCGTCGGGCCGCTGCTCGCCGAGTGGAGCGACCCGTTCGGCCTAACCCGCAAGCGGGTCGAGATCACCCCGGCCGAGACCGTGATCGTGCACCCGTCGTTCGAGGGTGTGACCGACCGGGTGACGAGCCGGGAGTGGGAGGACCCGCCGGTGCGGCCGCCGCAGTCGCGCCCCTGGCCGAGCGGCTTCGAGTTCTACGGGCTGCGCGACTACGTCAACGGCGACGACCCGCGGCGCATCAACTGGCTGGCCAGCGCTCGTGGCGACAGCGGCAAGCTGCTGGTCCGCGAGTCCGAGCAGGGCATCACCGACCGCGTCCGCATCGTCCTCGACACCGACATCGCCGAGCACGCGCCGGGCGACCCGAGCGAGAGCTTCGAGCGCGCGGTGCAGGTCGTCGCCTCGCTCGGGGTGAAGCACCTCGCCGACGGCTTCAGCGTCTCCCTCGAGGGCGGCAGCGCGCCGCTCGCGAAGGGCCTGCGCGGCAGCCGCTCCCGCATCCCGCTGCTCGACGTGCTCGCTGCGGTCCAGCCCGAACGCGCACCGCTGGCCACCGTGCTCGACCGGCTGTTCCTCGACCCGCAGCGCAGCACGCACAACGTCATCGTCACGCCGCACCTGGACAGGGAGACCGCCCGCCGCATCAAGCTGCTGCTCGCGCGCGGCACGTCCGTCGTCCTGGTGCTCGTCCTCTGGGAGGACACCGACCCGGCGATGATCCACCGCGCCGCCGGTCTCGGCTGTGGCGTCGTCGAGCTCAAGCCCGGCAGCAGTCTCGGGGCGACCTTCCAGCACGTCGTCGGTGCCCGATGAGCGCCGGCACCCTGGCACCGCGCGACGTCGACGCGCCGCTGCCCGTCGACGCCCCGGAGACGCCCCCCGCGGACGAGACGCCGAGCGCTCCGCCGTTGCTCGTCTGCGCCTCGGCACTGCTCGCCACCGCGGCCTTCGGCTGGGTCGCGGGCAGCGTCTTCGACGGCTTCCTGCCCCGGGTGATCGGCCTGCTCGGTGCCGTCCTCGGCGTCGCGGTCGTCTACCTGTCGACGCGCGTCCGCAACCCCTCCCTCGTGCAGTACGGCGGCGCCGCGCTGGCCGTGGTCGTCGGCGCGCTGCTGGTCGTCCCCTTCACCGACAGCGGCACCAGCCTGCCGTCGCTGGTCGTCGAGGCGATCCGCTCCGGCGGACTCGGTCAGCCACCTGTCGCCTTCGACCCGGGCTGGCGCTTCCTGCTGCTCGTCACCGTGGCCCTGCTGGGTGAGGCGTGCGCCGGCCTGGCCCTGTCGCTCGACAAGCCCCGCGCCGCGGCCCTTCTCGTGCTGCCGTTCGTCGTCGGGGGCTCCCTGCTGCAGCCGCCCGAGACCGAGGTGCTGGCCACGCTGGTCGCGCTGCTCCTGCTCGTCGCGTCGCTGGCCGTCTCCTTCGGCGCGGACCTGGCCGCCGAGGGTGCCGGTGACGGCCGCTTCGAGCTGCGTCGTCTCGGCCGTGGAGCAGTCGCGCTGGTGCTGCTCGGCGGAGCGCTGTTCGGGACCGCGCAGGTCGGCTTCCTGTTCCCCCCGCCGAGCGCGCAGGACGTCGTCCCGCCGATGCGTCCACCCACCCCTCCGCCGGCCCCGGACCGCGTCCTGTTCACGGTGTCGGCTGAGCGCCCTACGACGTGGCGGCTCGGGACGCTCGACGTCTACGACGGGACCGCCTGGCTCACCCCGCCGTTCGACGTCTCGACGCTGGTGCCCGTCGACGGTGACGTCCCGGCGGTGGACGGCGACACCCGCGGGCCGCTGCCGGCCGCCGGCATCACGGCGCGCATCACCGTCGGCGACCTGCCCGGCAAGGCCCTGCCGGGACTCGCCAACCCGCTGGCCGTCCGCGGGGGCGCGCAGGTCGAGTACGACCCCCGCACCCAGTCGCTGCGCACCGCGGGCACCCGCCCCGAACGCGGTACGACCTACGAGGTCCTCGCCCCGGCCCCCGCCACCGGCGCGCAGCTGTCGACGGCCGACGCACCGGGACCGGCGGCGCAGCCCTTCCTCGACGTCCCGCCGCCGCCGGCGGAGGTCGCCGCTCTGCTCGCGGCGGCACCGGTCGAGCGCTTCGCCCGTCTGCAGTTCGTGCGGCGCGCCTACTTCGCGCAGGTCGTCGCCGCCGGCGCAGGCAACCCGGTCGACGTACCCCCGGCGCGCGTCGTCGAGATGCTGGCCGGCGAGGAGGCGACGCCGTACGAGATCACCGCCGGCGAGGTGCTGCTCGCCCGCTGGTCCGGCGTGCCCGCGCGGATCGGTTACGGCTGGTTCGGCGGTGAGGAGAAGGGGGTCGGCACGTGGGAGATCAGGCCGCGACACGGCGCCACCTGGCTCGAGGCCTACTTCGAGGGCAGCGGGTGGACGCCCATCGTCGGGACCCCGCCGCGGGCTCGCGCCAGCACCGCGGCCGGTCAGCGCAACGACGACCCCTCGGTGCGACCGACCGACGAGCTCGCCCTGGTCGTCTACGTGCCGGTCGAGCGCTCCTCCGCCCGGCTCGCGTACGAGCTCGTGCGCTACTACGCCCTGCGCACGCTGCCTTTCCTGCTCGTGCTCGGCCTGCTCGCGGCGTTCTACCCGGCGCTGGTGAAGGCGGTGCGCCGAGCCGTCCGCCGCCGCGCCGCCGCACGGCTCGGTCCGCGCGCCCGGATCGCCGCGGCCTACGCCGAGCTGCGGGACAGCGCGACCGACCTCGGCATCGCCGGTCCGGCGCTGACCCCGCTGGCGCTGCTCGGTGAGGTGCGCGCTGACGCCGAGCACCGGGAGCTCGCCTGGCTGGTGACGCGCACCCTGTGGGGCGACCTGACCCGCGACGTGCAGCCGGGCGACGTCGAGAGCGCCGAGGCGATGTCGCGCTCGGTCGCGCGTCGCCTGCGCAGCGCGCAGCCGGGTCTGTCGCGGGTCGCTGCGCTGGCCAGCCGGGCCTCGCTGAGCAACCCGTGGACCGACGAGCTGCCGACGCTCTGGAAGCCCCGCCGTACGCGCCGGGCCGCCGTCGCCGGCCGGCCGAAGCGCTTCGCCCAGCGCGTCCGTGCGCTTCCCCGTCGCGCGCTCGCCGGTGCGCGCGGTCTGCCCGAGAGGGTGTGGCCGCCGCGGCCGGTCCCGCTCGCGATCGCCGGCGGCGTGCTCGTCGTCGCCGTCGCTGTGCTGCTCGCGGCGACGCGTCCGGAGCCGGCCGCCCCCGCCGTGCAGGCCCTGCCGGACCGCGTCGCGCCCGAGGCGGTCGGCGACGTGCGCTTCGTGCGCGAGGCCAAGGCCGAGACCGCCTTCGCCGAGGGGAGCGACCGGTCGCTGGCCCGCGAGGGGAAGGTCTTCAGCCTGCGGCAGGGCGATCTCGTGCAGGGCTCGCTCCAGGTCGCCGCGCTCGACCCGAAGATCGACACCCGTTCACCGCGCACGCGCGACCAGGTCCTGCAGGGGCTGGGCGACGGCCGCTTCCGCCCCTCGCGCATCGGCGAGGAGCGGGTCTACCGGCTTGCGCTGCCCGAGCTGACGCTGCTGCTCTCCTTCACGCCGAACGGCCGCGGCTACTACCTGATGGCGTCCCGGTCCGCCTACGCCGACAGCGAGCGGCTGTTCGCCTCGGTGCTCGCGTTCACGCGCGGTGAGCGCGCCGCCGAGCTGCGCCCACCCGACGTCCCGGTCCCCGACCCCCGCCGCGGGAGCGCGTCATGAGGCGCCTGCTGCCGCTGCTGGCTGCGGCCTCGCTCGCGGCGGGGTGCGCCGGGCCCGAGCGCTCGCTCGCGGTGGACTTCAAGGAGGTGCCGAGCAACGTCGTGCTCGGCGCGCAGAGCACGCCCACACCGGCGGCGGTCGTCACGGTGCCGTCCCCCGGGTCGCAGCCGCCGAGCTTCGCGCTGCCGCCGCCCCCCAGCGTGGTGACGCTCCCGCCGCCGACCTTCGAGATCCCGGTCGAGGGCCGCCCCGTCGCGCCGCCGCTGCCTCCCCCTCCGGCCACCGCGTGCCCGGTCGCCGGCCCCCTGGTCGCACCTGCCGTGGAAGCCCCCTCAACCGTCGAGCTCCGGCCCGCGAGAGCGCAGTACGTCTTCCGCAACAGCGGCCGCTTCGAGGTCAGTGGAGCTGATGCTCGCAGCGGCGTCTTCCCCGCGCGGTCGCTGCGGACGGTGAGCGGTCCTGCGGAGGGCCCCAGCGGCTTCGCCTTCGACGTCGCCGAGTCGCTCGGCGACGTCACGACGACCACCACCTACCTCGTCGTGCAGCGCCGTCCGCTGCCGACGGACCTCGCCCCCGGTCTCTACGTCGCCAGGACCGTCAGCAGGGACAGCGCCGGGCAGGAGACGGTGTTCGACCCGACACCGGACCTGCAGCTGGCGGCCTTCCCGTTCGTGCGCGGTGCGCAGGTCGAGTCCCGTGGCGTGGACCCGCGGACGCAGACGGTCCTGAGCTTCGTGTCCACGGTGACCGGCAAGGCGCGCGTCGACGCGTGCGGGACCCCGCTGGACAGCTTCGTGCTGGACCTGACCGGCGAGCTCGTCAGCACCACGCAGGAGCTGGACTTCACGGCCACCTACGCCATCGGCACGCAGTACGGCGGGCTCGTCCTGCGGGAGACGGTCGCCTTCGCCGGCCAGGACGGCGATGCCGGCGTCAGCCGGACGAACACCTCGACCGTCAACCAGGCGCCGCGCGCGCAGGCAGGTCCGCAGCCGTGAGACACCCTGCGCTGGTGCTGGCGGTCGTCCTGCTCGGGAGCGGCTGCACCGCCGACACGACCGTGGCACTGCGCGAGGCCGACCCCGCAGCGAGGGCCGGCGGGGTGCTGCGCGTCGCAGTGACACCGCCGGGCTCGGTCGACCCCGGCAACGTCTACGAGCCCTCCGGCGAGCTCGTCGCGAGGACGCTCTGCACACCCCTGCTCACCAGCGATCCGGAGACCTCCGAGGTGCTGCCGGGTGTCGCGGAGTCCTACCTGGTGAGCGACGGCGGTGCGAGCATCTCGCTCCGGCTGCGCGAGGACGCGGTGTTCTCCGACGGGTCGCCGGTGACCGCGGAGGACGTCGCCTTCACGCTGTCCCGCGTCGCGTCCGCCGACTACGCCAGCACCGCCGCGGAGCGGCTGTCGCCGGTCGACGGCTACGCCGAGCTGCACGGCGACGAGCCGACCGAGGAGGACGTCGAGCGGCGCCGACTGCGCGGCGTGCAGGTGCGGGACGAGAGCAGCGTGCAGATCGCCCTGGTCGAGCCGCTGTCCGACTTCGTCCGCGTGCTGACCAGCCCGCTGCTGTCTCCCGTGTCGAAGGCGGCTGCCGAGCGGAACCCGGAGGCGTTCGCCCGCAACCCGGTCTGCGTCGGCCCCTACCGCCTCGCCGAGCCCTTCACCCCCGCGGCTACCGGGCTGCGGCTGGTCCGGGCGTCGGACTACGTGCCGGTCGACGGCGCGCTCACCGGCGGCGGTGCGGGCTACGCCGACGCGATCGAGTTCGTCTTCACCGACGACCCCTCACGCGCCGTCTCGGACGGCCGGGCCGACGTCGCTCCCGCTGCCCCGAAGCAGAGCGCCGGCGTGCAGAGCGGGCCGGGCACGTCCCTCGAGTACCTCGGCATCCCCGTCGACGTGCCGACCTTCGAGGACGTCCGAGTGCGGCAGGCCCTGGCGCTCGCGGTGGACCGTTCCGCCCTGGTGCGGGCGGTCTTCCCCGGGACGCGGGCGGCGGCCGACGCCTTCCTGCCCGAGACGTCCGAGGGCGACGAGGCCTGCGACGGTGTGCGCACGGACCTGCCTGCTGCGCAGGCGCTGCTGTCCGCGGCGGGCGTGGACCTGCGCGGCGTGCGCATCCCGCTCTACTTCAACGACGAGCTGCGCAACCGGGCGCTGGTCATCGAGGTCGCGCGACAGCTCAAGGCCGGCATCGGCCTGACCGCCGTCCCCACGCCGCTGACCTTCGCGGCCTACCTGGCGAAAGCTGCCGCGCCGCAGGGCTTCGACGGACTCTTCCGCTTCAGCTGGTCCGTCCCCCACAGCGACGTGGACGGCTACCTGCACCCGCTGTTCTCCACCGACCGGATCGGGCGCGACAACCTGAGCCGGTTCTCCGACCCCGATGTCGACCGCACCCTGGACCGCATCGCCCGCGAGGCGTCTGACGACGAGGACCGTGCGCTCGGCTACGCCCGTGTCGCCGAGCTGCTCTGCGAGCGGATGCCGATGGTGCCGCTCACCACGACGCTGTCGCGCTGGACGGTGTCCGAGCAGATCGGCACAGCCAGCGGGCAGTACGTCGACGGCTCCACCGGCATGCTCCAGGTCCGCGAGCTCTACCTGCGCTGACGGTCAACCCAGCGCGTCGCACTCCAGCAGCGCGACGCGCAGTCCCGCCGCCGCTGCCGGCCCCTCGTCCCGCCGGACCGCCTCGTCGAGCGCGGCCACGCCACCAGACAGCGCGGCCCAGCGACCGTCGGCACGCACCGCCGCGGCAGCCAGCGCACGCGCGGCGGCGAGCTGCGTCCGGACGTCCGCGGCCGCACTGCTGGCCTGGATGCCCTGCGCGGCCAGCCGCAGCTGGACGCAGGCGGCGCGGGCGAGCTCCTCCGGCGAGCCCGACGCCGTGACCGCAGGGGCGGCCACGCGGGAGGGCGTCGACGGCCCCCGTAGCAGCACGACGGCGGCGGCGACGACCAGCAGCCCGACCACCACCAGCCCTCCGACCGCCAGGACCGCACGCACGCCGCGCTCTGGGCCGCGCCCACGGGTCGTCATGACCTCCCCCTGGCGGGCCCGACCTCGATGCGGAAGCTCGTGCGGTCGGCGCGGTACCACGCGGTGAAGTGCTCGAACGGCTCGCCGGTCGCGTCGACGTTGAGGGAGGTCAGGAGCAGCAGGGGGGAGCCGGCCCGCACGCCCAGCAGCGCTGCCGTGCTCCGGTCGGCCGCGGTCGCCTCGACCGTGCGCCAACCGGTCCGGGGCTCGACGCCGAAGCGGCTGCGCAGCAGCTCGTAGAGGCTGCTGCCGGACAGGTCCTGGCCTGCGAGGCCGGCGAACCGGGGCAGCGGCAGCAGGGTGCGGGCCAAGCAGATGGGCTCGCCGTCCACGCGGCGCAGCCGGTCGAGCTGCACCACCTTGCTCCCCGTGCGGATGCCGAGCAGGGCCGCCTCCTCGGCCGGAGCGGTCGTGGTCTCGAGCAGCAGCACCTCGGTCGAGACCGCCTTGCCCTGGTCGCCCATCTCGTCGAAGAAGCCGCGCAGCTCCTGCACGACGAACTCGGTCCGCCGCGGTCCGCGGACGAACGACCCGCGGCCCTTCTCCTTGCGCACCAGACCTTCCGCCGACAGCTCCGCCAGGGCCTGGCGGACGGCGGTGCGGGACAGCCCGAAGAACTCGCCGATCACCTGCTCCGAGGGCAGCGGGCGACCGGGCTCCCACTCGCCGCTGACGATCGCCTCGCGGAACAACGCGGCCAGCTGGGCGTAGTAGGGCACCGCCCCGTGCTTGCGGATGGCGGTGCGCGGGAGCTCTGTCGGCGTACCTGGCATCCTGTCATGACAGCATGACAGGTCACCGGTGTCGAGGAGGCGCTCCCACATGACCGTCGACCCGACGCTCGCGAGCCTGCTGGACGCCTTCGAGGACGGGAACGAGCTCGACATCGCGCGCGTGCGCACCGGGCTGGAGTCGTTCGCGGTCGCCGTCGGTGCCGGAGCCCCCGCCGTTCCGTACGAGGAGGGCGTCGTGGCCGGCGTCCCGGTCCGGCGCTACCTGCCGCCGGGCCCGGCCCGCGGTCCGTCCCTGGTCTGGCTGCACGGCGGCGGGTGGGTCACCGGGAGCCGGGCCGCCGTCGACCCGCTGTGCCGCTCGCTGGTCGCGCGCACCGGAGCGCCGCTGACGAGCGTGGCCTACCGGCTGGCACCGGAGCACCCCTTCCCCGCCGCGCTCGACGACTGCGTGGCGGTGCTGCGCGCCACCCCCGGACCGGTCGCCGTCGGCGGGGACAGCGCCGGCGCCGGGCTGGCCGCCGCGGCCTGCCTGGTCGACCGCGACCTCCCGATCTCCGCGCAGGTGCTCCTCACCCCGCTGCTGGACGCGTCGCTGTCGAGCCCGTCGATCCGGCTGCTGGGCAGCGGGTTCGGACTCACCCGCACCGCGCTGGAGCACTTCGTCGGGCTCTACCTGGACGGCGCCGACCCGCACGATCCGCGTTGCTCGCCCCTGCTGGCCGGGGACCTCGCCGGCCTGCCGCCGGCTGTCGTCGTCACCGCCGAGCTCGACCCGCTCCGGGACGAGGGCGAGGCCTACGCGGCACGGCTCCGGGACGCGGGCGTCCCCGTCAGCCGGCGGCGCTACGACGCGATGGTGCACGGCTTCGCCGGGATGACGGCCCTCACCCCGGTCGCCGGGCAGGCCCTGGACTGGCTGGTCGACGAGCTGGTGCGGCTCACCGGCTAGCGTCCGGCGGGTGCACGTCCTCGTCACCGGCGGCGCCGGCTTCATCGGAGCCCACGTCGTCGACGCGCTGCTCGCGGCCGGGCACGCGGTCCGCGTCCTCGACGCACTGCTGCCCGAGGTGCACGCCGGCAGCTGGCCCGCGAGCCTGGACGCGCGGGCCGAGCGGGTGCACGGCGACGTCCGGGACGCGGCGACCTGCGACCGCGCGCTCGACGGCGTCGACGCCGTCTGCCACCAGGCCGCGATGGTCGGGCTCGGCGTGGACCTGCAGGACCTGCCGCTCTACGTCAGCCACAACGACCTCGGCACCGCCGTCCTGCTCGCCGCGATGGCCCGCGCCGAGGTCGGGCGTCTCGTGCTGGCCAGCTCGATGGTCGTCTACGGCGAGGGCCGCTACACCTGCTCCGAGCACGGCACAGTGAGTCCGGGGCCGCGCGACGAGAGCACCCTGCAGGCAGGCTCTTTCGAGCCGCCGTGCCCCGTCTGCCATCAGCCCCTCGACCCGGGGACCGTCCCGGAGGACGCGCCCCTGGACCCGCGCAACACCTACGCCGCGAGCAAGACCGCGCAGGAGCACCTCGCCGCGAGCTGGGCGCGGGCCAGCGGCGGCACTGCGGTCGCGCTGAGGTACCACAACGTCTACGGCCCGCACATGCCCAAGGACACGCCGTACGCCGGTGTCGCCAGCCTGTTCCGCAGCGCGCTCGAGCGGGGCGAGGCGCCGCGGGTGTTCGAGGACGGCGGGCAGCGCCGCGACTTCGTGCACGTGCGCGACGTCGCCCAGGCCAACCTGCTCGCGCACGGCGCGGGCACCCCGGGAGCGCTCACCGCCTACAACGTCGCGAGCGGTGTCCCGCACACCGTCGGCGACCTGGCCCGTGAGCTGGCCCGGGCGGCCGACGGTCCTGACCCGGTCGTCACGGGGCAGTACCGGCTCGGAGACGTGCGGCACGTCGTGGCCAGCGCCGAGCGGGCCCGCGCGGAGCTCGGCTTCACGGCCCAGACCAGCTTCGCGGCCGGCGTGCTCGAGTTCGCCACCGCGCCGTTGCGGTCCTGACGTGCCCGACGTCGTCCTGCCCTGCCTCGACGAGGCCGCCGCCCTCCCGTGGGTGCTCACCCGCATGCCCGACGGCTACCGGCCGATCGTCGCCGACAACGACTCGACCGACGGCAGCGCGCAGGTGGCGCAGGCGCACGGCGCGCTCGTCGTCCAGGCCCGCCCGCGGGGCTTCGGGGCCGCCTGCCACGCCGGTCTGGCCGCCGCGGACCACGAGGACGGCATCGTCTGCTTCCTCGACGCCGACGGCTCCTTCGACCCGGAGCAGCTGCCACGGGTCGTCGGGCCGATCGCCGACGGGACCGCGGACCTCGTCCTCGGCCGTCGCCGGACGGCCAGCTACAGGGACTGGCCGTTGCACGCCCGGCTCGGCAACCGCGAGGTCGCCCGCCAGCTCGGCAAGCGCACCGGCCTGCGCATCCACGACCTCGGGCCGATGCGGGCCTGCCGGCGCGAGGCGCTGCGCGAGCTCGGCCTCACCGACCGCCGCTTCGGCTACCCGCTGGAGATGGTCACCCGCGCGGTCGCGGCCGGCTGGCGGGTCGTCGAGGTCGACGTCGACTACCTGCCTCGTACCGGGAAGTCCAAGGTGACCGGCACCGTCGGCGGGACGCTCAAGGCCGTGCGCGACATGTCGCGGGTGCTGCGGGCGATCGAATGAGCGTGCAGGTCCTGGTCCTCGCCAAGCAGCCCGTCGCCGGCAGGGTGAAGACCCGGCTCTGCCCGCCACTGACGCCCGAGCAGGCCGCGGAGGTCGCGGCCGCGGCGCTGGAGGACACCCTCGACGTCGTCCGCCAGGTGCCGGCCGCCCGGCGCGTGCTGGTGCTCGACGGGACCTACGCGGCCGACGGCTTCGAGGTGCAGCCGCAGCGCGGCGGGCCGATGCCGGAGCGGCTCGCGGCGGCCTTCGACGACGTCGACCCGGACCTGCCCGCGCTGCTGGTCGGCATGGACACCCCACAGCTGACCGTCGAGCTGCTGCAGCAGGCGGTGGACCTGCTAGCCGAGCACGACGCGGTCCTCGGGCTGGCCCCGGACGGCGGCTGGTGGGGGCTCGGCCTGCAGCGGCCGGACGGCAGCCTGCTGGCCGAGGTACCCACGAGCCGTGCCGACACCGGCCGGCTGCAGCTCGGGGCCCTGCGCGAGGCGGGCCTGTCGCCGTACCTGCTCCCGGAGCTGCGCGACGTCGACACCGCCGAGGATGCCCGCGCGGTGGCAGCGCTGGCGCCGTACGGACGGTTCGGGACCCTGGTGACGCAGCTGCTCGAGTGAGCCGTCCGCTATGCTTGCCCGCGTCTCCGACGGCCAGACAGTCCCCATCGTCTAGCGGCCCAGGACTCCACCCTTTCAAGGTGGCTACGCGGGTTCGAATCCCGTTGGGGGCACACAGCACCAAGGTCTGGGAACCTCCAGGCCCCGTAGCGCAGTTGGTTAGCGCGCCGCCCTGTCACGGCGGAGGTCGCGGGTTCGAGTCCCGTCGGGGTCGCAGCACCACGGCACCACCGCAGTCTGGTCAGGTAGCTCAGCTGGTAGAGCACACGCCTGAAAAGCGTGGGGTCGGCGGTTCGACCCCGCCCCTGACCACCCCCTTTCCTGCAGGAACGCCACAAGCGCCGCACCCCCGTCGCGGGGCGTGCGGCGCTGCTGTCTCAGCTGTGGCGTGCCGCTACTGCTGCGGGCGCGGCGCGGGGATACCGGCGAGCAGCGCGCGGACCTCGGCCTCGCGGTAGCGGCGGTGGCCACCGAGCGTGCGGATCGAGGTGAGCTTGCCGGACTTGGCCCAGCGCGTGACGGTCTTGGGGTCGACGCGGAACATGGTCGCGACCTCAGCCGGGGTGAGCAGGGCCTCGGATTCAGGGGTGCGTGTGCTCATGGCGGGTCGTCCTCTCAGGGCGGGCACTGTGCCCGCGTAAGGACGATCGTGCGCGATGTCGCCTTTGAGCGGAATGGCCCATGCGGGCCATCTTGCGGCTAGTCATTCCGGGTCTGCGCCACTCAGCTGGCGGATTCGACCCCCTGCAGCGCCTTCATCCGCGCGGTGACCCGGGCGTACGCCGCCGCCGCACGGTCGGTGTCGCCCTCCCCGAGGGCGGCCAGCGCGAGCGCGACATCGCGGGCCGACTCGTCCTGACCGAGCTCGGCGTCGTCGAGCAGGTGCACCAGGCCGCCGTAGTCCAGCTCGACCAGCGAGCGCGGGTGGAAGTCCTCCAGCCAGCGGCCGAGGTCCTCGACCCCCGCGGTCACGACGCCGTCCTCGACCGTACGACGCAGCACCGCCAGCGCCCGGGCCACCCGCCGGCGGGCCCGCGACATGGGCGTCCGGTAGACCAGCGACCGGCCGGTGCGCAGCCCGGAGGGGCCGAGGTGCACCTCCCGCTCACCGGCGTCGACCAGCACGAACCAGCGCAGCGGCACGTGCCAGGTCGAGGTCAGCTGGCCGACCTTCTCCTCCGGGTGCGCCGCGCGGTAGGCGTCGAGGTCGTCACCGACCGAGGCGGCCACGCCGGGCGGCACCCAGGCGGCGGCCAGCTCCCGCGGGACGTCGGCGAGGAAGTCCTCCAGCGCCTCCAGCGAGCGCCGCCGGGTGCGCCAGGGGCAGAGCAGCGTCACGCCGTCGACCTCGGTGACGTAGGCGTGCTCGGGCAGCTCGGGCAGGACAGCCGGCACCAGGCCGACCAGGGCCTGCAACGACGCGGCGCGCTCGAGCTCGGCGCCCTCCGCGGTGCTGATCGGCTCGCGGGCGGCCAGGTAGGCCTCCCAGCCGGCCCGCTCGGCGCTGTCGAAGGCGGCCAGCGGCTCGTACACCCGCAGGAAGGCCGCGTGGCCCACCCCGTGCGCCGTCATCCCCGGATGCTCGCACGCCCCTGGGGAGCACGCCGGTCGCTACCCTGCGTGCGGGGCACACCACCCCCGTACTGCGCTGCGCCTCACGAGGGTCCGGCGACCACTGCCGCCCCGGCGGCCTTCTGCAGGGAGCCACGCCGTGGGCGTCTTCGACCGGACCGACCACCTGAAGGACGCAGGCCACGAGCAGGTGGTCTTCTGCCAGGACCGGGCCAGCGGCCTCAAGGCGATCATCGCGATCTACTCCACCGCCCTCGGTCCCGCGCTCGGCGGCACCCGCTTCTACCCCTACGCCAGCGAGGACGACGCCCTCGAGGACGTGCTCAAGCTGAGCAAGGCGATGGCGTACAAGGCGGCCTGCAGCGGCATCGACCTCGGCGGCGGCAAGGCCGTCATCCTCGGCGAGCCCACGCGGGACAAGACCGAGGCGCTGCTGCGAGCGTACGGCCGCTTCGTCCAGTCGCTGGGCGGTCGCTACTACACCGCCTGCGACGTCGGCACCTACGTGCAGGACATGGACGTCATCGCCAAGGAGACCGACTACGCCACCGGCCGCTCGCCGGAGAACGGCGGCGCGGGCGACAGCGCGGTGCTCACGGCGTACGGCGTCTTCCAGGCCATGCGCGCCGCGGCCGAGCACACCTGGGGCGCGCCGACCCTGCGCGGCAGGCGCGTGGCCGTGGAGGGAGTGGGCAAGGTCGGCCACCACCTCGTGGAGCACCTGGTCGAGGACGGGGCGACCGTGGTTGTCAGCGACGTGAGCGCTGCGGCTCTCGAGCGGGTGCGGACGGCCTTCCCCCAGGTCGAGGTCGTCGGCGTCGAGGCACTGCCCCGGGCCGAGATGGACGTCTACGCCCCGTGCGCGCTCGGCGGCTCGGTGTCCGACGAGCTCGTGCCGGTGCTGCAGGCCCGCGTGGTGTGCGGCGCCGCCAACAACCAGCTCGAGCACCCGGGCATCGAGAAGTCGCTGGCCGACCGCGGCATCCTCTACGCGCCCGACTACGTCGCCAACGCCGGCGGCCTGTGCCAGGTCGCCGACGAGGCGCTGCACGACCGGTTCTCCTTCGACCGCGCGCAGGCCAAGGCCGCCACGATCTACGACACGACGCTGTCGATCTTCCGGCTCGCTGACGCCGAGGGGGTACCGCCGGCCGTGGCTGCCGACCGGATCGGCGAGCGGCGCATGGCCGACGTGGGTCGGCTGCGCTCGGTCCTGGTGCCCGGCCGCAGCTGACCCGACGACGACGGAAGGGCCGCCCGTGGGGGCGGCCCTTCGCTCGTGCGGGGACTACGGGGCGTACTTGAGCTCCACGCTGGCCGAGGGACCACCGTTGTAGTTGCAGGCGTTGATGACGAGCTTGCCGGCCTTCTTGAGCTTGACGACCACGGCCTCGCCGTCGGCGAGCGGCTGGATCTCCTCGCTGACACCGACCTCCGCGCCGTTGAACAGCACGTGCAGGTCCCAGTCGCCGAGGAAGCCCTTGAGGTCGACCGTGACCTTGCCCGCTGCCGGGATCTTGACCTCGTGCAGGTCCTGGCCCATCGGCGTGGTCCCGCTGCAGGCCAGACCAGCGCCGGGCACCGGAGCGGACGCCGTGTACTTCTCGCTGAACGGCTTGGCCTTCGGGGCCGCCGTGGCGGAGGTCGCCACGACGCTCACGAGCGCGAGGGGGACGGCGAGCAGAGCGAGACGGGTGCGCATGGTGCCTTTCGGGCTGGGGGCGGTCGGGGGGTGCTACTTGTTGGGGGTGAAGGTCCACTTGACGGAGCCGGTCGGGCCACCGGCCCAGTTGCAGGACACGATGTTGACGGTGGTGGCCTTCTTGAGCTTGGCGGTGACCGTCTCGACCATCGCGTCGACGCTGCCGGTCGAGGCGCTGAGCTCGCTGCCGTTGGCCTTGAGGAAGAAGTCCCAGTCGCCGGCGAAGCCGGTCAGGTCGGCGGTGAAGCGGCCCGCGCTCGGGACCTTGATGGCCATGGTGTGCAGCGAACCGGGTGCCAGGCCGTCGCAGTCCGGCGCGCCGGGCACGGGAGCGCTCGCGGTGTAGGCGCCGTTCATGGGCTTGGGGGCCGCCGAGGACGGCAGCGCGACGGCGCCGACCAGGGCAACGGGGACGACGGCGAGGACGAGGCGGGCGCGCATGAGGGGTTCCCTTACTTCGAGGAGTGGACGTACTTGACGTTCGCGGTAGGACCACCGGAGAAGTTGCAGGCCCGGATCTGGAGCTTCTGGCCGACCTTCTTGAGCTTCACGGTGATGGACTCGGGACGGTCGACCGGATCGGTCAGGCCCTGGGCGGAGGAGGCCAGCAACGTGCCGCCGCTGTAGAGGGCGAGGTCCCAGTCGCCCTGGAAGCCCTTCATGTCGATCTTGAGCACACCGGCGAAGGGCACCGTGAACGGCTCGTTGTGCTGTGACGTCGGATTGGTCGTGTTGCAGATGCCGCTGGTCACGGCGGCGTGCGACGGGTCCGGCGGGAAGGCGGCCGCGACGTACTCCTTCGACACCGGCTTCTTCGCCGGGGCGGCGACGGCAGGAGCCAGCGAACCAGCGGCGAGGACCGCGGTCAGGCTGACGGCGAGGGAGGTGCGCAGACGCATGGCTCGGCTTACTTGAACGTGAAGGTGTAGGTGACCTGCGCCGTGGGGCTGCCCGCGAAGTTGCACGCGTCGATGAGGACGTCGGTGGCCTTCTTGAACTTCATCTGGATGGCCTCGGCGTCGGTCGGGCCGGGGCCGTCGGAGGAGGCGAGGCTGCTGCCGCTCTTGGTGCGCAGGCCGAGGGCCCAGTCGAGGTCCATCTTGATCGTGATCGCGAGGGTGCCGGCGGCCGGCACCTTGAACGGCGTCGTGTGCCGCGCCGACGGCGTGACGGGATTGCACGTGCCCTGCACACCGCTCGACGTCGGGTCCGGGGTGGCGCTGGCCATGTAGGTCTTGGTGATCGTCTTGGGAGCGGCCGTGGCGGGGGTCAGGGCGCCGACAGCGGCGACGGCCATCAGCGAGGTGACAGCGGCGGTACGAAGGCGCATCGGGACTCCCAGGAGGATGTGGCTAGGTGCTCGGGGAATTCGTCGAGAGCGGCGCCGTTCCTGCCGGGGAAAGCAAGATCTTCTGTGACTGCCCTCTCTTGTCCCGGTTCGACCCGCTATCCGACGTTGCCTGCGGTCCCTCCCCGCCCGCCGTGTCTGCAGGCTCCGCACCCTGTACCGTGGCAGTCGGGCACGACTCCGGACCAGACAGCAGGAGACGTGCCGTCAGGTCATGATCATCGAGAGCCGGGGCCCCTGGTCCCGCCGTCGCGAAGGGGTCGAGCCATGGGGCGCGGCCGTGCCAAGGCAAAGCAGACCAAGGTCGCTCGCGAGCTGAAGTACAACACCGGCAGCCTGGACCCCGACCGCCTCAAGGCGGAGCTGGCCGGTGCGCCCGTGACGTCCACGGCGACCGAGCCCGACGACGACGACTTCGACGACCCCTACGCGCCGGCAGACGACCCGCGCTAGGACGCAGCACGATCGACAGGGGCGGCCTTTTCAGGCCGCCCCTTCGTCGTCCCTGCCCGGGCAGGCCGCCCCGTTCCCCGCCCCTCCAGACGGTGATCTTCCCCTCGGACGCGCTGTGCCGGCGGGTCACTCGGCACGAGGGGAAGATCGCGGAGAGGCGGCGGGCTCAGCTCGCGTGCGAGCCCGTCAGCGTGGCGCTGCCGTCGCCGGCGACGACCGCGCCGGCGACCCACGAGGGGACGTGCCGGGCCGTGAGCAGGGCCAGCGCGCGGTCGACGTCGTGCGGGGCGACCAGCGCGACCATGCCGACGCCCATGTTGAAGGTCCGCTCCATCTCGGCCTGCTCGACCCGGCCACGGGCCTGCACCAGGTCGAAGACGGGCTGCGGCCGCCAGGTGCCGCGGTCGACGGTGGCCGACAGGTGCGGCGGCAGGACGCGGGCGAGGTTCGCGGCCAGGCCACCGCCCGTCACGTGGCTGAAGCCGTGCACCTCGGTCTCGGCGATCAGCGACAGGCAGTCCAGGGCGTAGATGCGGGTCGGCGTGAGCAGGTGCTCGCCGAGCGGCTCCCCGAGCTCGTCGACGATCGCCTCGAGCCGCATGCGGGCTCCCTGCAGCAGGACGTGGCGCACGAGCGAGAAGCCGTTGCTGTGCAGGCCGCTGCTGGCCATGGCGATGACGACGTCGCCCTCGCGGACGCGGTCCGGCCCGAGGACGAGGTCCTCCTCCACGACGCCGACGCCGGTGCCGGCGATGTCGTAGTGGTCGGCCGGCATCAGGCCCGGGTGCTCGGCCGTCTCGCCACCGACCAGCGCGCAGCCCGCCAGCTCGCAGCCGTGGGCGATGCCCCCGACGATCTCGGCGATCCGCTCGGGGACGACCTGGCCGCAGGCGATGTAGTCCTGCATGAACAGCGGCTCCGCGCCGCACACCACGAGGTCGTCGACGACCATGCCCACCAGGTCGATGCCGACCGTGTCGTGCTTGTCGAGGGCCTGCGCGATCGCCAGCTTGGTGCCGACGCCGTCGGTGGAGCTGGCGAGCAGCGGGTTCTTCCACTTGTTCGTGTCCAGGCGGAACAGCCCCGCGAAGCCGCCGAGCCCGCCGACGACCTCCGGACGGCCCGCGCGGGCGATACGGCCCTTCATCAGCTCGACCGCGCGGTCACCCGCGTCGATGTCGACACCGGCTGCGGCGTAGGAGGACTCAGCCGCACCGGTGGCGTCGTAGGTGTACGAGGTGCGGCCGGACGCGGGGCCGCTGGTCGGGCCGGTCACGGGCGCGTCAGGGCGTCGCCGCCACCCTGCCCGCCGAGCACGGCGTCGAAGGGGTCGGCCGGACCGACGCCGTTGTGCACGACCACCTGGCCGGTCGACAGGTGCTCGGCCTGCGCGGTCTTCGAGATGCCTTCCAGGACGTGCTTGCCGATGAGGTCGCGCTGGGGGATCTCGATCGGGTAGTCGCCGTCGAAGCAGGCCCGGCACAGCCGGTCGGCCGGCTGCGCGCTCGCGGAGGTCAGCCCCTCGAGGCTGACGTAGGCGAGCGAGTCCGCGCCGATGCTCGCGCGCACCTCCTCGACCCCGAGGCCGCTGGCGATCAGCTCGGCGCGCGTCGCGAAGTCGATGCCGTAGAAGCAGGGCCACATCAGCGGCGGGCTCGAGATGCGGACGTGCACCTCCGCGGCGCCGGCCTCGCGCAGCATCCGCACCAGCGCGCGCTGGGTGTTGCCGCGCACGATGGAGTCGTCGACGACCACGAGCCGCTTGCCGCGTACGACGTCGCGCAGCGGGTTGAGCTTGAGGCGGATGCCGAGCTGGCGGATCGTCTGGCTGGGCTGGATGAAGGTCCGGCCGACGTAGGCGTTCTTGACCAGCCCCATGCCGTAAGGGATGCCGCTCTGCTCGGCGAAGCCGATCGCGCCAGGCGTACCGGACTCGGGGACCGGGATGACGAGGTCGGCGTCGACGGGGGCCTCGAAGGCCAGCGTCCGACCGACCTGCACGCGAGTCGTGTAGACGCTCTGCCCGGCGATCTGGGTGTCCGGGCGGGCGAGGTAGACGTACTCGAACAGGCAGCCCTTGGGCGTCGCCTCGGCGAACCGCTTGCTGCGCACGCCGTGCTCGTCGATGGCGAGCAGCTCGCCCGGTTCGACCTCGCGCACGAAGCTCGCGCCGACGATGTCCAGCGCGGCGGTCTCGCTGGCGACGACCCAGCCGTTCTCGGAGCGGCCGAGCACGAGGGGGCGGACGCCGTGCGGGTCGCGGGCGGCGTACAGCGTGTGCTCGTCCATGAAGGTGAGGCAGAAGGCGCCCTTGAGCGTGGGCAGGACCTGCATCGCCGCCTCGTCGAGGCTCAGGTCGGGCTGGGCCGCGAGCAGCGTCGTGATGAGGTCGGAGTCGGTGGTGGCGCCCATCGAACCGGCACGCGGGTCCAACGTCTTCGCCCGCTCGGCGAGCTCGCTGGTGTTGGTGAGGTTGCCGTTGTGGCCCAGGGCCAGGCTGCCGCCGGTGGCGAGATTGCGGAACGACGGCTGGGCGTTCTCCCAGGTGCCGCCGCCGGTGGTGCTGTAGCGGGTGTGGCCGATGGCCAGGTGGCCGTGCAGGCTGGACAGCGTCGCCTCGTCGAAGACCTGGGCGACCAGGCCGAGCTCCTTGTAGACGACGACCGCGCTGCCGTCGCTGACGGCCATGCCGGCGGCCTCCTGCCCGCGGTGCTGGAGGGCGTAGAGGCCGTAGTAGGTCAGCTTCGCGACGTCCTCGCCGGGGGCCCAGACGCCGAAGACGCCGCACTCCTCGCCGATGGCCGGTTCGAGGTTCTCTTCGGGTGCAGGGCGCACGCGGGGGCTCCTCGGGGGACGGGGGGAGGGCGCTACCGAGTGTACGGGGAGGGCGTCACCGTCACGGTGCGTAGGAGTGGGCCCCCTCCTTGCTCACGGAGAGTGGAATAAGGTGGTGTGTATCGATCTCGGCGAGATCGACAGCAGGAACCGGGGCCCAGGTGCAGAACCCTCCCGTCGCGCGCCGGACCACGAGGTCAACCCAGCGGCGCTAGGTCTTCGACGCGGAGGAACCCCCTTGCGTGGACCGCCGGAGACGACAGCTAGTTGACGCCGCGGTCGCGGCCCTCCCAGTAGGGCGCGCGCAGCTCGCGCTTGAGCACCTTCATCGCCCCGGACAGCGGCAGCGGCTCGTCGCGGAACGACACCGACTTGGGCAGCTTGTAGCCGGCGATCAGCCCGCGGCAGTGCTCGATCAGCTCGGCCTCCGAGGGGGCAGGCACTCCCGGCGCCAGCACGACCACCGCGTGCACCGCCTCCCCGTACAGCTCGTGCGGGATCCCGATGACCGCCACCTGCGCGACCGACGGGTGCGACGCCACGGCCTGCTCGACCTCGGTCGAGTACACGTTCTCGCCGCCGGTGACGATCATGTCCTTGGTGCGGTCCACGAGGTAGAGGAAGCCCTCGTCGTCGAGCCGCCCGGCGTCGCCCGAGTGGTACCAGCCGTCGCGGAACGCCTCGGCCGTCTCCTCCGGTCGCCGCCAGTACTCCCGCATGAACTGCCCGCCGCGGACGCAGACCTCGCCGACCTGACCGACCGGCACCGGGTCGCCGTGCTCGTCCTGGATCTGCACGACGGTGCCCTGCACGGGGCGCCCGGCGGACGCGAGCTTCTCCTCGCGCAGGTGGTCCTCCGGCATGAGGATGCTGACCAGCGCGGCGCTCTCGGTCATGCCGTAGCCCTGGTACAGCTCGATCTGCGGCTGGTCGGCGCGGAGCCGGTCGAGCACGGGTCGCGGCATCGGCGAGGCGCCGTAGGTCAGCCGCTGCAGGGAGCTCATGCGCTTCGCCTCGTACTCCGGGTGCGCGAACGTCATCGCGATCATCGTCGGCACCATGATCGTGTTCGTGCAGGCGTGCTCCTCGCAGGCCTTCATCACCCCGCCGGCGTCGAAGACCGGGACGGTCACCAGGCGCCCGCCGGACGTCGGCATCGCCACGATCGCGGCCATCGACGCGGCGTGGAACATCGGCACCTGCACGAGGTAGACGTCGTCGCGCTCGATCCGGACGGCGATCCCGATGTGGTACGCCGTCAGCATCAGGTTGCGCTGCGTCAGCAGCACGCCCTTGGGCAGACCGGTCGTGCCGCCGGTGTACATCAGCAGCGCGGCGTCCTCCTCCTCCGGCTCGGCGGGCACGACCTCCTCACCGGCCGTGATGAGGTCCTCGTACGCCACGTCGTGCGGCACGTCGCCGCCACCGATGAGGACGACCTTCTGCACGCCGGCCGCCTCGCGCACCGAGTCGATGACGGCGGCGAACCACACGTCCACGAACACGACCTTGGTCGCCGAGTCGCTCAGCACGTGGGTCAGCTCGCGCGGCGCGAAGCGCAGGTTCAGCGGGTTGATGACGGCGGCCCCGAGCATCCCCGCGTGGTAGAGCTCCTCGAACTGCGCGCTGTTGAGCGACATGACCGCGACGCGGTCGCCGGGCTCGACGCCCAGTTCCTTGCGCATCGCGTTCGCCAGCCGCAGCACGCGCGAGGCGTGCTCGCCGTACGACGTGGTGGTCCCGCTGCCCGTGTCGGTGAAGAACGGCTGGGTGGCGTAGCGATCGACGGCCGGCAGCAGCTGCCGGTGCCAGACGAGCTCCTTCAAGACGTGCTCCTTCGTGTGGCGGGCATCACCCGAACCTAGGCCAGCAGGGGCAGCCAGGGCGAGAGGTCGGCCCGGTCGCCCCACGTCCGTACCCGGCCGTCCCCCGCGGCCTCCCCCCACGCGAGGCGACCCGCGCAGAGCTCGACGAACGCGACGGGGTCGGCCTCGACGACGTTCGGGGGAGTTCCGCGCGTGTGGCGGGGGCCCTCGACGCACTGCACGGCGGCGTACGGGGGCACGCGCAGCTCGACGTGCCGACCCGGAGCGACCGCGGCGAGCAGGTCGGCCATCGCGCGGACCACCAGCTTCAGCGCGCCCCGATCGGGCGCCACCGGCTCGGGGAGGTCCCGGCCGTGCACGACCAGCTCGAGCACCCGGAACAGCAGGGCGTCGCCCAGCGGGTGCCGGCCCGTCCGCTGCTCGACCACCACGGATGCGGACGCTGCCGTCAGCGCCGCTCGCAGCACCGGCACCGCCTGCGCGAGCCCGGGTCCCTCGGTCCGGGCGTCCTCGTCGGCCAGCGGCGCGAGGGCGGGCAGCCGCGCCGCCCACTGCGCCACCGTCGTGTCCGCCCGCTCCGGACAGGGGTCGTCGACGAGCGAGGCCAAGCGCGCGACGATCGCCCCGAGGTGCCGGTCGAGCTCGCGGACGGTCCAGCCGGCGCACGCCGTCGGCGCGCTTCGATCAGCACCGGCCAGCGCGGCGACGACGAGCGCGGCCTGGGCGTCGAAGGCGGCGTTCAGCGCGTCCAACGACGGGGTGCGGGGGCGGGGCGGCACCCGCCGACGCTACGTCGCGCCGGGCGAGGGCCCCCACCACTCGATCAGACGGACGCGGACTCGCGCTCCTGCGCCGGCACGGCCGACGTCGCCGGACCCACGACCATCGAGCGGTAGCTCTCGATGATCGCCATGAACTCCTGGTGCTCCTGCCGGGGGACCCCGACGTGGTAGAGCGTGGCGGCGATCTCGCCGGCCACGATGTCGAACTCGAACTCCGAGACGTTCAGGTGCGCGTGCGAGTCGCGCATGTCCCGGCCGGGGTAGCACTTCGGCCCGCCGGTCTGCTCGATCGACCAGGCCGTGACCAGGAACTTGAACCCGGCGTGCCCCTGCTGGGAGTGGAACTCCTGCACGTGCGGGTTGGCGTTGGCCGAGGCGTTGTCGTAGAGCCGGTCGGTCAGCACGTCGACGGCACCGGCGATGCCGTAGGTGCCGCCGAGCCGCTCGTAGAGGGAGGGGGTCGGGGATGCGGAGGTCATGGCGTTCCTCAGGAAGACGGGTCAGGGCCTGCCGCCACATGTGACTCGGGTCACGTCGACGGCTGGTCCCAGCAAGCCACGCCCGCTGCGCTGTGTCAACGCCGGTACGACGTCCGTCAGGTCCGCTCGTCCTCACGAGGCGCGACGAAGAACGTCGACGTGGTCGTGCTCCCGTCGTCCGGCTCGGCCTCCCGCGGGGCGAGGAACAGCTCGGTCCGCGTCTCGGTCTCGCCGTCCGGCTGCGGGGGTGCGGGGCTCGCCGGCCGGGGCGGCAGGTCGGACAGCACCTCGACCTGCTCCTTGCGCACCTGCTCGGTCACCGTCTCCTCACCCTCGACGGTCTCCGTCGACAGGCTGATCCGCTCCACCGCGACGACCTCGCGCTGCACGACCGGACGCTCGGCCGACAGGACGATCTCGTGGACCTCCTCGGACAGCGACTCCACCAGCGGGACACCGGGTGCACCTGGCGTCAGCGGCTCGCGGACGACGCGCAGCTCCTCGTGCGAGACCGCGACGCTCTCGGTGATCGTCTCCGTGACGACGTACTTGCGCAGTCGGGCCCGGCCGGTCTCCACCCGCTCGGTGCCGACGTGCAGGCGCTCCTCCGACCGGGTCATCGTGCCGGGGTCCTCAGCCGGGTAAGGAGCGGGCGCGGCCAGCCCGTAGTGCCGGAACAGCCGGTCCTCCTCGTCCGGGCCGAGCATCTCACTGTCGGGCACCCGCGGCGCTCCGTCGACGAGCTCCTTGGGGTAGGGCACGTGCACGTCGTCGCCGTGCAGCTGCGCGTCCGCCAAGGGGACGAAGCTCGCGTAACTGCCGAACAGCCCGGTCCGCACCGCGGCGAAAGTGCCCTCGCCGTCGACGGATTCGTACACCTGACCGACCTTGCCGATGCGCACCCCGCTGCGTCCGAGGACGGTCATCCCGACGAGCTCGCGCAGCTTGCTGGCCTCGATCACGGACTCGCTCCTCGCCGGCGGTGCGCGTGCCCACCACGCGCTCTGGCTCGTGTTCCCGGTCCGTCGTCCGGCGAACCGGTCTGAGGCGGCTCCCGGCCGGGTAGCGGTGCGGCATGACACCTGAGGCCGCCGCCAGCGTCGAGGTCGTGCTGCACGAGGAGCGCGTGCACGTCGACGTGGTCCGCGAGGCCGTCCGCGCGGTCGTGCGGCGGCGCATCGTCACCGAGGTGCGCACGATCGAGGTGACGGTGCGGCGGGAGGTGCTCGAGGTCGAGCACCTGCCCGCGGAGGGACCGGCGATGCCCGTGGCCCGGGAGCCGCGCCAGGCGCTCTCGCTGGTCCTGTCCGAGGAGGTGCCCGTCGTGGCGCTGCAGGTGCAGCCGTACGAGCGGGTCACCGTCGACGTGCACGGCGTCGACGGGCACGAGCGCGTCACGACGACCAGCGGCAAGGAGCGTGCCGAGCTCACGACGAACTTCCCCGTCTGAGCCCGGCGCGCTCTCCGTCTAAGGGCGCGGGAGCGGCGGCGCGATGCGCGTCGTGGTCGCGGTGTCGACCGGGTAGGCGGTCTCGCCCGGATCGGCAGCGGCTTGGGCCCGGACGTGCGCCTGCACGCGCTCCTTCTCCTGGTCGGCCCTGGTCAGCACGTTCTCCCAGCGGTGCTGCATGGGCTTGATCAGCCCACCACCGACACCGACGATGATCACACCGGCGACCGCCGCGAACACCGTGTACAGCAACGGAGTCGTGACGGTCGTGGCGATCCCGACCTGGTCCAGCGCGGACTTGACGAAGCCGAACATGATGAGCACGGCCGCGGCGGAGCCGAGCATGCTGCCGTAGGACAGCCCGCCCAGGGCGTTGGTGATGAACGACTTCGCCGCACCGGCCACGAACGCACCGATCACCACGAGCACGATCGCGACCAGGATCTTCGGGATCAGCGCGATGAACGCCGCCAGCGGCTGGGTCAGCGCATCGATGCCCAGCACGCCGAACGCCATCGACAGCACCGGGATGAAGATCGCGAAGAAGACCAGCTTCGCCACGATGTCACTGGCGTCGAAGGAGCTCGTCGCCAGCGCCTTCTTGATCCCCCCGCGCTCGACAGCGCGGTCGAAGCCGGCCCTCTCCAGCAGCGCGTCGACCACCTTCGCGATCGCCTTCGCGATCACGTAGCCGATGACCAGGATCAGCACGAAGCCGAGCAGACGCGGGACGAACGTCGCGACACTGGTGAAGCCGGCGCGGACCGGCGACTCCAGGTCAAGGGCGAGGGTGGACACGGTGCCTCCGAACGTTGGGTCCCCCCGGGATGCCCGCCGGGGCCCCTGCGGAACCGCGCGCTAGGAGGGCTGAGCGCCGGCGAGCGGGCCGAACAGCGCGGGCAGCGTCCGCTCGTGCGCTTCCCGCAGATCCGCCAGCGGCAGCGCCAGGACGTCCTGAATGTCGAGGGACGTGCCGTCGGTGACGCCGATGCGCGTGCACGGAAGCCCGCGGGCGCTGCACATCTCGGTGAAGCGCAGCTCCTCCGACCGCGGGACGGTGACCAGGCAGCGGCCGGCGGACTCGCTGAACAGCTGGACGAACGGGTCCTCGCCCGCGGGCAGGACGATGCGTGCGCCGACGCCCTTGGAGAGCCCCGACTCGACCAGCGCCTGCGCCAAGCCGCCGTCGGACAGGTCGTGCGCACTGCTGAGCATGCCGTCGCGCGAGCCGCTGACGAGCGCCTCGCCGAGGACCCTCTCGCGGTCGAGGTCGACGACCGGTGGGCGTCCGCCGAGGTGCCGGTGCTCCGCCCAGGCCCACTCGGACCCGCCGAGCTCGTCGCGCGTCTCGCCGAGCAGCAGCACCGACTCGCCCGGCTCCTGGAAGCCCATCGGCGTGCGGCGGGCGACGTCGTCGAGCAGCCCGAGCACGCCGATGACGGGCGTCGGGTTGATGGCGGTGCCGGCCGTCGAGTTGTAGAAGCTGACGTTGCCGCCGGTGACCGGGGTGGCCAGGGCGCGGCAGCCGTCCGCGAGCCCCCTCGTGGCCTCGGCGAACTGCCACATGACGTCGGGCTCCTCGGGGCTGCCGAAGTTCAGGCAGTTGGTCACCGCGATCGGGACCGCGCCGGTGGCCGCGACGTTGCGGTAGGCCTCGGCCAGGGCGAGCTGCGCACCGGCGTAGGGGTCGAGGCGCGTGTAGCGGCCATTGCCGTCGGTGGACAGCGCGATGCCGAGCCCCGACTCGCTCAGGCGTACGACGCCGGCGTCCTCGGGCCAGGCGAGCACGGTGTCGCCGAGCACGATGCGGTCGTACTGCTCGACGACCCAACGCCGGCTGCACAGGTTGGGGCTGGCGACCATGCGCAGCAGCAGGTCCTTTTCAGCGGTCGGGTACGGCGGCAGCACGTTGAGCGCGAGCTCGCCCTGGTCACTCGGCCGCGCACTCGGCCGGTCGTAGACGGGACCGTCGTCGGCGAGCGAGCCGGGCGGCACGTCGACAACCACCTCGTCATGCCAGGTGACAACGAGGCGGTCGCCATCGGTGACCTCACCGATCGCGGTGGCGAGCACGCCCCACTTGCTCGCGATGGCGAGGACAGCGTCGAGGTCGGCCGGCGTGACGATCGCGAGCATCCGCTCCTGCGACTCGCTGGCGAGGATCTCGTGCGGCTCCATCGATGCCTCGCGCAGCGGCACCCGCTCGAGGTAGGCGTGCATGCCGCTCCTGCCGGCCGCGCTGGTCTCGGTCAGCGCGCAGGTGAGGCCCGCGCCGCCGAGGTCCTGGATGCCCTGCACCAGGCCGGCGTCGTACATCTCCAGACATGCCTCGATGAGCAGCTTCTCGGTGAAAGGGTCGCCGACCTGCACGCTGGGTCGTCGGGCGGGACCGTCCTCGTCGAAGGTCGCGCTTGCCAGCACGCTGACGCCGCCGATGCCGTCGCGGCCGGTCTTGGCGCCCAGCAGCACGACGATGTTGCCGGTGCCGGTGGCGGCGCTGAGCTGGATCCGGTCGATCGGCATGACGCCGAGGCAGAGCGCGTTGACCAGAGGGTTGCCCTGGTAGCTCGGGTCGAAGACGACCTCGCCACCGATGTTGGGCAGGCCGAGGCAGTTCCCGTCGCCGGCATCGGCGGCTACGGGAACTGCCTCGGCCTGCCCAACATCGGTGGCGAGGTCGTCTTCGA
>JBKJQQ010000198.1:0-6185 GCA_046593875.1 Mycobacteriales bacterium | reverse complement strand
AGGCCGACGGACGGCGGAGAGCCGGCAATACCTGCTCTGCCGGAACCGACGCACGCCAGTGTTGGCCGGCTAACGCGCCCCGCTGCGACAAGCGCGGTTTGGTAGGACAGTCCCGTGAACCGACGCAGAGCGATCATCTTCCACGGGACCGGCGCACACCCCGACGTCGTGTGGCTCCCTTGGCTGCGAGAGCGGCTGACCGGACGCGGCTACACCGTCGAGGTGCCGCACTATCCCGGGCTCAACGTCGAATCCCTCGCCACGTTCCTGCCGGGGGTGCTGGCCAACCACACCTTCGATGCCAACACCGTGCTGGTCGGCCACTCCGGCGGGGCAGCTCTGCTGCTCGCGGTCCTGGAGCACATCGACGTGCGGGTGGACCAAGTCATCCTGGTCGCGGGCTACTGCACCCAGCCCAATGGCGAGGATGAACCGGTCCTCCAGGACAGCTACGACTGGGCGGCGATACGGGCCAGCGTCGACGACCTGTACTTCATCAACTCCCGCAATGACCCGTACGGCTGCAACGATGAGCAAGGCCGGGCCATGTTCGAGCAGCTCGGCGGCACCCAGATCGTCCGCGACGACGGCCACTTCGGTGACATCGACCAGCCCTACGAGTCCTTCGAGCTCCTCGACCGGCTCATCGTCTGACCTTGGCTGCAGGCAGTGCGTCCTGCACGTGCACCACGTCTCACCTTCGCCGCGCGGGGACCAAGTCAGGGCGGGTAGGTGCCGCTCCTCCTAGCCAAGACAGGGCCTATCGGCGATACCGTCCGGGCGTGCCGGTCGACGACAAGAAAGGAGGCCGCCTGATTGCACGCGCGGTGAAGGCGCTCCGGCAGGCTGGGCTCTCTGACCAGTACAGCGCGTCCGGCTTCGACAGTCGTGGCCCCTTCGTCGTCGTCCGTGATAGCCCCGAGGCTCGGGAGGCCTTGCAGCCCGTCCGCCAGAGCGGCCTACGGGTCGAGTGGGGCGAGGCTTGGTTCGAGACTCATCAGGACGCAGACGCATAGTCGCGTCTCGGACGAAGCCGGACTGGCACCGGCAGTAGATGCCGTTCCCGCGTGTCTACGACCGCTCCACCGGAACCAAGATCATGGGGCAAACGTGGGGCAGAATCTCGCCATCCAGACCTCACCAGGCATTACTGCACCCGCGAGAACCGCTGTACACAGGGCGTTATGCTGAAGTGGTCCGCCATCCGAGCGGGCTCCACAAAATTGTGATCCCGGTTGTCGCGGGTTCGAGCCCCGTCACTCACCCCACGTCCTGACCTCACGCGTCGAAGAAGCCCGTCAGCCGGGTGATCCGGCCCTGCTCATCCAGCTGCACGACGTCGAAGCCGGTCAGCACCGTCGCCCCGGTCGCATCGGCGATCGACCAGGGGAAGTGGGCGCTGTCATGGTGCCGCACGGCCTCGGCGGTGACGGCGATGCTGCCGCCGGCGATCGACTCCTGGAAGGCGCCGATGTGCGCGCTGAGCGCCTCGCGGCCGACGACGTGGTCCAGCGGATCGCAGTAGACGGCGTCCGGTGCCCAGGCGCGCTGGAGCAGCGCCCGCCTGCGAGCCGGGTCGGTCTCGCTCCACGCGTCGCCCCGGTACGAGACCGGCTCGAGCAGCACGTGCCACGCCGCACGCAGACCCGCGCCCTCGACCGGCCAGTCCTGCACCAGGGGCGCCTCGTCCCACGCCGCGAGCACCGACCCCCCCAGCCCGTCGAAGACGGCCAGCCCGGCCCTGCCCCTGCCGGCCTGCACGTGGGCCGCGCCCGTCGGCAGCCACGGGCTGCTGCGGGACGGCTCGCTCAGCTCGAGTGCGCTCCAGGTCACGAACACGGTGCCTTCTCCTCATGTGAACAGCAGAAGGACGGGCCGCGCGGTCTCGGCACCCATGTCCGCCCCTGCGGTCCCTGTCGTCGCGACAGCCCCTGACGGCACCGGCGCACGGGCGCGCCACGACGACGATGGGCGGTCGGCCGCTCGGATGCCATGGCCCGTCCTGATCAGTTCGTGCCGATCAGCGACGCGTGTGCAGGTCCCGGGTGATCTGCCGCTCGACCACGAAGGAGAGCACCGGCACGGTGCCCGCGAGCATGACGCCGACCGTGCGCACCAGCGACCAGCCGACCCGCCGCGCCAGGTCGGCGACCGTGACCAGATAGCCGATGTAGAGGTAGCCGTGGATCGGGCTGTAGACCTCGGCGAAGCGCTCGCGGTCGTAGCCGTACTTCAGGACGATCGCGCCCAGCAGGACGAACAGGGCGAGGCCGACCACGACGGCCATGACGCGGAAGCGCCGGACGGCGCCGGTCACTGCTGGTCGGCCAGCCGGCGCAGATGGGCGTTGTACGCCGCCAGCTCCGGGTCCTCGTCGTCGGCCGCGGCGGCGGGGACCGGGCGCGGCGCGACGACGGGAAGGGCCGGCTCGTCCGGGCGGGGGGCGACCCGATCGGGGTAGAGCTCGTCGAGCACGAGCTTGACCCACAGGAACACCGCGAACCCGGCGAACAGCCACCACTGGACGGCGTAGCCGTAGTTCTGCCAGTCCGCCTGGGAGCGGGCCTTGTCCCACTGCCACATGCCGATGCGGCCGAGGACCGCCAGGGAGGCCAGGAGCAGCGCGTGCCAGCCGATCCACCGGAGCGACAGGAACGCCTTCACGCCCCCCACGGTACCGGCGACGCCGCACCCTCGCCTGTCCGTCAGCCCCCTGCGGGCGTACCCTTCGTCCCTCGGCACCGGCGGGGAGGCGGCACGCGTTGGCACCCAGCGTCAGGTCCCACCGTCCCCCTCCTGTCCCGGTCGGAAGACGACGTGAGCGACGCGCCCTGCCCGGTGACGCCGCCTCGGTCCCGGAGGCCCGCCGCTTCGTCCGTCAGGCGCTCGTGCGGTGGGGTCGTGAGGAGTACGACGAGTCCGGCACCCTGCTGGCCAGCGAGCTGGTGTCGAACGCCGTCCTGCACGCCCGGTCCGAGGTGGAGATCAGCCTGGTCGACCTCACCGAGGGCGTGCTGCTCGAGGTGACCGACCTCGCCCCGACCCTGCCCGTGCTGCGCCGGCACCGCCGCGAGGCCAGCACGGGCCGCGGGCTGTGGCTGCTGGACCAGTACGCCGCGACGCACGGCGTCGACCTCACCCGCCCCGGCACCGGCAAGACCGTCTGGGCCGTGCTCTGCCCTGAGGTGCTCGACCCGGCGGAGGGCTCCGACGCCGCCCTCGCCACCTGGCTGGACCAGAGCGAGGGCCTGTAGCCCCGATCACGGTGCGGCGGGCTGCACCGGGGTAGGGCTGGTCCCGACCCGTCCCTGGCCCGAGAGGAACCCCCATGAGCGAGCAGACCCCCGCCACGAGTGCCGGCACGACCCGTCCCGCCGGTGAGGGCGTCGACGACCAGGAGCTGAGCGCGCAGGTCGCCGAGCAGACCGACAGCAACCTCGAGGTCGAGGGCGTGTTCGAGCGCGAGGCCGACGGGGCGGCCAGCGACACCGAGGCCGCGAAGGCCAGCGGCGACGAGCTCGCCTGACGCTCCCCGGCCGTTCGATCGTGACGTCCCCAGCGCTTCGGTGCTGGGGACGTCACGCTTCCTAAACGGGCAGCAGCTTGGCGATGACCTCGTTCATGATCTCGTCGGTCCCGCCGCCGATGCGCAGGATGCGGCTGTCGCGGTAGTGCCGCTCGACCTCGCTGTCGCGCAGGTAGCCCGCGCCGCCGTGCAGCTGCACCGCCTCGTCGACCACGTGGTCGCAGGCGGCACAGGCGGTGTTCTTGGCCATGGACACCTCCAGCACGGCGCCGCCCGTCTCCTGCCAGGCCGCCATCGCGGCCCGCGTCGCGGTCTTCGCGACCCAGGCCTGGCGGGCCATCTCGGCAACCCGGTGCCGGACGACCTGCCGGCTCGACAGCGGACGCCCGAAGGTCTCCCGCTGCTTGACCCAGTCCAGCGTCAGGTCGACGCACCTCTGCGCCGTCGCGTAGGCCTGCACCGCGAGCCCGAGCCGCTCCGACTGGAATTGCTGCATGATCTGCACGAAGCCCGAACCCTCAGCCCCGACGAGGTTCTCGACAGGGACCCGCACGTCGGCGAAGCCCAGCTCGGCGGTGTCGCTGCAGAGCCAGCCCATCTTGTCGAGCCGCCGGTCCACCGTGAAGCCCGGCGTCCCTCGGTCCACGACCAGCAGGCTGATGCCGGCATGGCCCTCCCCGCCGGTGCGCACGGCGACGGTGACGAAGTCGGCCCGCACGCCGCTGGTGATGAAGGTCTTGCTCCCGTTCACGACGTACGCGTCACCGTCCCGGACCGCCCTGGTCCGCAGGCTCGCCACGTCCGAGCCACCGCCCGGCTCGGTCACCGCCAGCGCGCCGATCAGCCGGCCGGCCAGCGCCGGGCGGACGTAGCGCTCGACGAGGTCGGGCGTGCCGTTGCGGGACATGTGCGGCACGGCGATGCCGTGCGTGAGCAGGCTGGCGATGACGCCGCCGGACCCGCCGCCGAGCAGGATCTCCTCGCTCAGGATGGCGGAGTCGATGGCGTCTCCCCCGCCGCCGCCCTGCTCCTCGGGGAACGAGACGCCGAGCAGGCCCGCCTCCGCGAAGGTCGCGTGCAGGCTGCGCGGCAGCTCGCCGTCGCGCTCCCACTGCTCGATGTTCGGCGCGACCTCCTTGGCCACGACGTCGCGGGCGAGGCGGCGCAGCGCGAGCCGCTCGGGCGTGCTCCAGGGGTCGGTCATCGCTTGGCCCTCCCAGGTCCAGGGGGTCCGGCGAAGCACTGCGCGAGGCCGAGCCACTCTTCGGCGGCAGCGCCCTCGGCCTGCAGCGCGAGGTCGTCGCGGTGCCGGCGCTGGGTGACGAGCAGGCAGAAGTCCTCGGCCGGTCCGATCACGCGCTGATCACCCTCGCCGAAGGCCCACGTGGTGCCGTCCGGCGCCGTGAGCGCGACCGCGACCGGGACATCCGGCGCGACCAGACCCCGGTTGGCGTAGGCGAACCCGCGCGTGCGCACCCCGAGGTGGCAGATGTGCCGCAGCCGGGCGGTGGGCGTGCGCCGCGCAGCAAGACCGTCCGCCACGTCCTGGCCGTGCGCCCAGTACTCCATGAGCCGGGCCGTCGCGAAGGAGGCCGGGCTCATCGGCGGGCCGTACCAGGGGACCTTCGTCCCGGCGGGCACCGTCGCGAAGGCCTCGACCATGGCGTCGAAACCGCCCTGCCAGTCAGCCATCAGCTGCTCCCGGGTGAGCCCGCGGCGGGCCGTCAGCTGGCCGGTGAGGAAGCCGTCGATGTCCTTGGCCACCTCGACCAGTCCGGCGACGAAGTCCTCCGGCCGAGTAGCCGCCTTGAGCGCCTCGGCGTCGCTGCCGGCCAGGTGCGCAACGGCGTCCCGCACGTCCCAACCCTCGGCGGGCGTGGCGGCGTCGAGGTCGGCATCGGCCACGAGACCGCGCAGGTCGGCCTGCTCCGCGCGCAGGTCGTCGAGCAGGGCAGGGAGCATGTGCCTCACGTTAGCGACCGTTCACACGCGACGGCTAACCTGGGCCGGTGACGTCCGCCGCCGCGCCTCCCCGTCGCGAGCAGCTGCTCGAGGCGGCTGCGCACCTGTTCGCCGACCGCGGCTTCCACGCCGTCGGGATCGACGACATCGGCGCCGCCGCCGGGATCAGCGGCCCCGGTGTCTACCGGCACTTCCCCAGCAAGGCCGCACTGCTCGAAGCGCTGTGCGACCGGGCGATGACGCGGATGCTCGATGGCGCCCGCGGCATCCCCGCTGCGCACGCGGATCCGCACGCCGCCCTCGAGGCGCTGGTCGACCTGCACGTCACCTTCGCGGTCGAGCAGCGCGCGCTGATCGGCGTCTGGGTGCGCGAGGCCCGCGCGCTGTCCGACGACGTGCGGCGGTCGCTGCGCCGGCGCATGCGGGCGTACGAGCAGCCGTGGCTGGCCGTCCTGGGGCAGCTGCGCGACGACCTGGAGCCGGCCGAGGTCGCGGTGGTCACGGGGTCGACGCTGGCGATGCTCAACGCGACGGCCTTCACCACGCCCGAGGTGCCGCCCGAGCAGCTGGCCCGGCTCCTGACGCGGATGGCCCTGTCGGCCCTGCTGTCCCGGCGGGCGCCCCGGCGCTAGTTGACGCCGTTCGGCAGCTTCGCGACGTCGATCCAGTAGCGCGCCATCTCCTGCACGCCCTCGCG
>JBKJQQ010000189.1:0-12628 GCA_046593875.1 Mycobacteriales bacterium | reverse complement strand
GCCTGGCGGCGGCAGGGCCTGGCCACCGAGCTGGCGACCGGGCTGCTCGCGTGGGCGCACGCGCAGGGAGCACGCCGGTGCGTGGCCAGCACGACCCCGGACAACGTGGCCAGCCAGGCTGTGATCGCCCGCCTCGGCTTCGTCCGGACCGGCGAGCAGATGGACGAGGTGGACGGTCTGGAGTGGGTCTACACGCGCGAGCTCGTTCGGTAGAGTGCTTCGCGGCGGCCGCGAGGTCGTCATGGAGGCGTCGCCTAGCCCGGTCTATGGCGCCGCACTGCTAATGCGGTTTGGGTCTCAAGCCCATCGGGAGTTCAAATCTCCCCGCCTCCGCCCCTGACCTGCAGGTACGGGTCGTCAGCAAGATCACGTGAAGATCGTGCGAGCGGCCAGCCCTGCAACGTGTGCGCGACCTTCACCGTGGCACGTCGGTACGCCGCGGCACGAGCGCGCACGCCGAGGGCGAGCACGTGCTGGTCGAGGCGATGCCGCAGAGGAAGGCCTTGGTCACTAGCTGGTCCGCGAACTGCTGACCCGAACGGGAGCTGCCGGGCGGAGGTCGCGTTGTCGACACAGTGTCGACAACTCGACACTATGTCGATACAGTGCCGTCGTGAGCATGCCCAGCGGGACGACGCAGCGTCGAGGGCGCGTCCGGCAGCCGCCTCGCATGTCGGGCGACGAGCGTGAGCGCGCGCTGCTGGCGGCTGGACGGGAGCTGCTCGCCGAGCGGGGACTGCACGAGATCTCCGTGGACGATCTCGCGCGCGGCGCGGGGCTGTCGCGTTCGGCGTTCTACTTCTACTTCGCGAGCAAGGAACAGCTCCTGCTCACCCTCATGGAGCAGGTCGTCGCGGAGCAGGTAGCGGCAGAGGACCGCACGCAGGCCGGCTTGGCCGGCGACCCTGCAGCCGTCTGGCGCGAGGTGCTCACCGCGTCACTGACGATGTGGGAGGCGCACCGCGGGGTCTTCCAGGCCGCGGCGCAGGCCCGCCGGACCGACCCCCAGGTCGGGGCCGCGTGGGAGCAGCTCATCGAGGGCTTCGTCCTCCGTACGACGCGCGTCATCGAACAGGAACGCGACCGTGGCGTGGCGCCCCGGACCACGCCGGCCCGCGAGCTGGCGGTGTGTCTGGTGCGCATGAACGAGCGCGTCTTCGAGTCGCTGACGCAGGACCCCGATCCGGGACCGGACACCCAGGACCAGCGCGGCCGCACCCTCGACGCGGTCATCGCCGTCTGGCTCGCCGCCGTCTACGGCGCCGTGCCCTTCCCGACCTGACCCACCCGCAGACACCCACGTTGAGGAGACACGCATGGTGCAGATCGACGGCAGGACGCTCGACATCACGCAGCAGAACGTCGCGGTCGAGAAGACCCTCGCGCAGACGACGAACCCGCGACACCGCTACCTGCTCCAGGCGTACCTGCGGCACCGCTACCTGGAGTCGGCCGGTCGGTGGGAGGAGATCCTGGAGCCCCAGCTGACGGTTGACGAGCCGCTGTACCGCTTCGACCTGGCCACCCGCGAGCGCTTCGAGCTGCCGGGCAAGGACATGGTCGCGATGGTCTACAAGCACTGGACCGACACCGACCAGTGCGTCTTCTACGTCGAGGACGAGACGGTCGCCGTCGGCGACCACCTCATCGTCGGGCGCGGCATCGGCTACCAGCAGACGCTCGGTTCCGAGCTCGCCGCTGCCGGTGAGGACGCCGACCCCGAAGCGATGTACCTGGTCAAGTCCGCCATCACGATGATCTGGCCGTACGACGACCAGTGCCGCCTGCTCGGCGAGGACATCTGGGAGTGGGACCCCTCGGCCCGCAGGATCTTCAAGCTCGACCCGGCTGACATCCTGACGGCGAAGCAGGCCGGCGAGCTTCTCGACCCGTACATCAAGCCGCTGCCGCCGTTCGACGACAGCCTGCTGCCGCGCTGATGCGCGCCGTCAGCTGCCTGCAGGGCGAGCTCGACGTCGTCGACCTGCCTGCGCCGGAGCCGCAGAAAGGGCAGGTCCTGCTCGACGTGGTCCGCGCCGGGATCTGCGGCTCAGATCTGCACGCCCGCCGCCACGCAGACGCCCAGGCCGACGTGCTGGCCGAGGCGGGCTACGACGGCCTCATGCGGTCGCACCAGTCGGTCGTCATGGGGCACGAGTTCAGTGGGCGCATCGCCGCGTACGGTCCGGGTTGCCGCAAGAAGGTCGCGATGGGTTCGCCGGTCACCGCCATGCCGTTGCGGCGCAACGGCCAGGAGGTGCACGCGGTCGGGCTCTCGGCCTCGGCGCCGGGCGCGTACGCCGAGCAGGTCCTGGTGGAGGAGTCGCTGATGCTGGCGATCCCGAACGGCCTGTCGCCCGAACTGGCAGCCCTCACCGAGCCGATGGCGATCGGCTGGCACGCAGTGCGGCGCGCCGACATCGCCAAGGACGACGTCGCGGTCGTCATCGGCTGCGGCCCCGTCGGGCTCGCGGTCGTGGCCATGCTCAAGGCCAAGGGGGTGCGGACCATCGTCGCCAGCGACCTGTCGCCCGGTCGCCGTGCGCTGGCCCGCACCATGGGTGCGACCCACGTCGTCGACCCGCGGGAGTCCTCGCCGTACGAAGCAGCGGGCAAGACCGGCCACCTCCGCACCGTCCCGCAGCTGGTCGAGCTCGGCCTCGGCACCATGGAGAAGCTGCGGCCCCTCCCGGTGCCGTGGCACGCGGTCTGGCGGACCGTCGAGCGGCTGAGGGGCGGTCCGAAGCGTCCGGTCGTCTTCGAGTGCGTCGGCGTGCCTGGGATGATCGACAGCATCATCACGGCGGCGCCACTGCTGTCGCGAGTCGTCGTCGCCGGCGTCTGCATGCTGCCGGACACCATCCGGCCGGTGATGGCGATCAACAAGGAGATAGACCTGCGGTTCGTCGTCGGCTACTCGCCCCTCGAGTTCCGCGACACCCTTCATCTGCTCGCCAACGGCAAGGTCGACGCCGCCCCGCTGGTCACGGGCACAGTCGGCTTGGCCGGCGTCTCGCAGGCGTTCGATGCGCTCGGCGACCCGGAGCGCCACGCCAAGATCCTCATCGACCCGCAGAGCAGCGTCGCGTCTGTCTGACCGGCCTCGGCCCCGCGCGAGGGTCCTCAGCCGGGACGTCGCAACGGCCTGACCCGCCCGATCGCCCCTCTGACGTGTCCACGACGTCCATGCCCGCCGCCCGCGGTCCTGCGCCTGCCAGGACCGCGCGCTGCACGCGCAGTCCGTCAGGGTGGACGGTCTGCTGAGAGACGCCGACGCCCCTAGCGGTTACCTACGCGTACGGGTCGTTTCGGGTGAATGTGGATGACACGGGCGCCCGCTTGCTGCACTGTGGCACCGGCAGGCAGGTGGGGGGACACCGTGACGAGGCTGGGCTGGCCGGGGCGGCAGTGGTGGATGGCACCGCTAGCCTTGGGTTTCCTCCTGTTCTCGGCGCTCATGCTGCTGCGCCCTGCCTCTGAGGCCCTGCTGGCGACCATCTCGTACGGTGTCCGCACCGGCACGGTGGTGCTCGCCTGCGCGCTGATGCTGCGCCGGGCCCGTCGCGGCGACCGTCGGCTGCGACGGGCCCGACGGCTGCTGGCCGCCGCGCTCGCGCTGGGCGCCTTGAGTGGGGTGCTCGCCGCTGCGCACCAGGTGCTGGCGGGCGGGCCACCACCCGTCCCGTCGGTGGCCGACGCCGCGTACTTCCTCCTGCTGCCGTTCGCCGTCGCCGGCCTGCTCGCCTACCCCGCCACCGGGGTCACCGACGGCTCCCGCGCAAGGGCCCTGCTTGAGGGTGCCATCGCTGCCGCCGGCCTCTGGGTCGCCACGTACGTCGTCCTGCTCGCACCCGCTGGTGTGGGCGGCGGACTCGGGCCGCTGGCCTCGGTGACGGTGCTGTCCTATCCGGCCTCGGACGTGCTGCTGATCGCTCTGGCCATGAGCATCCTGCCGCGTGTCGACGATCAGGCCCGCGGCGAGGTGCTGCTCAGCGTCTGCGGCCTGTCCTTGCTCGCCTTGAGCGATGTCGCCTACAGCGTCCTGCAGGCGGAGGGCCGCTATCGACCGGACAGCTGGGTGGCCGTGCTGGGCGAGCTGGGCCTGCTGTTGATCGTCGTAGCCGCGCTGCGCCCGCCCTACGCCAGTGCCGGCCGCTTGTCCCGCCGGTACGGCGTCGCGCTGCTGTATGCGCCCGCTGCGGTGGTGCTGGGGGTGGGCGCGCTGGGTGTCGTGCGCGGCGGCGGGCTCCCCCTGCCGGCGCTGAGCGGTCTGCTCGTGCTCGTCCTCGTGCTCGTCCTTCGGCAGGCAGTCGCTGCGCGGGACAACGGCCGACTGCTCGCGCACCTGACGGCACGCGAGGACCTGTTCCGTTCCCTGGTCACCGGTTCCTCGGACCTCATCACGCTGCACGACGCGGACGGGCGGGTGCTCTATGCCTCTCCGGCGGCCGCGCGCGCCCTGGGGCGGCCCGAGCAAGAGGTTCTCGGCACGGTGCTGGGCGATGTGACGCACCCGGACGACCTGCCGGCAACCGAACGCGCCTGGGCCGAGGTGCTGAGCGCCCCCGGTGCCAGGGCGACGATCGCCCTGCGGGCCCGTGACGGACAGGACGGCAGCTGGCGGTGGATGGAGGCCGTCGCGCAGAACATGCTCGACAACCCCAACGTGCGCGGCGTGGTCTGCAACACCCGCGACGTCAACGAGCGGGTGCTGCTCGAACAGAGCCTGCTGCACGCCGCCTTCCACGATGCGCTGACCGGATTGCCGAATCGTCGGGCGCTCACCGAGCGGGTCGAGGAGGTCCTGTCGGCAGGTGGTCACGGGTCACTGCTGTGGCTGGACCTCGACGGCTTCAAGGAGATCAACGACGCGCTCGGGCACAAGGTGGGCGACGAGGTCCTGCGCGAGGTCGGCCGACGGCTCGAGGAGATGGTGCGCGAGCCCGACCTGGTCGGGCGTCTGGGCGGCGACGAGTTCGTCATCTTCTGCGACGCCGGCGAGGCGCACGCGCTGGTGCTGGCGGAGCGGGTGGGGTCGGTGCTGCGGGCGCCCATAGAGATGGCGTCCGGCTTGCACACCATCAGCGCCAGCATCGGCGTCGCCGTCACGCCTGCTGTCGATGCGAGCTCACTGTTCGCGGCCGCCGACGTCGCGATGTACGAAGCGAAGGCGCAGGGGCGAGGGGTCGTCCGCCTGTTCGACGCCCGCATGTTCAGCGAGGTGCAGGACCGGCTCGCCCTCACGAGAGACCTGCGCAGCGCGGTGGATGGCGGTCAGCTCCGCCTCCACTACCAGCCGATCATGAACCTCGACAGCGGCGACGTGCATGCGGTGGAGGCGTTGGTCCGGTGGGAGCACCCGACCCGTGGCCTCGTCCAGCCGGGCGCCTTCGTCCAGCTCGCCGAGCAGAACGGTCTGATCGTGCAGCTTGGCCGGTGGGTGCTGGACACGGCCTGCGCCCAGCTCGCCGCCTGGCAGCACTCTGCCCCCACGGGCCGCCCGCTGCGCGTCGCCGTCAACCTGGCAGCGCGGCAGCTCACCGACCCAGCGCTCGTCTCGCATCTGCGAGACACGCTCCTCGCGACCGGGGCCGACCCCTCGCTGCTGACCCTCGAGGTGACCGAGAGCTCCGTGATGGAGGACGTGGGGGCTGCCATCCGTACGCTCGACGAGCTGCGCCGGCTCGGGGTACGCCTCGCAGTCGACGACTTCGGGACGGGGTACTCGTCGCTCACCTACCTCAAGCAGTTCCCCGTGCACGAGGTCAAGCTCGACAAGTCCTTCATCGACGGCGTGGGCGTCAACGCCGACGACTCCGCCATCGTGGCTGCCGTCGTGAACCTCGCGCGCGCCATCGACCTTGAGATCGTGGCGGAGGGCGTAGAGACGACGCGGCAGCACGGGCTGCTGCGCGCCCTGGGATGCGACTACGGTCAGGGCTATCTCTGGCACCGCCCGGCGCCCCCTGATGAGCTCGAGCCCTGGCTCACCTCCTGGAGGCCGTCGGCGCACCCACGCGGCCTCGCCGCCGCCGGGGAGCAGGAGCTGCCACGTCAGCGGGCCAGGCAAGCACGACGCTGAGGTACGTCCAGGTGGCCACGAAAAGCGCTGGCTGAGAGCCATTCTCGTCATTTGACGCGACATCGCGAGATGGGCCACAATGGGGCAGGCGGCCAAGCTGGTGCGGTTTAGGTTTCACATCTCCCCGCCTCCGCCCCAGGCCTGCCGCTCATCCGACCTTGGAGCCATCCGTGCCGCAGGGTTCCGTCCGCTGGTTCGACCCCGAGCGGGGCTTCGGGTTCCTCGCGCCCGAGGACGGCAGCGCGGACCTGTTCGTGCACGCCTCCGAGATCGCCGGCGAGACCAGGCTGCTCCGCGAGGGCCAGGCCGTCGAGTTCGAGGTCGGCGAGGGCGACCGCGGTCCGCAGGCCCGCGGTGTCCGGGTCACCGGTGCGGTGGCCGCCGATGCCGCCCTCGGCGTCCTGGGGACCGTCAAGTGGTACGAGCCGGCCAAGGGCTACGGCTTCGCGTCACCGGACGGCGGCGGGTTGGAGGTCTTCCTGCACAGCTCCGCCATCGTGACCGGCGGTGTGGTGACGGCCGGGCAGCGCGTCGCCTTCCTCGTCGGCGAGGGCGAGCGGGGCCCGCAGGCCGAGCACGTCGTCCCGCTGGGCGAGGGCGCCGGTGCGCCGGCTGCAGACGACGGCGCCGACGGCACGGTGTCCTGGTACGACGAGGGCAAGGGCTTCGGCTTCATCGCCCCGGACGGCGGCGGCCCGGACGTCTTCGTCCAGGTGAAGGCCCTGGTCGAGGGACTCACGTGGCTGGCCGAGGGCGACCGCGTGGTCTACGAGGTGGTCCAGGGCGACAAGGGTCCGCAGGCCCGGGACCTGCAGCTCGTGCGGGGCGCGAAGGACGTCGTGCCGGCGGCACCGGCCGCGGGCCGCAGCAAGGCTCAGGCAGCTCCGGGCGAGGGCGTGGTCGCGCGCTACGACGCGGAGCGCGGCTTCGGCTTCATCACCCCGGACGCGGGCGGCGCCGACCTGTTCGTGCACATGTCCGTGCTCGGCGGGGCTGAGCCGCTGCAGAAGGGCGAGCGGGTCCGGTACGGGGTGCGGCAGAGCGACAAGGGCGCGCAGGCGGACCGCGTCGAGCGCGTCTGAGCCAGGCCGGGACCTGCCGACACAGCCGCTCCACCTCGACGAAGCCGACGACGAGCGCGCCCTCCAGGGCGAGGAGCCGTCGGAACCCGGTCCGGCCGCCGTCCAGGCCCGCCGGAGGAAGGTGGATCGTGGAGGCCAGGAGCCCCGCGACGCCGTGGTCGGGGACGTCCAGCCCTTTCAGGTGCCTGCGTGCGAAGAACCGGACTCCACGTGCTCCTGCGCGACGTCACCGCGGGTGGCGATGTAGCGCTCCACCAGGCAGGTCGGAGCAGGAGAAGTCGCCTGGGTGACGAAAGACACATCGAGTCGGGGGGCGCACATGGGTCAGCACTCTGCGAGACGGGTGTCGGTCGCCGCTGTGTTGGCGGCAGGCTGTCTGTTCGGGACGGCGGCCACTGCCGGGACGACGGGCCCGGACCCGTCAGAGCCGGCGGCCACGGAGGCCGAGCAGCGCGGCGAGCGGGCGCTGGCCTCCCTGCAGTACCCGTGGCGCCAGCTCGGCTACGCCGTCGAGTTCCGGGACTACGAGGGCGGGACGCTCGGGACGGCGAGCAGCCGCACCAAGCGCATCGTCATCTACGTCAAGCGCGACCACGCACACCAGCCGCTGCGCGTGACGATCGCGCACGAGCTGGGGCACGCGCTGGACTTCGAGCACGCCACCGCCGAGCGGCGGCAGGACTACCGAGCCATCCGCGACCTCAGCCAGTCGGCGCGCTGGTACCCGTGCAGCGGGTGCCGCGACTACGCGAGCCACGCGGGCGACTGGGCCGAGGTCTTCGCGTCCTGGCTGGCCGGCCCGGGCGACTTCCGCAGCGAGGTCGCGGGACCGCCGGACGACGAGCAGCTCCGCCGGCTGGGGCCGCTGTTCCAGGTCCCGAAGGCGCAGGCGGCGCCGAAGGCCACGGCGAGCCCAAAGCCGTCCTCGACGGCTTCGCCGCGCCCCTCCGCCGCGCCGGGCTCCCTCGTGCCCACGCTCCAACCGGCGGCGGCCCGGACGGGCTGATCCGCCGGCGGCTCCACGCGTCGCCCTGTGTCGGTCCGGGCAGCCGTGCACGGCCATGCGTACGGTCAGCGCATGGACAGCGACACCGGCTCCTCGCTGACCTTCGACCTGCGCGGTCTGGTCTGGGGCATCGACAGCGAGGTCGCGCAGATCACCCGGTTGTCGCGGCGGATCGACGAGCGCGTGCGCCAGGTCAACGCGGCGCGGGCCGAGATGGCGGAGCGGCTGAGCGAGCTCGACGAGCTCATCGAGGGTGCGGAGGACGACGCGCTGCGCGCGTGGCTGGAGACGGTGAGCGCGGTGCCGGTGCCGCACGTCACCGAGGTCTTCCCGGACCGGCTCTACACCGACTGAACGCCGACGGCCGGCACCCGAGAGGGGGCCGGCCGCCGGAGACGTGCTGCGGACTAACCGCCGTAGATGCGCGCGGGGAACTCCTCCTCCACCTGCGGCAGCTGCGGCTGGATGCTGGTGTCGAGGAAGGCGCTGAGGTTGACGTCCTCGGCTGCGGAACGCAGGTCGTCCAGGTGCAGCAGCCGGCTGGTGGCCTCGGCGCGCAGGTCGTTCAGGGCGTTGACGTGGCCGTCGATCTGACCGGACAGCGCCGTGATCGCGGTGACCTGCTCCTCGATGCCGTTGACCAGCTCGCGCAGCGCGGACGCGAGCGCGCTGCTGCCGGAGAGCGCATCACTGCGGCTCGCGGTCGACCCGCTGCGGCTGGACCCGCTGCGGCTGCTGCTGCTTCGGGCGGTGGCCTTGCTGCTGCCGCGGCGGGCAGTGCTCTTGCTGCCGCTCCGGCTGGTCGCCTTCGCGGGTGCTGCGGCCGTGTCGGTGCTGGCGTCGTCGGTCACTGTTCCTCCAAGTCGTCGCCGGCTGCGGGCGGGAGCAGCCGGAGTTCGGGACGATCCTGGCACGTCGGCGTACGAGATGACGATCACCCGCCATCCGATCGGTCGTGCAGGCTTGCGGTCATGACGCGCAGGGGCGGGGCCGTACTGATGGGTGGACTGCTCGTGGTGCTCGCACTGGCAGCCGGACTGGTGCTCGGCCGCGGTACCGCGGACGCCGTCCCGCGCGTGACCGACGCCGTCGACGTCGGCTTCGCGCGCGACATGAAGGTCCACCACGCGCAGGCCGTGCGCATGAGCGCGACGGTGCACCGGCGCTCGACCGACGCGGAGCTCAGCTTCCTCGCGCTCGACATCCTCACGACGCAGCAGGGCCAGATCGGCATCATGAGCGGGTGGCTCGACCTGTGGGGTCATACGCAGACCAGCCGGGACCCGGTCATGGCCTGGATGGGCCATGAGGGACAGATGCCCGGCATGGCGAGCAGTGCGGAGGTGGCGGCGCTGGAGCGGCTGCCGGTCGCGCAGCTCGAGGAGCAGTACCTGCGGATGATGGTCCGCCACCACCGCGGCGCCGTCCCGATGGCGGCGTACGCGGCCGACCACGCGAGCAGCCCGGACGTCGTGCGCCTCGCTCGTGCGATGGAGCAGAGCCAGGCCGCGGAGATCGACCTGATGCAGTCGCTGCTGGCCGCGCGTGGACATGCGCCCGAGCCGGCGCTGTCGGGACCCGAGCACGGCGGTCACGGCTGAGACCCGCTCCGCGAGCCGGTATGCTCCGTCCTCGTGCCGCTCGCGGCACACGCGCCCGTAGCTCAACGGATAGAGCACTTGACTACGGATCAAGAGGTTAGGGGTTCGAATCCCTTCGGGCGCACCCATAACGGCAGGTCAGACCGGGTGCAGCCTCCCGCGCACCTCCTGACCGGACCCCCGTGGTCGCAGCGTGGTCACAGGACCTGCAACGTGACCGGTGATCTGGCGCACTGCCTGCCTAGGCTGCCGGACCCGCGGGGTGCGGACAGGCGATCCACGGGGCGTCGCCACCCTCGACGTCGAACTCGAGGCGGAGTCTCTGTCCGGGGCGCTGGGTGGTCGATGTGCACCGCGGCCGTACACGGTCTCCAAGCCCGGCTTCGGCCGGGCGTGCACCTGACCTACGAGTCCGACCGCGGGAAGCCATCGCGGACCACCACGACGGGGCAGACCGCATGCTGCGCGCACTGCGTGCTGGTCGACCCGAGCAGCAGCCCCGTGAACCCTCCACGACCGCGGGAGCCCAGCACCAGCACGTCTCGGCTTGTCGCCAGCTCGGTGAGACGCTCGGCGACCTGACCGGTCACCACTACCGGGCGCGCGTCGCGACTAGCGGTCTTGCCCAGGGCCGCCGCCACCGCCACCCGCAGCCCCGCCGACTCGCTCTGGTGCTGGGCCGCCGCTCGAACCTGCGTCGCCGGGCCGAGTTCCTCCTCCACCCACAGCTGCTCCCGGACGAGGACGGGGATGAGGACAGCGTGGTGGCGTCGGGCGAAGTCGGCGGCGAACTGCAACGCGAGGATGGCTGCAGCGGAAGCGTCGAACCCGACCAGCACGCGCTCCGGTGGCGTCGTCCGCTCGGGTCGTTCTGGGACGACGGCGACCGGTGTCCGCGCGTGATGCAGGACCGAGGACGTGACCGATCCCAGCACCAGCCGCGACAGAGCGCTTGCGCCGCGCGTCCCGACAACGAGCAGCTGGCTGTTCTTGCCGGCTTCGAGCAGCGCCTGCGCCGGGGAGCCAAGGACCGCCTGGGACCGGCTGATGAGCGTGTCGGACCCCTCGACCAGCTCCAGCGCCCGCTTCAGCTGTTCGGCCGCCAGTGTCTCCGCCTCGAGGCCGTCGCCGCCCGGTACGAGCATCCCGATCGCGCCGTAGGCATGCACCGCAGTCGGCATCCACGCTCGCACCGCCGTCAGCGGCAGCTGCCGTACGCAAGCCTCGCGGACTGCCCAGCGCAGCGCCGCGGCCCCCGCACCGTCCGCCTTCACCCCGACGACGATTCCTTGCTCCATGGGACGACTCCCTCGCTGTTGCAGGCTGCCTGTGTGGTGCAGTGCCGCAGGGACTTCGGTTTCTCGCTGTGCGCCCCTCGCCGGCGCCGCGTACCCCCCGGATCGTGCCGCCCGAGAGGCGTCAGCAGCGCTGAAGTGCAGGACCACGGATGCGCGCACCACGCGCAGAAGCAGACCTCCGCCTGACCACCTCTCAGAAGGCGGCGGCGATGTACGCGTCAGCCGAGGGGTAGTACAAGCCCTTGTGGCCCGTGTCGGACCATTGCACCCAATAGGGCGGGGCGCCCTCGTCTCCTTTGACTTCGAGGACTTCTCCCTCGCGATTGGGCTCGCCCTGGTGCTGCGAGCGCACCACGATCCGGTCGCCTTGCCTGGCCTTCATGGCAGCCTCCTCGGCTTGGAAGGAGCTTGCTCCTGGAGCGTGCCGCTGAACAGGGCCCAAGGTCCCTGGTGTTTCGCCTTCCGCGCGCGAGGGACGTGGAGGCTGCACACCACTCGGTCGGCCTGTCGATACGCGGTGCCGTCAGGCGCTGCTTCCGTCAAGGCGCGGGTCGAAGGTCACGAGCGTCTCGGTGCCACCTCCATCAACGATGCGCATCACCAGGGAGTGGTCGGGCCGGTCCAGCAGATCGACTTCGATCGGATCGTGGATGAGGTGACGCAGGAAGCCCCGACCCCGGAGGCTGCCTACGGCAATGACGATGACGTTGCTGCGATCGTCGTAGTCCAGGGACTGCAGCGGCATGCGGTGCGTCTCCGTCTGGTCGCCGATCTCCTCGTCCAGGATGTCGATGGTGACCGGCTGCTGCGTTCGCACATCCGTCAGCTGCTCGAACAGCTTCCGCCATGTCGTGGGGTCCGTACTGGTCGTCGTCGTGTTCATCTCTCTGCCTCCGCTGACTAGGTTGTGCCGCCACCCTCGACCTTGGGGCTGCAACGCGGCAGAGGCGAAGGTCCTGGTCGTCCGAGGTCAGGCCTGACCCGCTGAGGTGCTCCTCGCGGAACAGGGACGTTCGCCTCTTGCCGGACTGCCGCGGCGGGCCATTCTGGAGACGTCACGTCGAGCTCGAGGGGGCGAACACCTTGAAGGTCGGACAACTGCTCCGGACGGGTGATGAGAGGGCCGGAACTGTGCGCATGGCCGTGGTGCTCGAGGTGCAGGGCTGCAACGCGGGCCCCCCTTTCTTGGTGCGGTGGCTCGACACAGGTCGGGAAGACGTGGTCTTCCCCGACAACGACGTCTGGCCAGTTGACCGGCGGCGTCGCCGTCGCCGGGTCTTGGCGGTCGACGGACCGGGGGTGAGAACGCGACGGCCGACCCCTGGCGGGTGACTGGGAGCGGGACGTTCGCGCCGGGTGACGCCGCCCCTCAGCGTCTGTATGGAGCCGCGAGGCTCTCCCTCGGTGTACCGGCCGCTCCGGTCCACGAGAAAGACGGATCAGCCGCAAGGGCAGGACTGGTCTGTCTCGTCCGTACCTGCCGCGTTCGGGTGCCAGTGGAGGACGTCCACGCACGCGAGGTTGGGCGGAAGCCATCCCGCCCGCGCCGCGCTGTCGAG
>JBKJQQ010000124.1:0-22377 GCA_046593875.1 Mycobacteriales bacterium | reverse complement strand
CTACGCCCTGCGCGACGTCACGGCCACCATCGAGTCGATCCCGCTCATCGCCAGCAGCATCATGAGCAAGAAGATCGCCGGTGGCGCCGACGCGGTGCTGCTCGACGTGAAGGTCGGTACGGGCGCCTTCATGAAGGACCTGGACACCGCCCGGACGCTGGCGCAGACGATGGTGCGGCTCGGCGCGGACGCCGGGGTGCGGACCGTCTGCCTGCTCACCTCGATGGAGGCGCCGCTCGGGCGCGGCATCGGCAACGCGCTCGAGGTCGACGAGGCGGTCGAGGTGCTGCGGGGGGGCGGCCCGGACGACCTGCGCGAGGTCTGCCTGGCAGTGGCGACCGAGATGCTCGCACTGGGAGGCGTTCTCGATGACCCGTCGCCGGCGCTGACCGACGGCCGGGCGCACGCCGTGTGGGTGCGGATGGTCCGCGCGCAGGGCGGTGACCCCGACGCTCCGCTGCCGACCGCCGCGCACACCGAGGTCGTCGAGGCCGAGCGCGACGGCTGGCTGACCCGCCTCGACGCGCTCGCCGTCGGCACCGCCGCCTGGCGGCTCGGGGCGGGCCGCGCGCGCAAGGAGGACGACGTCGACCCGGCGGCGGGGGTGGTGCTCGGCGCCGGCCTCGGCGAGCAGGTGACGCGCGGACAGCCGCTGGCGACGCTGCACGCCGCGACGCCCGGGCGCCTCGCCGAGGGCCGGGCCGCGCTCGTCGGCGCGTACGACATCACGGACGAACCGGTGGCGACGGCGCCACTGGTGCTGGAGAAGGTGGGCTGACGTGCCGCAGCTGGTGGAGAGCCCGGTCCGCGTGCCGGTGCCCGGGGGCAAGCAGATCGACGAGCACGTCGGGCGGGCGTCGACGCAGACCGAGGGGTTCAGCGTCGCGCACATGCGCTCGCCCGCGGGCTGGGAGGAGCCGGAGCAGACGCCGGAGTTCGACGAGGTGACGCTCGTGCTCGCGGGGGCCGTGCACGTCGAGCACGACGGCGGCGTGCTGGTCGTCGCCGCTGGACAGTCGGTGCTCACCCGGGCTGGCGAGCGGGTCCGCTACACGACGCCGGACGGCGCGGAGTACGTCGCCGTCTGCGTCCCGGCCTTCGCCCCCGACACCGTCCACCGGGAGGACTGAGTGCCCACGCTGGAGGAGATCCGCCGCGCCCCCAAGGTGCTGCTGCACGACCACCTCGACGGTGGCCTGCGCCCGCAGACGGTTGTCGAGCTGGCGGCCGAGTACGGCTACGACGGCCTGCCGACGACCGACGTGGACGCGCTCAGGCAGTGGTTCCGCGACAACGCGAACGCCGGCGACCTGCCGCGCTACCTGTCCACCTTCAGCCACACGGTCGGGGTGATGCAGACCCGCGACGCGCTGGTGCGGGTCGCCCGCGAGTGCGCCGAGGACCTGGCCGCCGACGGGGTGGTCTACGCCGAGGTGCGCTTCGCGCCCGAGCTGCACCTGGAGCAGGACCTCACGCTGCCCGAGGTGGTCGAAGCCGTGCAGGAGGGCTACCGGCAGGGCCCTCCCGGGATCCGCGTGACCACGCTGCTCACGGCGATGCGGCACGCCGCCCGGTCGCTCGAGATCGCCGAGCTTGCCGTGCAGTACCGCGACGAGGGCGTCGTCGGCTTCGACATCGCCGGCGCCGAGGCGGGCTACCCGCCCTCGCGCCACCTCGCGGCGTTCCAGCACATGCAGCGCGAGAACGGCCACTTCACGATCCACGCGGGCGAGGGCTTCGGGCTGCCGAGCATCTGGGAGGCGCTGCAGGAGTGCCACGCCGACCGGCTCGGCCACGGCGTCCGCATCGTGGACGACATCACCGACGGCCCGGACGGCCCGCTGCTGGGCCGACTCGCGCAGTACGTCCGTGACACGCGGATCCCGCTGGAGATGTGCCCGTCGAGCAACGTGCAGACCGGCGCGGCGGCGTCGATCGCCGAGCACCCGATCGGGCTGCTGCGACGGCTGCACTTCCGGGTCACGGTCAACACCGACAACCGCCTCATGAGTGGCGTCAGCCTGTCCTCGGAGATGGCCGCGCTGGTCGAGGCGTTCGGCTACGGCTGGGACGACCTGCGCTGGCTGACCGTCAACGCGATGAAGAGCGCCTTCATCCCCTTCGACGAGCGGCTCGCGCTGATCGACGACGTCCTCAAGCCGGGGTACGCCGCGCAGCAGACGGGCTAGTACGCCGCCGGACTCGGCTTGCTGTTGATGTTGGCCGAGCCGTCCTGGAGCTCGACGGCGACCTCAGCCAGGCGCGCGGAGTGCTCACGACCGTGGTGCGCGCAGAACAGCAGCTCACCGTTCGCCAGCACCGCACGGAAGAAGGCCTGGGCCCCGCAGCGGTCGCAGCGGTCGGCGTGGGTGAGGTCAGCAGGGGCGAGCAGCGTCTGGGTCATGGTCGTGTCCTCCCGTTGGTGGGCTCTGATTACCCGTCGGCACGTCACGCACCCGTCGTGAGCGCAACGACCTGGTCACTTCTGGGGAGATCTACCGGCAGACGGCGGGTTTCAGCTTCAGCCGGTCAGTCCGTCGAGCACTGCGCGGGTGCCGGACAGGCCCAGCCGGGTGGCCCCCGCCTCCAGCATCGCCAGGGCGGTCGCGGTGTCCCGGATGCCGCCGCTGGCCTTGATCCCGAGCCGGTCTCCCACCGTGTCGCGCATGATCCGCACCGCCTGCAGCGACGCCCCGCCGGCCGGGTGGAAGCCGGTCGAGGTCTTGACGAACTGCGCGCCCCCGGCCTCGCTGCGCCGGCACGCCTCGGCGACCTGCTCGTCGCTGAGCGCCGCGGTCTCCAGGATCACCTTGAGCAGGACGTCGCCGCAGGCCGCCTTCACCGCAGCGACGTCGGCCTCGACCGCGTCCCAGTCACCGGCAAGCGCGCTGCCGAGGTCGATCACCATGTCCACCTCGGTCGCGCCCTTCCCGACGGCGTCGACGGCCTCGGCGGCCTTCACCGCAGCGGCGTGCGCGCCCGAGGGGAAGCCGACGACGGTGCAGACGGCGAGCCCGTCCGCGACCTGGACCGGCAGGCGGGACGGCGAGACGCAGATGCTGAACGCCCCCAGCTCGGCGGCCTCCGCGGCCAGCGCGGCGACCTGCGCGGCCGTGGCCTCCGGCTTGAGCAGGGTGTGGTCGACGGTGCGGGCGAGTTCGGCGCGGGTCCAGGTCACGGCACCACGCTATAGACCCGGCATGTCGTTGTCGGCACCGTGATGCGCTACGCCGAGCAGGTTCGCAGGACCGCCTCGGCCTGCAGGGCAGGAGGCCGGCCCGCCCCTGTTGAGCAGGATCAGCCGAACGTCAGGCCGTACTTCTCGACGATCGGCATCGTGGCGTCCATGTCGCCCTCGCAGCCGTAGGGGGCGATGACCGGGCCGAGGTCGAAGCCGTCTGGAGCCGTGTCGATGATGCGGAACGCCTCTTCCAGCCCGCCGGGGGAGATCAGCTCCAGCAGGCGGGCGGGCTCCTCGGCGGCGTTGAAGAAGGTGTGCCACTCACCACGGGGCTTGAAGACCAGATCGCCGACCTCGGCGATGTGCTCCTCGCCGTTGGCGATGAACCAGACCCGTCCCTCCAGGATGAGGCTGAACTCGTCCTCTTTGGTGTGCCGGTGCACAGGAGCGGCGATGGCGTGCGGGGCAAGCAGATGCTCGACCACCCCCAGGTTGCCACCCCAGTCCTTGGAGTCGATCAGGAAGCGGTCTCGGCAGCCGAGGGGCGACCCGAGGACTTCTCCCTCGCTGGCGCGGATCACTCGTGTCTTCATCAGCGGAGCATGCCGCTGTGATCGTTTCGACGCCAGTAGCAATCTCGATCGGCAGCCAGCTCCACAGCGGGCGCTGGACCACGGGAAGTGGGGGGAGGAGTCGTACAGGACGCTCTCGTTGGCAGGCGCGTACGCGAACCCGCCGAACTCGTCGGGCACCACCCTGCGGACCCCGTAGAGCGCTGCGGCTGCTGCTGCCCCGTTGAGCACGCCGAACAGCAGTCCAACCAGGGCCAACCGCTTCAGGAAGCCCAACGCCCGTTGCTGCACGGACACGGAGACGGCTCCCCCCATGTGATCGAGAGGACGCCGGCACAGCAAGGACCCCAGAACCCGGTGAGCGTGCAAGCCCACCTGGCTCCAGGGTCCTCGTCAGGTCCGCGCGACGCGCCGCGTCGCGACGTGCGCGCCCGACTCGTTAGTCGTCCTCACCGTCGGACTCGGCCGACGCATCGCTCTCGCCGCCGTCCTCGGACTCCCCGCTGTCGATGGTGTCCTCCGACTCCTGGCTGTCCTCGGACTCGTCGCCCTCCTCGGACGCCTCGCCCTCCTCGGACTCGTTCCCCTCCTCGGACGCCTCGCCCTGATCGGCGTCGTCATCGTCCTGCTCGCGGGACTCCTCAGCCTCGCCGGTGTCCGTCTCGTCCTCCTCGCGCAGGTTCTCCGACTCGTCCTCGACATCGCCGTCGACGTCGTCAGCCTCGTCCTCCGGCGCGTCCTCGGGGTCGGCCTCCTCCTTCGTCTCCTCGCCCGGGTCTTCTGTGTCCGACTCCTCCGTCTCGGCGTCGTCGGGCTCGTCACCGGGGTCGGTGTCCTCGGCCGCGGCGTCGCCGGACTCCTCGTCGGGGTCCGACTCGCCGTCATCGACCTGCGCGGACGACGGTCCGGGCGGCAGCAGGTCGGCGACGGGCAAGACCCCGGTCGCGCCGGCCGTGCCGATCGCTGTCACGGCGACCGCTCCCACGACTGCGCTCTTCGTGAGGACGCTCGCGGCAGCCAGCTTTGCCAGCGCCAGGGAGATCAGGTCCATGATGGTGCCTTCCGGTTCGGTAGCTTCGATGACCGCGTGGGCCGGTGGCTTTCCCTGAGTGCCGTTGCCGACAGGTCGCCTTTCGGCGGTGCGTAGAACGCCGACGACGATGTCTGTTGAAAGTCACGCGGCGCCGGCACCTATGGGACAAATCGACCGCGACCGCACGCGTCTTGAGGACTTTGGGCAACCAGTTCACGCGGCTCGGCCGCGCCGGATCACGCTGAGCGCAACAGGCTGACCGTCGGGTGCGCGCCGAGGACTCGAACCCCGAGCTCGCGGACCAAGACTCGAACACAGCAAGCAGCAGGCCACGTCGCCAGACGGGCCGGGCCCTTGGCGGGTGACGCGTACCGCGGTTCCTCCAGAGGTGCGGCCGCGATGTTGCGGGCCGATGTGCCACCCGCCTCGGGGGCAGCCGCAGCGGACAGCGGCTAACCTGCGGCCGGTGGCGGACGCCAGGCGCGGCTGGACCTTCCTCACCAACCACGCGCACGTCTTGCTGGTGGTGCGCCGCGAGCCGACGCTGCGGCTGCGCGACGTGGCCGAGCAGGTGGGGATCACCGAGCGCGCCGTCCAGCTGATCCTCAACGATCTCGAGCACGACGGGTACCTGCGGCGCACGCGGGTCGGACGCCGCAATGAGTACGTCGTGCTCGGTGGGCCGATGCGGCACCCCTTGGAGGAGGGGCGCGCCGTCGACGACCTGCTGGCGGCCCTCGGGGAGCTGTGACGCAGACCACTGGCTGGCGGTAAAGACGTACTTAGATTCGCGCATTAGGTTGCGGTTGTCATTCCGACCTGCACCTGGAGGCGTTGTGCTCGAGGGACATCGGCTGCTGGTCACCGGCGTCGTCACACCGGACTCGCTGGCGTACGCGACGGCCCAACGGGCGCAGGAGCTCGGCGCCGAGGTGCTGCTCACCGCGCTACCCCGTACCCGTGAGCTCGCCGTCGCGACGGCCGCCCGTCTGCCGGTACCGGTCGAGGTGCTGGACGCCGACCTGACCGAGCCGGACGACGTGGCCGCTCTGGAGGCGGCCTTGCGCGACCGATGGGCGGCGGTGGACGGCGTCCTGCACGCGGTGGCCTTCGCGCCGAAGGAGGCGCTGGGCAGCTTCCTCGACGCGGGCTCCGCGCCGGTGGAGGTCGCGTTCCGGACCAGCGTGCACACCTACGCGGTCCTCGGGCGGCTGCTGCGCGACCTCGCCCCGCCCGCCGGCGGGAGCCTGGTGGGGCTGCACTTCGACGCCTCCCGGGCCTGGCCGGTGTACGAGTGGATGGGCGTGTGCAAGGCCGCGCTCGTCGCCGCGAACCAGTACGCCGCGCGCGACCTGGGCGCGACCGGCTGCCGCGCGAACCTCGTCGCCGCCGGGCCGCTGCACACGCGTGCGGCCAGCGGGATCCCCCGCTTCGAGGAGCTGCTGCGGTCCTGGCGGGAGCAGGCGCCCCTGCCGTGGGACGCGCACGACGCAGGCCCCGTCGCCGACACGGCGTGCTTCCTGCTGTCCCCGATGTCGCGGGCCATCACCGGGAGCGTCGTGCACGCGGACGCCGGTCACGCCTCGATCGCTGCCCCCCTTCGCCGGGACCCCAGCGGGTGAGCGCGCTCGACACGCTCTCCTCACCGGCGGTGCTGGCCTTCGTGCTCGGCGTGCTCGCTGCGTTGCTGCGCAGCGACGTCCGGCTGCCGGAGGCGGTGCACACGGCGCTGTCCTCCTACCTGCTGCTCGCCATCGGGCTCAAGGGCGGACACGGGCTGCGGGAAGCCGGCCTCGGGGAGGTCGCCGTCCCGCTGCTCGCCTCCCTGGGGCTCGGCATCGTGACACCCCTGGTCGCGTGGGCGGCACTGCGCTCGCTGACCCGGCTGGGGCGGGTCGACCGCGCCGCGGTCGCCGCCCACTACGGCTCGACCTCGCTGGTCACCTTCACCGCCGCCATCGCGCTCCTGGAGAGCCGCGGCGAGTTCTACGAGCCGTACGCAGCGACCCTGCTCGCGGTCCTCGAGGTGCCGGGCATCCTGGTCGGCCTGCTGCTGGCCGGAGCAGCGAGCACCAGCGGCCGGGGCGAGGCGCTGCGCGAGGTGCTGACCGGCCGCAGCGTTCTGCTGCTGACCGGTGGCCTGGCGATCGGCGCGCTGTCGACGGCGCAGTCCTACGAGCGGGTCGCCCCGCTGTTCGTCGTGCTCTTCCCGGGCGCGCTGGTGCTGTTCCTGCTGGACCTGGGCGTGCTGGCCGGGCGCCGCCTGAAGGACGTGCCCGCCGCCGGACCGGGCCTGGTCGTCGTGGCGATCCTGCTCCCGCTGGTCAACGGCAGCCTCGGCGTCCTGGTCGGAACGCTGATCGGGCTGTCGCCGGGCGGCGCCGGGCTGCTCGGCGTGCTCGCGGGCAGCGCCTCCTACATCGCCGCGCCGGCCGCGGTACGCCTCGCGCTGCCCCAGGCCAACCCGGCGTACTACCTGACGAGCAGCCTCGGGATCACCTTCCCCTTCAACCTCGTCGTGGGCATTCCGTTGTTCTTCGCGCTCGCCCGAGCGCTCCCCGAGCTGGGAGGCTGAGCCGTGCAGACGATGCCGTTGGTGTGCGTGACCGTGGTCGCCGAGGCGGTGCTCGAGCAGCGGCTGCTGCGGGACGTGCAAGCCGCAGGAGCGCGCGGCTGGACGGTCAGCGAAGCCCGCGGCCAGGGCACCCGCTCAGTGCGAGCCAGCGAGTGGGAGGGGGCCAACGTCCGGCTCGAGACGCTGGTGACGCCGGACGTCGCGCAGCGGCTGCTCGCCGTGCTGGCACGCGACTACTTCCCGCACTTCGCCGTCGTGGCCTGGACCTGCGAGGTGCACGTCATCCGGGGCGAGAAGTACACCTGACGTCAGCAGCGCCAAGCTGTGACGACCAGACACGTTGTCGACGGCGTGGCGTCGGCTCTGCTCTACAGCACTTTTCGTGTCCCTAGCAGCCGGATACAGCGAACTGTCCACAGCCTGCAGCAGGGTCCTTGACACCGACGTCGAGGCAGAGGGCCGCTACAGCCCCAGCCGCTCCTCGACCGCCGCGGCCAGCGCGTCCATCGCCCCCGGCGCCGGATCGACGAGCTCCAGGTAGGCCTTCAGCTTGGGCTCGGTCCCGCTCGGCCGGACCACGACGCGACCACCCTGCAGGCGGTGCACCAGCACGTCCTCGGCCGGCTGCTCGACGGCGGTGACGGCGAACGAGCCGTACGTCGCGGGCGGGTGCGCGCGGACGTCCTCGACAGCGGCGGCGATGAGCGCGAGGTCCGACACGCGGTACGACAGCTGGCGCGTCTCGTGTCGACCGTGCTGGGCCTCCAGGTCGGCCAGCCGGTCCAGCAGCGTCCGGCCGCGGGCTCTCTCGAGCGCGGCCAGCTCGGCGACCAGCAGCGCGGCGGACATGCCGTCCTTGTCGCGCACCAGCACCGGGGCGACGGCGACGCCCAACGCCTCCTCGTAGGCGTAGACGAGATCGTCGCCGGCGCGGGCCAGGTACTTGAAGCCGGTCAGCGTCTCGGCGAACGGCACGCCGTACGAGGCGGCCACCTTCGACAGCATCGACGAGGAGACGACCGTCGTCGCGATGCGGCCGCGTACGCCCTGCGAGAGCAGGTGGTCTGCGAGCAGCACGCCGGTCTCGTCGCCGCGCAGCGCCCGGTCGCCCACGGCTACGGCGATCCGGTCGGCGTCGGGGTCGGAGGCGATGGCCACATCGGCGGAAGTAGAGGCGGACAGCTGCAGCAGCAGGTCGAGAGCGCCGGGCTCCTCCGGGTTGGGGAAGGCGACGGTCGGGAAGTCGGGGTCGGGCGCGGACTGCTCGGCCACGACGTCCGGCGGCGCGAAGCCCGCCCGGGCGAAGGCCGCGAGCAGCGTCTCGAGCCCGACGCCGTGCAGCGGCGTGTAGGCGACGCGGACGTCGCGGGCGTCCGAGCGGGGCAGAGCGGCGATCGCGGAGAGGTACGCCTGCCAGACCTGGTCGTCGAGCACCTCGGCCTCGCCGAGCGGCAGGTCGAGGACCGAAGGGACCGCGGCGATGAGGGCCTCGATCTCGGCGTCGTCCGGGGAGGGCAGCTGGGCCCCGTCCGCGCGGTAGACCTTGAGGCCGTTGTCGGCCGGGGGGTTGTGGCTGGCCGTGACCATGACGCCGGCGTCGGCTCCGAGGTGCAGGACGGCGAACGCGAGCACCGGGGTCGGCAGGTCACGGGGCAGCAGCAGCGCACGGACGCCCGCGCCGGCGAGCACCGCCCCGACGTCGGCCTGGAACTCCACCGAGCCGTGCCGGGCGTCGCGGCCGACGACCACCGTCGTGCCGGCCCCCAGGTGAGCGGCTAGCCCTGCGGCAGTGCGGCGTACGACGGCGCGGTTCATGCCGTTGGGGCCGCCGCGCACGGCCCCCCGCAGGCCGGCCGTGCCGAAGTGCAGCGGCCCCGCGAAGCGGTCCGCCAGCTCGTCGGTCGCGCCCGCGTCGAGCAGGGCGATCAGTTCCGCGCGGGTGACCGGGTCCGGGTCGTCGTCGATCCAAGCCCGCACGTCGTCGCGGAGGCTCACAGCCGGCCGACCACCTGCGCGAGCAGCGCCCCCACCCGGGCCGCCGAGGACGCACCCGCCTCGAGCACCTCGGCGTGGTCGAGCGGCTGGCCGGTCATCCCGGCCGCGAGGTTGGTGACCAGCGAGACGGCCAGCACCTCCATGCCCTCCGCGCGAGCGGCGATCGCCTCGAGCGCGGTCGACATGCCGACCAGGTCGGCGCCCATGCCGCGCAGCATCGTGATCTCGGCCGGCGTCTCGTAGTGCGGGCCGGGCAGGGCCGCGTAGACGCCCTCCTCCAGCGAGGGGTCCACGGAACGCACCAGCTCCCGGAGCCGCGCCGAGTAGAGGTCGACCAGGTCGACGAACCGCGCCCCCTCCAGCGGCGAGCGCGCGGTGAGGTTCAGGTGGTCGCTGACCAGCACCGGCTGGCCGACCTGCAGCCCCTCCCGGACACCGCCCGCGGCGTTGGTCAGCACGACGGTCCGGCAGCCGGCCGCCGCGGCGACGCGCACCGCGTGCACGACCGGCCCGGTGCCGCGTCCCTCGTACAGGTGCGTGCGACCGAGGAAGACCATGACGCGGCGGCCGTCGACCTGCAGGGAGCGCACCTTCCCGGCGTGGCCGGCGACGGCGGGCGGGAGGAAGCCGGGCAGGTCGGTCACCGGCACCTCGACGTCGGCCGGGCCGAGCGCGTCGGCCGCCGGCACCCAGCCCGAGCCCATCACCAGCGCCACGTCGTGCCGCGGCACTCCGGACAGCGACGCCCAGCGGGACGCGGCGGAGGCGATCGGGTCCGTGGAGTCGTCCGGCACGACCCGAACGCTAGTGCCGCCCCGGCCACGGCAGGTCGGGACGTCCGCAGGGCGTGGGACGATGTCCGAGATGCCTGTTGACCTGCCGAGCGCCTTCGCCGCCGCCCTCGACGAGCTGCTCCGGGGTTCGCACCTGATGGCTCCGGACGCCCTCGCCCCGCTGGCCGCGGCCGGCGCCGCCCACCTGGGCGCGACGACCACCGTCGTGTGGCTGGCCGACTACGAGCAGCAGCTGCTCGTCCCCGTCCTGCCCGCGGACCAGGGCCCTCGCGACCGGTTGTCCATCGACGGCTCCGTCGCCGGGCGCGCCTTCCGCACGGTGGACACGGTGGAGACCGAGCACGAGGACGGCCGGCGCGTCTGGATCCCGCTGCTCGACGGCATCGAGCGCCTCGGCGTCCTCGAGGTGGTGCTGCCGGCCGACGAGGCCGAGCTCGGCGACCGCATGCACCTGATGCTCGGCCAGTACGCCCACCTGGTGGCCGAGCTGCTCGTCAGCAACAGGCAGTACACCGACCACTACGAGTGGTACCGGCGACAGCAGCCGATGGCCCTGCCGGCGGAGATGCAGCACGAGCTGCTGCCACCGCTCAGCTTCGGCACCGACCGGCTGGTCATCAGCGGGCTGCTCGCCCCGGCCTACGAGGTGGGCGGGGACGCCTTCGACTACGCGCTGAACGGCAACATCGCCCACCTGGCGCTGTTCGACGCGGTGGGCCACGGCCTGCAGGCCAGCCTGCTCGCGAACCTGGGCGTCGCCTGCTACCGCAACACCCGCCGGGCCGGGCTGGACCTCGCGCACACCGCGGTGGAGCTCGACGAGGTGCTGGCGCAGATGTTCGGCGGCGAGCGCTTCGTCACCGCCCTGCTGGTGCAGCTGGACATCGACACCGGCGAGCTGCGCATCCTCAACGCCGGCCACCCGCAGCCGATGGTGCTGCGCGGCACGCAGGTGGTGAAGGAGCTGCAGGCGCCGCCGGCCATGCCGCTCGGGCTCAACGGCCTGCTCGAGGACGTCGGCCCCGCGAGCTTCCCGATCCTGGTCGAGCAGCTGCAGCCCGGAGACCGCCTGCTGCTGGCGACCGACGGCGTGGACGAGGCACGCGACGCCGACGGCGAGTTCTTCGGCCGGGACCGGCTGGCGCAGTTCGCCGCGAAGGAGGCCGCCTCGGACCTGCCGACGCCGGAGATCATGCGGCGGCTGCAGCAGGCGGTGCTCAAGCACCAGGTCGGTTGCCTGCAGGACGACGCGACCATGCTGTTCCTGGAGTGGCTCACCGGCGACGCGGAGCAGAACGCGCTGTAGCAGCAGGCTCCGGACAGCGCCTCGCCCCGCCGCAGCAGGGCTGCGACGGGGCGAGGGCGGAGACCGGCGGGGTGGAGCTACTTGCCGGCGGCGGCGTTCTTCAGCGCGGAGCCAGCGGTGACCTTGACGGCCTTGCTGGCGGCGATCTGGATGGTCTCGCCGGTCGACGGGTTGCGACCCTCGCGGGCCGCGCGGTCGACCTGCTCGAAGGACAGGAAGCCGGGGATCGTGATCTTGTCGTCGCCCTTGGCGACGGTGTCGGACACGACGGACTGGAACGCCTTCAGGGTGGCGTCGACGTCCTTGCTGGGCACGCCGGAGGCCTCGGCGACGGCGTTGACGAGCTCGTTGCGGTTCAGGGGTACTCCTCGGGTCGGTGACGGCACAGGCGCTGTCGCTTGGCACCAGTGTCGCGCACCACGGGCCCGCGCCGCGTCCGCGACGCGCTGGAGCGTCGAGGGGGGCGGTGTCAGGACAACCCCGGCAGGGTCCGCTCGACCGCCAGCAGCCGCTGCACGGACGCCGCCGGAATGCCCGCTGAGCAGCCGGTCTTGCCCCTGAGGTGACCTCCACGCTGCCGCTGTCCGTGCTCGACTTCGTCGGCATCGAGTTCGGCGAGACCGCCACCTCCGCGATCCGCGGCGCCGTCGGCATCGCCCAGGCCGTGGAGGCCGCCGGCTACCGCCGCTACTGGGTGAGCGAGCACCACAACATGCGGTCGCTGGCGTGCAGCGCGCCGGAGCTGCTGACCGCGCACGTCGCCCTGCAGACCACGACGCTGCGGGTCGGCGCCGCCGGGGTCATGCTGCCCAACCACGCCTCGTTCAAGGTCGCCGAGGTCTTCCGCACGCTGTGCGCGATGCACCCCGGCCGCATCGACCTGGCCCTGGGTCGGGCACCGGGAACCGACCCGCTCACCGCGCACGTCCTGCGCCGGGGCCTGCAGGTCGACCCCGGCGCCGGCTTCCCCCAGCAGGTCGCCGAGCTGCTCGCGTTCCTCGGCGACGGCTTCCCCGACGACCACCCCTACGCCCCGCTCGTCGCGGCGCCGGTGGTCGACGAGCGGCCGGAGCTGTTCGTGCTCGGGTCCAGCGGCTACGGACCGCGCTTCGCCGCGGTCAACGGGCTCAAGGCGGTCTTCGCGCACCACATGAGCCCCGACCTCGCCGTCGAGGCGCTGCGCGGCTACCGGCGCGAGTTCGCCGGTGACGACCCGTACTCCGCGATGTCGGTGCTGACGTTCGCCAGCGAGGACACCGGCGACTGCCGGGAGTTCCGGGCGGCGTGGGCGCTGACGATGCGGAACCTGGCCAGGGGCGTGCGCGAGCCGCTGCGTCCGGAGCAGGTGCTGGAGGCGGTGCGCTCCGGCGACCTCGGCGGCGACGACGGACGGATGGTCGTCGGGCCGCCCACGCTGGTCGCCGAGCGGCTGCTCGAGCTGCAGGAGTCGGCTCGGGTCGACGAGATGGTCGCGGTGACGCCGAGCCTGGACCGGGCCCGCCGTACGGCCAGCCTCGTCGCGCTGGCCGACGCGTGGCGCCTCGCGGCCTGACCTCAGCGCAGGCGGTACGCCGCTGCGGACCCGGCGGCAGCGGCCACCAGCAGCGCGCCGACGGCGGCGGCCAGCGCCAGCGGCGGGACCCCCTCGGCAGCGGCGCCGGACACGACCGTCGCGGGCGCGGCCACCTCCGGCGCGAGGGTCGGTGACGACGCGGCCGACGGCAGCGGGACGGCCGCGGCCATCGCGGCCTGCGTCGGGGCGAGCTGGGTCACGGCGGCATCGGGGGCGGGCAGCGCCTGCGCGGTGCCGGTCCCGCGGGTGACCGTGAACAGGGTGGAGCGCAGCCCGAGGCGGCGCTGGAACTCGATGCCGGTCAGCGTGCGCGCCCCGACCGAGCCCTCGAGCCGGACCCGGGTCGCCCGTCCGGACAGGCCCTTGCCCTCAACGGCGATGCGGTCGAGCCGCCCGCCGTAGCCGAGCCGCCCGGCGATGTCCTGCGGCGACGCGGTGACCTTCCACGGGTCGACGCCGCCGGGGGCCCTCGTGCCCCCGGGGAGGTACGGGATCGTCGTGCTCCCGCCGAAGCCCTCGCCCGGGGTGGCGGTCACCCCGCCGGCGTTCGCGCTGTAGAAGGTGTCCGCGAGGCGGCCGCCGAAGGTGACGACCTGGCCCCGGGTCTCGCGGGTCGCCTGCGTGGTCCGGGCCCGCTCGCCGCCGACGCCGAGGTAGACCTGGCAGCGCGTGTCGTCGCACAGGTCGTAGCCGAGCGGACGCGGGCCGCCGACGGCCCGCAGCGCGTAGGTCCGGGCAGCCACGGCCTGCGTGCGCAGGGCGGCCAGCGGCCAACCGGCCGGCACCTCGCCGAGCCCGCGCAGGTAGGTCTCCACGTCCAGGACGTTGACCAGCCGGAAGCCCTCGCGGGACAGGGCGATCAACGAGCCGCGGTACTCCCGGCCGGTCGTCCGTACGGTCAGCGTGCCGTCGCCCGCGGGGCTCAGCGTCACGGGCGAGGCGCTGTCGAAGGAGAACCCTGACGGCGACGCAGCGGGCGCCGGGCCGGCCGCCGGGCTGCGGGTCGGGCGGGGCGCGGGAGGTCCGGGGGGCGCGGGAGTCGGCGCCGGAGCGGACGAGGTGACCGAGGGGCTCGGCTCCGGCTGCGCGGTCGGCAGCGGCGCGAGCGGCGGCGGGTTCGTGGGCGACGGCTCCGGGGAGGCCTCGCCACCGAGCAGCCCCGCCCGGACGGCCGAGCCGCGGGCAGGGGCGACCTGCCGCACGTGGTAGCCCGCGCCGTCGACCGACACCTGCAGCACCGCGCCCGCCGGCGCGTCCTTCACACCGGCGTCGCTGCTGACCCGGGCGCCGCGGGGGGCGGCGACCGTGACGGTGCCGTTGGGGGCGCCGGCCTCCCAGACGGCCACCCGGATCGGGCTGCTGCGGACCGCGCGCCTGGTCCCCGGGTAGAACAGGTCGAGGATCTGGCCGTGCGAGGCGCCGGCGGCGGCCATCGCGTTGGCGCTGTCCTGCGCCATGCCGACGCCGTGCCCGTGGCCCTTGCCGTCCAGGACGAAGACCGCCTGCGGAGCGGCCGCGCCGGCCGGCAGCACGGGCAGCGCGAGCAGGGCCAGTACCGGGACCAGCCGGAGCAGGCGGCTGGTCGTACCGCCCTCCGCCATCGCCCCAGCGTAGGCGCCCAGGACCATCCGCTCCGGGGGACAGGACCAGGGGCACCTGGCCCCAAAGGGACCACTCAGCCCGCGCACCCGCGCGCTGGTGCAGTCGTTGGACGACCTCGGCCGCAGCCTGGACCTGCAGCGCACGAGATCACCGCGCTCTTGGCCCGAGCCCCGGTCGCCATGGTCACGATGGGCTAGGGACACCTGCTTCGCGGACTGCCAGGGTGGGCTGGTGCTGACCACCCTGACCCCGTCCGAAGCCCTCCCCACCACCGTCCGCGCGCTGGTGGGGGCGTCGCTCCGCCTGCTCGTGCGCGCCGACGAGGCCGCCGTCCGTGCGTCCGAGTCGACCGGACGCCTGCGTGCCTCGGCCGCCCTGCTGCCCCTGCCGCGCAGGTCCTTCGACGAGCTGTAGGTCCGGCCGACCCGCCGTAGCCTGGAGGCGGTGAACCCACCCGTCGCCCTCGAGGCGCGCTTCGCCGCCGCTCTGCCCGAGATGGCGGTGCCCTGGCAGGCCGAGGCGGCGCCGGCCCCGGAGCTGCTCGTCCTGGACGCGCAGCTCGCCGCGGACCTCGGCCTGGACGCCGCGTGGCTGCGCAGCCCCGACGGCGTGCGGTTGCTGACCGGCGAGCAGGTCCCGGCGGGCGCGACACCGGTGGCCATGGCCTACTCCGGCCACCAGTTCGGCGGCTTCACACCGCGCCTCGGTGACGGCCGGGCGCTGCTGCTCGGCGAGCTGACCGGCCCCGACGGCGCCCTTCGCGACCTGCACCTCAAGGGCTCCGGCCGCACGCCCTTCGCCCGTGGCGGCGACGGCCTGGCCGCCGTCGGCCCGATGCTGCGCGAGCACGTCCTGAGCGCCGCGATGCACGCCCTGGGCATCCCGACGACGCGCTCGCTGGCCGTGGTGGCGACGGGCCGCACCGTGCGCCGCGAGACGCCTCTGCCGGGCGCCGTCCTGGCCCGGGTCGCCGACAGCCACCTGCGCGTCGGCAGCTTCCAGTTCGCCCGCGGCACAGGCGATCTGGGGCTCCTGCGACGCCTGGCCGACCACGCGACCGCCCGGCACCACCCGGCGGCGGCGCAGGCCGCTCAGCCGTACCTCGCCCTGCTGGACGCGGTGGTGTCGGCGCAGGCCTCGCTGGTCGCGAAGTGGATGCTCGTCGGCTTCGTCCACGGCGTCATGAACACCGACAACATGACGATCTCCGGCCAGACCATCGACTACGGCCCCTGCGCGTTCCTGGACGCCTACGACCCGGCCGCCGTCTTCAGCTCGATCGACGAGACCGGCCGCTACGCCTACGGCAACCAGCCGCTGCTGGCCGCGTGGAACCTCGCCCGGCTGGCCGAGGCGGTGCTCCCGCTGCTCGCCGACGACGAGGACGAGGCGATCGCGCTGGCGACGGCGGCGGTGGGGCGCTTCCAGCCGCAGTACGACGCCGCGTGGTCGGCCGGGATGGCCGCGAAGCTCGGCCTGCCGGAAGTGCCGGCGGAGCTCGTCACCGAGCTGCTGGCGCTCCTGCAGGCGGGCGCCGTGGACCTCACGTCCTTCTTCCGGCGGCTCGGTGCCGCCGGCCGCGGCGACGCGGAGCCGGCCCGCAGCCTGGTGCTGGACCTGACCTCCTTCGACGCGTGGGCCGTCCGCTGGCGCGCGCTGGGGCCGGACGCGGACCTGATGGACCGCGTCAACCCGGTCCACGTACCGCGCAACCACCTGGTCGAGCAGGCGCTGACGGCCGCCACCGCAGGCGATCTCGCGCCGCTGCACCTGCTCCTCGAGGCCGTGACGGCGCCGTACGACGAGCGGCCCGACCTGGCGGCCTACGCCGAGCCGGCCCCGCTGGACTTCGCCGCGACCTACCGGACGTTCTGCGGGACCTGAGGCTCAGCGCAGCAGGAGGGCGTCCAGCCCGGTGACCTGGAACAGCCGCAGCAGCTGCGGGTGGACCTTCGTCAGGACGAGCTCGGTGTCGGTCGTCATCGCCTGCCGGCGGACCCAGAGCAGCGCGCTGAGCCCGTTGCTGTCCATGAAGCTCACCTGACCGAGGTCGAGCCCGAGGCGGGGCAGGCCGTCGCCGAGCAGGCCGGCGACCAGGGTGCGCAGGCGCAGGGCCCCGGACATGTCCACCTCGCCGGCGAGCTCGAGCCGCAGCCCGCCCTCCGGCAGTCCGTCGTCGGCCGGCATGCCCTGCCGCCAGCACAGGACCTCGCCCAGCGGCAGCCAGGCCTCGCCGGCCTCGACGGCCGGAGCCTGGCGGCTCGGGGCGTGCAGCCGCTCCTCCGGCGCCGGCGGCTCGACAGGCTCGGCGACGGCCAGCAGGTGGTCCTTGATCGCGCGCACGGTCTTGCGCTCGCGCGTGATCCGGTCGCTCAGCTCGTGCGCGAGCTGCACGGCCTCGTCGCCGCGCTGCGCGCGCGTCGAGGGGCGGTCGGCCGGGCTCACGACAACCACCTTGGGAGGAAGGAGATCCACCGACGGGGCAGGTGCCGATGCGTGTCCTGTGACTACCCGCGCGGCACGACGCGACACCCCCGAGGGGTCAGTCCGGCGCGTTGCCCGTGGCCCGCACGACGAGCAGCGCCAGGTCGTCGCGGGAGGCCTCGCGGGCGAAGGCGGTCACCTCGCGCTCGACCAGACCGGCGACCGCGTCGGCCGACAGGCCGTAGGCCCGGCGCAGGATCCGGAGCAGGCCCTCCTCGCCGAGCATGAGCGGACCGCGCCGCCGCTCGGTGACGCCGTCGGTGTAGAAGACCAGCCCTTCGCCGGCCTCCAGGCGCAGCTGCGCGTCCTCCAGCTCGACGTCGGGCATGACACCCAGCAGCGAGCCACCGGCGCCGACGAGCTCGGTGACGCCCGCGGCCACGCGCACCGGCGCCGGGTGGCCGGCGACCGACAGGCAGACCACGAGACCGTCGCCCTCGACGTGCAGCGTCGCCGCGGCCGCCGTGCAGAAGCGGCCCCGCTCCCCCAGCTCGAGGATCGCGTCGTTGAGCTCGCGCAGCGCCTGCGCCGGGGCCGTACCGCGCCGCAGCAGCAGCCGCAGGACGTCGCGGGCCAGGCCGGTGATGGCGGCGGCCTCCGCGCCCTTGCCGCAGACGTCGCCGATCGCAACGCCCCAGCCACCGTCGGTCAGGCGGAAGACGTCGTAGAAGTCGCCGCCGACCTCGTTGCCCGCGCCGGCCGCGACGTAGCGCGCCCCGACGTCCAGCTCGGCCGCGGACGGCAGCTCTGGCGGCAGCAGCCAGGCCTGCAGCGCCTGGGCGATGGCGGTGCGCTCCTGGTAGAGCCGGGCGTTGTCGATGGCCAGCGCCGCACGCCGGGCCAGGTCGAGCAGCACCCCGACGTCCTGGGCGGCGTAGGCGTCCTCGGCCGGGCGGACCACGAGCAGCGCCCCGAGCAGCCGTCGCCGGGCGACCAGCGGAAGCGCGAGCACCTGACCGGCCGTGGCGGCGTCGATGCCGGGCGGCAGGTCGGTGGCCGGCAGGAACACCGGTGCCTGCTGCTCCAGGCCCTTGAGCAGGTCGCGGGCGAAGCGCCGGCCGGCGTCGTCCTCCAGGCCGGTCCGCAGCGCCGTGAGCTGCTCCTCGTCGCTGTGGGCGACGGCGGCCAGCTTGGGCCCGCCGTCCAGCGTCGTGTAGACGGCGGACCACAGCGCGAAGCGCGGGACGACGAGCTGCGCGGCCAGCGCGGCGGCGAGCTGCACGTCGAGCTGGCCGGCGAACATGTCGCTCGCCTCGGCCAGCAGCGCCAGCGACCCGCGCTCGCGGGAGCGGCTCGCGGCGGCCTCCCCGTCGCCCAGGCTGAGCAGCAGGCGCTGCCCGACCAGGCGGACCAGGGCGACCTGCGGGGGCTCGAGCTCGGCCCCGCCGCGGACGCCGAGCACGCCGAGGGCACCGTTCGGACCGGCCAGCACGACGAGCAGGTCACCCTCCGCGCGCAGCACCGGCTCGGTGGCGGCGACGACCAGGCGGCGCTGCGACTCCAGCTCCTCCGGCTCGAGGACGGCGCCGCGTGTGGCAGCCAGGACCCAGCGCGTGCTGCGACCCTCCGCGGAGGCCAGCCACACCTCCTCGCTGCCGAGGACGTCCCCGAGGCGGTGCACCAGCTCGCCCTGCAGGCGCTGCTCGGAGAGCTGGCGCTCCAGGTGCGCGGGCAGGCCGAGCAGCCAGTCGACATCGGGCGCCGCGTCCACGCTGCCGAGCGTCGGCGGGGAGGCGACCGGGCCGGTGGGCACGGTGCGGTCGAGCTCGAACCACACGGACTTGCCCGCGGCGAAGTGCGTGGTGCCCCACCGGACGGCGAGGGCGTCCATGAGGAACAGCCCGCGGCCGCCCTCGCGCTCCTCCTCCGCCTTGGGGCGCAGCACCGGGAAGGCGCCCGGGCTGTGGTCGGTGACCTCGACCCGCAGGCCCGGTGCGGTGGCGTCGATGTCGAGCTGGAAGGCGGTCCCGGCGTGGACAGCGGCGTTGGTGACGAGCTCGGTCACCAGCAGCAGCACGTCATCGAGCAGGTGCGGCAGCTGCGCCTCGCCCAGCACCTGGCGGACGACCCGGCGGGCCATCGCCGGTGAGCGCTCGTCCGGGACCAGGGTCACCGTGACCTGGGTCATCGCCTGCCCGCGAGCCCGTCGAGCTCGGCCGCCAGGAGCTGCGCGGTCTGCATCGCGTCGGAAAGGACCGCGGCGGCCTCCGCCGGCAGGCCGGGCTGCCGCTGCAGCTCGTGCAGCCGGTCCACGACGGCATCAGCCGTGCCGACCAGCCGCCCGGAGGTCAGCGGCTCGAGCCGGTCGGTGAGGGCCCGCCGCTGCTGGTGCAGCTCGACGAACACCGCGACCTTGGCGCGCAGGACCCAGGGGTCGAACGGCTTGCTCAGGTAGTCGACGGCGCCGGCGGCGTAGCCGCGGAAGGCCTGGTGGGCGTTGCTGTCCCCGGCGGTCAGGAACAGGATCGGGATGTTGCGCGTCCGCTCCCGCTGCTTGATGTGCTGCGCGGTCTCGAAGCCGTCCATGCCCGGCATCTGCACGTCGAGCAGCAGCACCGCGACGTCCTCGCTGAGCAGCTTCTTCAGCGCCTCCTCACCGGAGCTGGCCTTCAGCAGCTCGTGACCGAGTCCCTGCAGGATCGCCTCGAGGGCCAGCAGGTTCTCTGGGCGGTCGTCGACCAGCAGCAGCTTGGCGGGCGGGGCCTCCAGGTCGGTCACGCGGTGCCCTCAGGAGCGACCGCCGGGGACAGCCAGCTGCGCATGCGGGTCAGCAGCCGGTCGAGGTCGACCGGCTTGGTGACGTAGTCCGAAGCACCTGCAGCCAGGCTCTTCTCACGATCCCCCTGCATCGCCTTGGCGGTGAGGAAGACGATCGGCAGGCCGGCGAAGCGTGCGTCACGGCGGATCTCCGCGGTCGTCTCGTTGCCGTCCATGTCCGGCATCATGACGTCCATCAGCACCAGGTCCACGTCGCCGGCCTCCTGCAGCAGGCGGATGCCGTCGCGGCCGTTGTCGGCGTAGAGGACGTGCATGCCGTACAGCTCGAGGGCGCTGGTGAGGGCGAAGACGTTGCGCACGTCGTCGTCGACGACGAGCACCTTGGCGCCCTTGAGCACGTCGCCGTCGGTGCTGACGGGTGCGCTCGTGACCCGGGCCGAGGACAGCACCGGCACGGTCCGCGGCGTGCTGCTGACCGTGACCTCCGGAGCAGCCGGGTCCGGGAGGCTGTCGGCGAACGGGTAGTCCACCGGGACGTACAGCGTGAACGTGCTGCCGACGCCGGCCTCGCTCTCGACGGCGATGGCGCCGCCGAGCAGGCGGGCGATCTCGCGCGAGATCGACAGCCCCAGGCCGGTGCCGCCGTACTTGCGGCTGGTCGTGCCGTCGGCCTGCTGGAACGCCTCGAAGATCAGGCGCAGCTTCTCGGTCGGGACGCCGATGCCGGTGTCGGTGACGCTGAAGGCGATGACCTCGCGCGCCTCGTTGAGGGTCGGCGCGGCGAAGAGCATCTGCGCCGGCGCCCGGTGGACGAGCAGCTTGACGCTGCCCTTCTCGGTGAACTTCAGGGCGTTGGACAGCAGGTTCTTGAGCACCTGGTGCAGGCGCTGCTCGTCGGTCGTGATGGCCGGGGTGAGCCCGTCCTCGAGCTCGACGAGCAGCTCCAGGCCCTGCTGCTCGGCCAGCGGCCCGAAGGTGCTGCCGACGTAGTCGCAGACGCCGTCGAGGTGCACCGGCGCGGCGTGCACGTCCATCTTGCCGGCCTCGACCTTGGACAGGTCGAGGATGTCGTTGATGAGCGCGAGCAGGTCAGAGCCGGCGTTGTGGATCGTGTAGGCGAACTCGATCTGCTTGTCGGTGAGGTTCTGCTCGGGGTTGTCGGAGAGCAGCTTGGCCAGGATCAGCAGGCTGTTCAGCGGCGTGCGCAGCTCGTGCGACATGTTCGCGAGGAACTCGGACTTGTACTGGCTCGACAGCGCGAGCTGCTCGGCCTTCTCCTCGAGGCCGAGGCGGGCCATCTCGATCTCGCGGTTCTTGATCTCGATGTTGCGGTTCTGCTCACCGAGCAGTGCGGCGGTCTCCTCGAGCTCGGAGTTCTTGCGCTGCAGCTCGACCGACTGCACCTGCAGCTCCTGCGCGAGGCGCTGCGACTGGCTCAGCAGCTCCTCGGTGCGGACGTTGGCGATGATCGTGTTGAGCACGACGCCGATGGTCTCGACGAGCTGCTCGACGAAGCCGGTGTGCACCTCGCTGAAGCGCTGGAACGACGCCAGCTCGATGGCACCGAGCACCTGCTCCTCGAACAGCACCGGCAGCACCATGAGCTCGGCCGGCACCGCCTCGCCGGTCCCCGAGGACACCTTGAGGTAGCCCTTCGGGAGCTCCTTGACGCGGATCGGCTTCTTCTCGACGACCGCCTGTCCCACCAGACCCTCTCCCAGCGCGAAGATCTCGGCCTTCTTGCGACCCGCGCCGTAGGACGCGGCGCGGCGCAGCACGGTCTCGCCGTCGATGCTGTCGGCCAGGAAGAACGCCCCCTGGACGGCCTGCACGACCGGCGTGACCTCGCTCATGATCATCTGCGTGACGGCGCCGAGGTCGCGCTGGCCCTGCAGCTGCGAGCCGATGCGGGCCAGGTTGGACTTCAGCCAGTCCTGCTGGGCGTTGATCTCGGTGGTGGACCGCAGGTTCGCGATCATCTGGTTGATGTTGTCCTTGAGCTCGGCGACCTCGCCCTGCGCCTCGACGGCGATGGACTGCGTGAGGTCGCCGCGCGTCACGGCCGTGGACACCTCGGCGATGGCGCGCACCTGGGTGGTCAGGTTGCCGGCGAGCTGGTTGACGTTCTCGGTCAGGTGGCGCCAGGTGCCGGAGACGCCGGCGACCTCGGCCTGACCACCCAGCTTGCCCTCGGTGCCGACCTCGCGGGCCACGCGGGTGACCTCCGCGGCGAAGGCGGAGAGCTGGTCGACCATCGTGTTGACGGTGCTCTTGAGGTCGAGGATCTCGCCCTGCGCGTCGACGGTGATCTTCTGGCTCAGGTCACCCTGCGCGACCGCGGTCGTGACGAGGGCGATGTTGCGGACCTGCCCGGTGAGGCTGGAGGCCATGTAGTTGACGTTGTCGGTCAGGTCGCGCCAGGTGCCGGACACGCCCTTGACCTGCGCCTGCCCGCCGAGCCGTCCCTCGGTGCCGACCTCGCGGGCCACGCGGGTGACCTCGTCGGCGAAGGACGAGAGCTGGTCGACCATCGTGTTGACGGTG
>JBKJQQ010000182.1:0-5367 GCA_046593875.1 Mycobacteriales bacterium | reverse complement strand
CGGCGTGCGGTTGATCTCGTCGGCGAGCAGCAGGTTCGTGAAGACCGGCCCCTCGCGGAAGTCGAACTTCCCCGCGGCGTAGACCAGCGAGCCGGTGATGTCGCCGGGCATCAGGTCAGGGGTGAACTGGACCCGCTTGGTCTCCAGGGACAGGGACGCGGCGACAGCACGCACGAGCAGCGTCTTGGCGACGCCGGGCACGCCCTCGAGCAGCACGTGGCCCCGGCACAGCAGCGCGATGACCAGTCCGGTCACGGCGGCGTCCTGGCCGATGACCGCCTTGCCGACCTCGGCGCGCAGGGCGACGAGCGACTCGCGGGCCGCCTCCCCGTCGAGGGCCCCGGACGCACGACGCGGCGCCCGAGTGCGGGTCGACGTCGCGCGGGTGGTCGGCGGCGCGGAGGTCGCAGCGCGGCGGCGGGAAGGGGACGGTCCACCGGGTGCCGTCACGGGCCGGCCACCTCCTGGGTCAGGGTCTGCTCGAGTGAGCGCAGGTCGTCCGCGAGCCGCACGAGCGCGGGGTCGTCGGCCGGAGGGCCACCGTACAGAAGGGCGTCCACGACGGCCGGGTGACGACCGGCCCGCTCCGCGACCGCGGCGACGAGCCCTTCGCGGTCGGTGCCGACGGGCATCCCGACACGGCGCGAGACCCGGTCGCGGGTCGCCGTGCGCAGCGCGTCGGCGGCCGAGCCGCGCGCACCGGCGGCGCGGTAGAGCCGGCTCCGCCCCTCGACCGCCTCGGCGGCGCGGACCACCACCGGCAGCGGCTCCTCGACGACCCGGCCGAGCCGGCGGGCGCGCCACAGCGCGAGGACGGCGACCACGACGAGCAGCCACAGCGCGCCGGTCTTGATCTCGTCGGCGATGAGCGAGGTGAGCGACGGCTGCTCGCCCTCGGGCAGCGGCCGGCCGGGCTCCGGGAGCAGCCACACGACGCGGTTGGCCTGGCCGAGCAGGCCGACGGCCAGCGCCGCGTTGCCGCGGTCGTCGAGCCGCTCGTTGGTGAAGGGCCGGCCGTCGCCGATCAGGGTCAGCCCCTGCGACGGGACCACCAGCAGCGTCGCGCGGCCGGACGTCGAGTAGCAGCCGACCGCCTGCACGTCCTGCGCCTCGTACGTCGGTCCGCCGAGGTCGACGTCGCCCGCGCGCTCGGCCACCGGCAGCTGGCAGGCGGGCTGTCGCCGCTCCACGTCCGCGGGGCGGCCGACGTCGACGGGGGCGTCGAGCAGGTCGAGCACCGGCTGCTCGGCACCGATCAGCAGCAGCGGTGCCGCCAGCTCGGCGAGGACCTCGAGCTCGCTCGGCGCCAGGCCCTGCGGGAACGGGACGACGACGGTGGTGTCGGTGCGGTCGGCCGCCACGACCTCGTCCAGCGTCTCGACCCGGTCGACCTGCACCCCCTGCGCGCGCAGCAGCTCCGCCACGGCGCGCGAGCCGGCAGGCGTGAAGGACGAGGGGTCCAGCCGGCCGCCCTGGCCTGCGGCGCCGAGCACCCCGGTGCCGATGCCGACCAGGACGAGGGCGCCGACGACAAGGGCAGGTCCGCGCGCGGTGCGCGCCGTGGTGGAGACCGTGGGCCCGACAGCGGTCACGGCGCGACCATGCGGCTGCTGCCGACCCGCTGGTCGACCGCGACGAGGACGGCGTACGACGAGGCGTCGGCGGTGCGGCCGCCGTACCAGACCTCGTCGAAGACGACCGCTGCGTGGCGCAGGTCGTCCGCGACCGCAGGCACGACAGCGCCGGCGTCGCGGGCCACCTCGCCGGCGGTGCGGCCGGGCCGGGGGTCGAGCACGCCGCGGGCCTCGAGGTCGCGCACGACAGCACGCAGCCGCTCACGCACGGCGTCGGCCCAGCGCCCCTCGGCGGCGGCCGTCTCCGCCAGGGCGCGGTGCTGCGCGGCGGTGAGTGCGACGGCGCCGTCGAACAGGGGCGCCCGCCGACGGTCGGAAGCGCCCGGCCGCAGGCGCGTGAGCACGACGGCCACCAGACCGGCGATCAGCGCGGCCAGGATCAGCAGCCCGGCGTAGCCACCGGGCACCGCGCCCGCCGCGCCGTCGAGCAGCTCGAGGACCTCGCGCACCGCGCGGCCCGCCAGGCGGAGCAGCAGCGGGGGCTGCGCGGCGTCGTACTCCGGCCGGGACAGCTCCTCGCGGGCCGCGTCGCGCGCCGCCTCCCGGGAGAGGTCGGTCACCGCTGGTCGGCGGCCGCCGCCGTGAGGGCCACGTCCAGGCCCTCGGCGCGCATGCGGCGGTCGACGTACAGCAGTGCGCGCACGCCGGAGGTGAACGGCGCGATCAGCGTGGCGCCGATGATGCTGCCGACGGAGGAGGCGATCAGGGTGCGCGTCGTGAGCGCGCCGGTGCCGGAGAACAGGTCACCGGGCGAGCCGTAGCCGAAGAGCTCGAAGGGCACCTGGATGACCAGCCCGACGAACTGCGCGACGACGATCGTGAGCAGCGAGATGCCGAACACCCGCCACCAGTCGCCCTTCACGAGCACCGACGAGCGACGCAGGCTCGTGCCGAGCGAGACCTTCTCCAGCACCAGCGCGCACGGGGCGAGCGAGAGCCGGACGTAGAGGTAGACGCCCAGCGCGATGCCGGCGAGCACCAGCGGGACGGCGAGCAGGAGCAGCACGGGGCCGGCCACGCCGACGACGGCCACGGCGATGCCGGCGGAGACCAGCACGGGTACGGCGACGGCGCCGGCGACGACGAACGCGCAGCCGATCAGCCGCAGCAGCAGCGGTCGGACCTGCGCCCACGCCTCGCCGAGGCTCATCGGCTGCCCGAGGACGGCACGCCCGACCACCGCGGTGAGGATCCCGGTCAGGACCGCGCCGGACAGCAGCGCCAGCACGATCGTCAGCAGCGTGCCGACGGCCGCGCCGCCGAGAGCGGCCTCGAGCGCATCGGTGTTGCCGCTCTGCAGCGCCGCCGCCTGGTCGGTGTCGACGAACGGCCGGAACGCGGTGAGCAGCAGTCCGACGTTGGCGAGCGTCGAGACGACGGCGACGACGGCGGACATCCCGAGGGCAGGTCGCGGATAGCGGCGCAGCACCCCGACCGCCCCGTCGAGCAGCTCGCCCAGGCCGAGCGGGCGCAGCGGGACGACGCCCGGCTTGACGGCCGGTCGCCAGGCGGGCGGCGCCTGCCCGGATGTCGCCTGCCCGTACTGCGTGCTGCCCGGCGCCGGTCCGGCGGGAGGGGGCGGGGACGTCGGCGGTCCCCAGCCCTCGGGGGTGGTCCAGCCACCCTGCTCGCTCATGCCTCCATGCTGGCACGGCTGTCCCTCACCCGGTGCCGGTCGGACCTGCTGTCGGAGTGCGACGATGACGCCATGACTGCAGACAGGTCGGCGTGAAGGGCCGCGTGCTGGTCGTCGACGACGACCCGGCGCTGGCGGAGATGCTCGGCATCGTCCTGCGCGGCGAGGGGCTCGACCCGGCCTTCGTCGCTGACGGGGACGCCGCGCTCGGCGCCTTCCGCCGCGAGAAGCCCGACCTGGTGCTGCTCGACCTGATGCTGCCCGGCACCGACGGCATCGAGGTCTGCCGGCAGATTCGCGCGGAGAGCGGCGTGCCGATCGTGATGCTCACCGCGCGCAGCGACACCCTGGACGTCGTGCTCGGGCTGGAGAGCGGCGCCGACGACTACGTCGTCAAGCCCTTCAAGCCCAAGGAGCTGGTGGCCCGGCTGCGTGCCCGGCTGCGGCAGCGTGAGGACACCGAGCCCGAGCTGCTCACCATCGGCGCCGGCGACGACCTCGTGAGCATCGACGTCCCCGGTCACAAGGTCGTCCGCAGCGGTGAGCAGGTGCAGCTGACGCCGCTGGAGTTCGACCTGCTGGTCGCGCTGGCCCGCAAGCCCAACACCGTCTTCACCCGCGAGGTCCTGCTCGAGCAGGTGTGGCACTACCGGCACGCGGCCGACACCCGGCTGGTCAACGTCCACGTGCAGCGGCTGCGCGCGAAGGTCGAGCGTGATCCCGAGCACCCGCAGGTCGTCGTCACCGTCCGGGGGGTCGGCTACAAGGCGGGACCGGCCTGACCGCCGACCTGTCCGGACCGCCGTCCGCCGCGACCGAGCCGGCGGTGCGGCCGCGGCCCGAGGCCGTCTCGCTCGATCCCGCCTGGCGCCGCGGCCTCAGCAGTGCGGCGGCGCGCGTCAAGGGCTTCGGCGAGGTCGTCGCGACGCGCTGGCGCCGCTCGCTGCAGACCCGCGTCGTGGTCACGACGCTGCTCGTGTCGAGCATCATCGTGGCGCTGTTCGCCTCGCTGCTGCTGGAGTCCGTCGGCCGCGGACTGGTGCAGGCCAAGACGCGCGCGTCTCTGGTCGAGGCGCGGTCCGGGCTGCTGCTGCTGGAGGCGCGCCTGGTCGGGTCGGAGACGGCGGCGCCCGACCGCAAGGAGCAGCTGCTGTCCGACCTCGTCGACGAGGTCGCCTCGCGCAGCTCGTCCTCGGTCGTGCTGACGGCGCCGCCGCCGCGCTTCCAGTTCGCCCTCGGTGACGCGGCGGTCCGCGACGTGCCCGCCGAGCTCGACGCGAGCCTGGCGTCGACGCCGACCACCTCCTACGTCTACGCCGACGTCCCGGTCGGCGACGGCGACGGCGTCGAGCCCGGGCTGGTCGTCGGCTCACCGGTGACCGTGCCGGGGCTGGGGGAGTACCGGCTGTTCCAGTTCTTCCCGCTGACCGCCGAGCAGGAGACCCTCGGTCTCGTACGACGTACCGCCGCCGCTGCGGGCCTGCTGCTGGTGGTCCTGCTCGGGGTCATCACCGGCCTGGTGGCGCGGCAGGTCGTCGCCCCCGTGCGGGCCGCGGCGTCCACCGCCGAGCGCCTCGCCGCCGGCCGCCTCGACGAGCGCCTCCGCGTGCGCGGCGAGGACGAGATCGCCCGCCTGGGATCGACCTTCAACTCGATGGCCGAGGCGCTGCAGGCGCAGATCCAACAGCTCGAGGACCTCTCGCGGGTGCAGCGCCGCTTCGTCTCCGACGTGTCCCACGAGCTGCGCACACCGCTCACCACGGTGCGCATGGCGGCCGACGTCCTCTACGACGGCCGCGAGGACTTCCGCGCCGGACCCGCCCGCTCGGCCGAGCTGCTGCAGGCCGAGCTCGACCGCTTCGAGTCGCTGCTCGTCGACCTGCTCGAGATCAGCCGCTACGACGCGGGCGCCGCGGAGCTGGACGCCTCACCGGTCGACCTCGGCCCGCTGGTCCGCCGGGTCGTGCGCGCCGCGAACCCGCTCGCCGAGCGCAAGGGCAGCCGCCTCGACGTGAGCGTCCCGTCCTGGCCGGTCGTCGCGGAGGTCGAGGCGGTGCGCGTCGAGCGGGTGCTGCGCAACCTCGTGGTCAACGCGGT
>JBKJQQ010000114.1:0-9198 GCA_046593875.1 Mycobacteriales bacterium | reverse complement strand
GTGGCAGGGATCAGCAACAGGCGCCGTCGCTGGCGGCGGTGGTGCTCATGCCGCCGACCGGGCGACGGGCCGGGGCGATCAGGCCGGGGGCGGCCAGCACGCCGGTCGGCAGGGCCGCGGTCGGCGAGCAGGCGAACAGCGGCGCGGTCTCGGGGTCGATCGCCTCCGCCGGCTCGAGCAGCTCGAACATCCCGGCGTAGGGCGCACCGGACAGGATGGCGAAGGTCTTGGCGCAGACCGCGGTCGGCACGCCGCGCTCGTAGACGTGCGCGTCGTCGTCCAGCACGGACTTCCACGGGCCCTTGAGCACGACGGCCTGGCCGTGGTCGAAGCACGGGCCCTGCTTGCCCTTGTAGGCCACGACGGTGACGGAGCGGAACTCGATGCCCTCGACGACCTGCCACGGCGCGCTGTCGCGCTTGTCGAGCGTCACGCCGTAGAAGCCGGCGTCCTCGAAGGCCTGCAGGAAAGCCTCCTCCTGGAAAGCGCCGGAGATGCAGCCGCTCCACAGCTCGGGGTCGGCGCGCAGGTGCTCGGGGACCTCGATGTCGCTGACGATGTCGCTGATGATCGCCCGGCCGCCCTTGCGCAGGACGCGGAAGATCTCGGCGAACAGCTCGCCCTTGAGGTCGGTGGCCACGAGGTTCAGCACGCAGTTGGAGACAACGGCGTCGACCGAGCCGTCCGGGACCAGCGGGGACTCCAGGCGCTGACGGGCCGTCTCGGCCTCGAAGGCCTGCAGCGAGGCCAGGTCGGTGACCGGGTTGGCCTGCAGCCACTGCTCGGTCGCGGTGACGTCCAGGCGCATGTCCTGGATGCGTCCCTTGCGGAACTCCACGTTGGAGTAGCCGATCGCCTCGGCGACCTGCGGCTTGGCGCTCTCGGCCAGCGCCAGCATCTCGTCGTTGATGTCGACGCCGATGACGCGACCGGCCTCGCCGATCACCTGCGAGGCGATGAAGGCGATCTTGCCGCCGCCGCTGCCGAGGTCCAGGACGGTCTCGCCGGCACCCAGGTGCTGCGAGGGGTCACCGCAGCCGTAGTCGCGGTCCAGCACCTCCTGCGGGATGACCTCCAGGAAGCGCGGGTCGTAGTCGACGGGGCAGCACAGCGCGGCCTCGACGGACTGCGCGCCGGCGCTGTAGCGCTCGGCCACGGCCTGCTCGACGTCGGGCGTGGTGTTCAGCAGGGTCACGGGTGGTGCCTCTCAGACGGCGCAGTTGTAGACGAGCGGCAGGGAGCCGTCCGCCCTTCGGAGCGTGAGGAAGTGCTCGACCGCGAGGCGCTTGCCCTCGGCCAGGGGAACCCACTGGTCGGGGGAGGCGTGCCGGGCCAGCAGCATGTCCGGGCTGGTCTCGACGTCGGCGCCGGCGGGGTGCCAGTGCACGCCGTCGGTGGTCACGGCCAGCTCGGGGACGGTGTTGAGGTCGGAGATCTCGGCGCCCTGCTCGGAGAACCCGCGCGCGACCAGTGGCCGCGCGGCGAAGTCCTTGCCGGTGATGCCCATGCCGGCGACCAGCGCGCGCAGCGGCTCGACCTCGTGCGCGTTGTCCGGGGTCACCGTCATGCCGACACGGACCGGCAGGCCCAGGTCCTTGGCGGTGCGCAGCCCGTCCATCGCCTTCTGCCACGAGCCCTTGCCGCGGTTGACGTCGTGCCCGGGAGCCGACGCCGCGTCGATCGAGGTCTGCAGCACCAGCCGCTCGCGGCCGGCCAGCCGCTTCAGCTGCTCGAGCCGGTAGCCCTGGTAGAGCATCCCGTTGGTGAGCAGCACGACGTCCAGGCGCTCGGTCGCGTAGAGCACCATCTCGACGATGTCGGGCTCGAGGAACGGCTCGCCGCCGGTCATGTAGATCTCGGTGAAGCCCTCCATGACGGCCTCGTCGACCAGCGCCTTGACCCGCTCCAGGCCGACCGACCGCTTGCGCGCCTGGGGGCTGCTGGCGACCGAGCAGTACGAGCAGGCCAGGTTGCAGTGGAAGTTGGTGTAGAGCCACAGCCGCGGCGGGAACATCGGCGAGCCGAACAGCGGCACGACCGGAAGCCCGTCGTCGACGACGTCCGGGGCGTCGGCCCAGGAGACGGGGGTGTCCTCGAAGCCGGACGGCAGGGCGGAGCGGTAGAGCTGGTAGCGCCCGAGCGACCGCTCGTACGGCGGGACGATCTCCAGGCAGGTGGTCCACCAGCCGGTCTCGACCGTCTCGACGAAGGCCTCCGGGAGCCCGCCCGCGCGCATCGAGGCGGCCTGCGCCTGCCAGTCGTAGGCCAGCGGGACCAGCTCGGCGGTGGCCCGACCGTCGACGAGGTCGACCAGGGCGTACCAGACCTCACGCCGGCCGTCGTTGGCCGGCCGGCCGAGCACGCCGACGTTGACGACCAGGGTGTCGCCGACCTGCTTCTGCCAGGGCAGCCCGGAGTGCGTGCACATCACGAGGTCGGCGCCGGACTCCTGCACGCGCAGGCCGTGCTGCTCGTCGCTGAGCGACTCCCACCAGAAGTCGTTGAGCGCCAGCGTGGAGCCGTGCACCAGGTGCACGTCGACGCCGCCCTCGGTGAAGCGGCGCTCGGTCGGCAGGGTCGTCATCCACTGCGCGTAGTCGCGGCTGGTGTGGGCGAGCGTGTAGTCGTACATGAGCTGGGCGAACTCGTTGTCGCGCGGGTCGGAGTAGCCGCAGCCGCAGTCGGTGTCGCCACGGCCGATGGCCACGTCGTAGTTGCCGGCGACGACGGTGACGTCGTTGTCGACCAGCAGCGGCCAGACCGCGTCGGGCTCGGCGCCGTAGCCGCCGAGGTCGCCCAGGCAGTAGAGCCGCTCGGCGCCGCGGGCCCGTGCGTCGTCGAGGAAGGCGCGCAGCGCGTACGGGTTGCTGTACACGCCGCCGCAGACGGCGATGCGGGTCATGCAGGCGTCCTCCGGGTCAAGGGCTGCCACCGTAGCGCAGTCGTCATCAACGGCGCTTGATGGGGCCTACAGACGGGTCACGACGTGCTTGAGCCGGGTGTAGTCGCGCAGCGAGTAGGCAGACAGGTCGCTGCCGAATCCCGAGGAGGCGTAGCCGCCGTGCGGCATCTCGGTGGCGAGCACGGAGTGGCAGTTGACCCAGACCGCGCCGAAGTCCAGCGCGCGGGCGGCCCGTTGCGCGCGGGCGGCGTCGGTCGTCCAGACGCTGGCCGCCAGGCCGTACGGCGTGTCGTTGGCCGTGGTGAGCGCGTCGGCCTCGTCGGCCACCCGCTGGACGGTGATGACGGGGCCGAAGACCTCCTCACGGGCGAGCTCGTCGTCCTGCCGCACGCCGGACACGACGGTCGGCGGGTACCAGAAGCCGTCCCGGGCCAGGGGCGTGCCGCCGGCGACGACCTCGGCGTGCGCCCCGCGGCGCTCGACCAGGCCGGCGACCCGGGCCAGCTGGTCGGCGTTGTTGAGCGCGCCGAAGTACCCGGTCGGTCCCGGCTCCATCGCCTGCGCCCCGGCGGCCAGGCGGGCGACCAGCTCGTCGTGCACGCCCGGCGCGGCGAGCACCTTGGTCGCGGCGGTGCAGGACTGACCTGCGTTGTAGTAGCCGATGTCGAGCAGGCCCTGAACCGTCAGGTCGAGGTCGCAGTCGTCGAAGACCAGGACCGGGGCCTTGCCGCCGAGCTCGAGGTGCAGGCGCTTCACGGTCGCGGCCGCCGACGCCATCACCTCGCGGCCGGCGCGCACCGAGCCGGTGAGGGCGACCATCGCGGGGACGTCGTGCTCGACCATGAGCCGGCCGGTGCCGCGGTCGCCGCACACGACGTTGAGCACCCCGGGGGGCAGTACCTCGGCGGCGAGCTCGGCCAGCATCAGCGGCGTCACGGGGGTCGTCTCGGCGGACTTCAGGACGACCGTGTTGCCGGCCGCCACGGCGGGGGCCCACTTCCAGGTCGCCATCATCAGGGGGTAGTTCCAGGGCGTCAGCTGGGCGACGACGCCGAGCGGCTCGCGCCGCAGCACGCTGGTGTGGCCCGCGACGTACTCGCCTGCGGCCAGCCCCTCGGGCACCCGCGAGGCCCCGGCGCTGAAGCGGACGACGTCGACGACGTGCGGCATCTCGGCGCGCATCGCCGCGCCCGGCTTGCCGGTGTTGCGGCACTCCGCCTCGACGAAGGCCTCGGCGCGCTGCTCGAGCAGGTCGGCCAGCCGGAGCAGCATCCCGGCGCGCACCCCGGGCGGGGTGTCCCGCCAGGTGGGGAAGGCGGCGCGGGCGGCGGCGAAGGCGGCATCGAGGTCGGCCGCACCCGCCACCGGCGCCCGGTCGTACTCCTGCCCGGTCGCGGGGTCCAGGACGGGCGTGGTCGCGTCGTGCCGCGGCGCCTGCCGCCGGCCGTCGTAGAAGTGGTGGAGCACGCGATGACCCTAGGTTCCGGTGAGGACCGCCAGCACGCGGGCGCGGTCGACCTTGCCGTTGGCGTTGCGCGGCAGGGCGTCGACCACCCGCAGCGGGCGCGGGACGGCGTGCGCCCCGAGCGCGTCGCGCACCGCCGTCTGCAGGACGTGCAGGTCGACCTCCGTGCCCGGACGCGGGACCACGGCGGCGCCGACGTTGTGGCCGGTCACCGCGGACGGCACCCCGACCGCCACGGCGTCGGTGAGCAGGCCGGTGCCGAGCAGCGCCCGCTCGACCTCGGCCGGGTAGACGTTCACACCGCCGCGGATGATGAGGTCGACCGCGCGACCGCCGACCGTCAGGTAGCCCTCGGCGTCCAGCCGCCCGAGGTCGCCGGTGTGCAGCCAGCCGTCGGCGTCGACCGGCGCGGGGGCGCCCCAGTAGCCCGGTGTCGTGGCGGGCGAGCGCACCCACACCTCGCCCGGCTCGCCCCGGGGGACAGGGCTGCCGTCCGGTGCCACCAGCTGCAGGTCGACGTAGGGGGCGGGCCGTCCGACGCTGCCGGGCCGGCGCAGCGCCTCGGTGTCGGACAGGCAGGTGACCGGCGCGCAGGTCTCGGACAGCGCGTAGACGTCGACCATCCGCAGCTGCGGCAACCGGTCGCGGACCCGGTCGAGCGTGCCGGGCGGCGCGGGCGCACCGCCGTAGACGGCCAGCCGCACCCCGGCGAGCTCCGGCAGCCGGAACGGCGAGCTCCGCAGCAGCAGCTCCCAGATGCTCGGGACGACGTCGAGCCAGGTCACCCCGTGCTGGGCCGCGACCGCGCACAGGTCGGCCGCGGAGAAGGTGGCCATCGTGACGGCCGAGCCGCCCGACAGCATCGCCGGCGTGAGCTGCGTGACGTGGCCGGAGACCCAGGCGAAGGGCAGGTGGATGGCGGTGCGGTCGCGCGCGGTGAGCCCGAGGGCGCGGGTGTAGAAGGCCGCCGCGTGGCCGGACATGCGGCCGGTGACCTGGACCGCCTTGGGGTGGCCGGTCGTGCCGCTGGTCGGGATGAGCGAGTAGGTCGTGTCCTGGTCCGGCAGCGCCCTGCCGTGCTGCCAGGGGATCTCGCGACCGAGCAGCACGGTGGCAGCGTCCTCGACGGGCACAGCGGTGGGCGGCACCTGCGCCGTCAGGCAGGGCTGCGCCAGCAGCAGGGCCGCCCCGGTCAGCTCGAGCAGCGCCGCGACCCGGGCGGGTGGGCTGTCGACCGGGATGCCGAGGTGGATCAGCCCCGCGCGGGCGCAGGCCCAGATCGCCACGGCCGCCTCCAGGCCGTTGCGGGCGAGCACGGCCACCCGGGCGCCGGGCTGCAGGCCCCGCTCAAGCAGCGCCTGTGCGGCACCCTCGACCAGCCATGCGAACCCGGCGTACGTCGTCGTGGTGCCGGCCGCGAGGTCGACGAGCAGGACGTCGTCGGCGCGGGTGGCGAGCGCGTCCTGCAGCACCTGGACGACCGAATGCGGCCGGTCGGCGTAGCAGCGCACGGTGACGCCGCGGACGACCTCGTCGACCAGCACGTCGGGGCCGGTCTGGCGCGACGGCATCACGCGACGAGCGCCCCCAGCGTCGCGGCCCGGATGTGCGCCGCCTGGCTGTGCACGAGTTGGAAGGCGGCGGCGCGCAGCAGTCGCTGGGCGGGCTCACCGAGGTCCATGCCCTGGCCGCCGCGCGCGGCGAGAAGGGCGGTGCAGCACTCGATCGCGAGCAGCAGGGACTCGGCGCGCAGGTCCAGGCGCCGATCGAGCTGCTGGCCGGGCTCGACCTCGTCGAGCAGCCGGTAGGCCCGGGTGCGGAGCTCGAGCAGCCGCGGCCGCAGCTGCATCGCGGTGTCGGGCTCCCGCTCGGCGAGCAGGTCGAGGGCGGCCAGCGCGATGCCGAACGTCGACGGCTGGACGTTGGTGTTGGCGGCCGAGTCGGCCGCCGCCCACGGACCGCGGTCGGTCAGCAGCACGACCTCGGCGTCGGACACGGAGAGAGCGTCGAAGCGCAGGGCGTGGGTGCTCGTGCCCGCCATGGCCGCCAGGGAGAGCTCACCGGCGCTGGTCATCTCCGGCCGGTCGCCGGCCGGGACGAGTCCGAAGAGCACCTGGTCGGTGTCGGCCACGAGGGCCCCGACCAGGACGACGTCGGTCAGCCCCCAGCCCGTGCACCACGGCTGGAAGCCCGACAGCGACCAGCCGCCGTCGACCCGGGTCGCGTGCACGGACGGCTTTGCGGTGCGCAGGTGCGACCAGGCGACGCCGCCGAGCTCACGCCCCGCGCAGAGCTCGGGCAGGTGCTTGGCGACCAGGTCGGCGTTCTCGCTGGCCTTGAGCATCTTGACGACCGGGCCGTGCTGGAACCACACGAACCACGCGTCCGGGCTCGCACCGGCCAGCAGCTCGGCGACCCGGCGCTGCTCGGCCGGCCACGCACCGCCCAGGTCGGGCGGTCCGGCGACTGCCAGCAGGCCGGCGGCGGCCATCGTGTCGAGCACCGACCGGTCGACGCCCTCCCGCTCCAGCCGCGTCGCGTCGGCGGACAGGTCGTGGGCGGCCGCTGCGGCAGCGACGACGATCGGCGAGGCGTCCAGGTCCATGCGGACGACGCTAGGTCAGACGGCGCCGGCTCACCCGCCGGTCACACTCCCTGGGCGTGCGCACCGCCGTCGACGTGCACCACGGAGCCTGTCGTCGCGGGGAACCAGTCCGACAGCAGCGCGACAGCGGCTTTCGCGATCGCCGAGCCGTCGCGCGCGTCCCAGCCCAGGGGCGCCCGCTCGTCCCAGGAGGCGGCGAAGGCGTCGGCGTCCGGGACGGCCTTGGCGAGCAGCGTGCGCTGCGGGCCGCAGGCGAGCAGGTTGACCCGTACGCCGTCCGGTCCGAGGTCGCGCGCCAGGTAGCGGGCGGTCGACGCGAGCCCAGCGTGCGCGACGCCCAACCAGTCCTGGCCGGGCCAGGCGCGGTCGGCGTCCAGGTGCAGGCCCACGACCGAGGAGCCGCGCACCAGCAGCGGGCGCAGCGCGGACACCGTGGCCGCGAGCGACCAGGTGCCGACCTGCAGCACCTCGGAGACGAACGACCACGGCTGCCCGGCGAAGCCGTCCGCGCGCTCGTGCTCGGGCAGGTAGGCCATCGCGTGCAGCACCCCGTCGACGCGGTCCCAGCCTGCGTCGCGGACGGACTGCGCCAGCCCGGCGAGGTCCTCGGGCAGCAGCACGTCGAGCTCGAGGACGTCGGCGTCGACACCCAGCCGGGGCGCCACCTTCGAGGTCACGGACCAGGCCCGGCACAGCGGCGAGGTCAGCAGCACCTCGGCGCCCTGCTCGCGGGCCAGCCGCACGACCGCGCTGGCGATCGAGGCCTCCGTGAGGACCCCCGTCGCCACCAGGCGCTTGCCGGCCAGCATCACGGGGCGACCCTAGGCATCGTCACCAGGGCGTCGCGCGCGCGGTGCCGGCGGCGCGGTCGGCCATCGACCGCAGCCGCTCGGCCAGCTCGGCCAGCACGTCGGGACGCAGCCGGTAGACGGTGAGGTTCGCGCGCACCGAGCTGTCGACCAGCCCCGCCTCGCGCAGCACGCGCAGGTGGTGCGAGACCAGCGGCTGCGCCATGCCCGTCAGCGCGACCAGGTCGCGCACCGCCAGCTGGCGGTCCAGCAGCAGGCGCACCAGGTGTGCTCGCCGGGGCTCGGCCAGGGCGTGCAGCGCGGCCGCCCCGTCGACCTCGGATGCAGGCAGGACCACCGCGTCGGGCACGGCCGTCGGCGGGCCGGCCCCCAGCCGGGAGCGCAGCGCCTGCTTGTCGGTCTTGCCGACCGCGTTGCGCGGGAGCGCGTCGACGAGCTCGACGACCTTGGGTGCGGCGTAGTCGGCCATCCCCTCGCGCACCCACGCGCGCACCTCCCCGGCCGTCACCTCCCCGCTGGTGACCAGGAACGCCGCGACCGCCTCGCCGGCGAGCGCGTCGTGCATCCCGACGACGGCGGCGTCCTCGACGGCCGGGTGCCGGCGCAGCAGCTCCTCCACCTCGGCGGAGAAGATCTTCGTCCCGCCGCGATTGATCATGTCCTTGGTGCGGTCGAGCACGGTGACCCGGCCGTCGTCGTCGATGCGGGCGACGTCACCTGTGTCGAACCAGCCGTCGACGATCGCCTCGGCCGTGGCCGCGGGATCGCCGGCGTAGCCGGTGGTCACGAGCGAGCCGCGCAGCCACAGCTGCCCCGGCCGGCCCGGCGGCAGGGCCTCGCCGTCGTCGTCGCGCACCTGCGCCTCCATGCAGTCCAACGGCCGGCCGATGCTGCCGGGTCGGGCCTGCAGGTCCTCGTCGGTGGCGATGCAGCCGGGGGAGTGCGTCTCGGACAGGCCGTAGACGTCGAACAGCCGCGCGTCCGGGAAGCGGTCGCGCAGACCGGCCTGCAGGTCCGACGGGAAGGGCGCGCCGCCCGCGGCCAACCGGGTCAGCGCCGGCAGGTCGGCGAAGCCGTCCACCCGCAGGCACAGCCGCCACCAGGACGGCACGGCGTACGCCCAGGTGACGCCCTGCGCGGCCAGCAGCTCGACGTACTCACGGGGTGAGGTCGTGTCGACCAGCACGCAGCGGGCGCCGGCCAGCATCGCCGGCAGGACGTGGGCGTGCATGGCGGAGATGTAGTACATCGGGAACAGCACGGCGGTGACGTCGCCGGGTTCGAGCTGCAGCACCCGCTGGTAGCTCATGCCGCTGTGCACCGAGCAGCGGTGGACCACCTGCGACGCCTTCGGCCGGCCGGTCGTGCCCGAGGTGTAGACGATGGCGTAGGTCGCGTCCTGCGCCGGCCGGTCCCG
>JBKJQQ010000037.1:0-32306 GCA_046593875.1 Mycobacteriales bacterium | reverse complement strand
CTCCTGGGGCTTCTCCTTGGCGGTGTCCGGGATGACGAGGCCGGACGCGGTGGTGCTCTCGGCGTCGTTCGCCTGGACCACGATGCGGTCCTCGAGCGGCTTGATGGCGACCTTGGTAGCGGTGCTCATGCGGAATCCTCCAGTGGTGCAGATGATGGAGCGGACCGGGCCTCTGCCGTCGCGGGGGTCAGGAGCCTGGCTGCTGCTGGCACTCTAGTGGGTCGAGTGCCAGCGGCACAACTCACCTCAGGACGAATACCAGGAACAGGACGTACGTCGTCAGCAGCCCCGCGCCGGCCGCTCTGCCGAGCCGGCCGCGCACGCTGGCGAGCACCACGACCAGCGGCAGCACGGCGGCCAGGAGGGCCGGGCCCCGGACGGCCGGCAGGTCGGTCACCAGCGCGGCGGCGCCGAGGGTGGCGGTCGCGTTGTAGGCCGCGCTGCCGACGACCGCGGCCACCGCGACCTCCTCGACGCCGTGCTTCGCGGCCGCCAGGACGATCGCGAACAGCTCGGCGGTCGTCGCGAGCGCCAGCACCGTCAGGCCGATCGCGGTGTCGCTCGTGCCCGAGCTCTCGACCAGCCGGGTCGCTCCCTCGACCGCGGCGACGCCGCCGACGGTCATCAGCACCAGGCCCACGAGGACCAGTCCGAGCGCCGCCGCCGTGCCGCGGTCCTCGTCGGCGTCGTCCATCTCGGCCAGCTCGCCGATGGTGGGCGGCACCTTCTCCTTGACCCACACCGCGGCGACCAGACCCAGGTAGGCGGCGAGCAGCAGCGCGCCCTCGAGGCGGGTGACACCCCGGTGGAGGGCCGCGACCGCGAGGAGTCCGGCCACCGCGCTGCCCCCGGCGTACAGCCTCGTGCGGCGGCCGACCGGCAGCGGCCGCACCAGCGCGGCGAGACCGAGGGCGGCCGTCAGCATCGTGACGTTGGCGCCGATCGCGTCGCCGGAGGACAGCCCCGGCCGGTCCTGCGCGGCGGCCAGCACCGCCGTCAGCAGCTCCTCCGGTTCAGCCCCCGCGAGCAGGACCGCGACGGCCAGGACGGTGACCCCCAGGCGTTTGGCCGCGGCGGCGGCGTTCTCGACGAACATCTCGGCGCCGGCGACCAGCAGGCCCGCGGCCACCAGCAGGAGCAGGACGGCGATCACCGGCAGACCACCTCGCGGACGTCCATGGAGCTGTCGGCCGGCAGGTCGATCGGGCTCGGGGCGACCCCTGCCGCGACCAGGCGGCTGCCGAGCGCGGCGACCATCGCGCCGTTGTCGGTGCACAGCCCCGGCCGCGGGACCCGCAGCACGAGACCCGCTGCGTCGCAGCGCTCCTGGGCCAGCGCGCGCAGCCGGGTGTTGGCCGCGACGCCGCCGCCGATGAGCAGGCTGCCTACGCCCTGCTCGGTGCAGGCGCGCACCGCCTTCGCGGTCAGCACGTCGCAGACCGCCTCCTGGAAGGAGGCGCACACGTCGGCTACCGGGACCGGCTCGCCCGCGGCCTGCTTGGCCTCGACCCAGCGGGCGACCGCGGTCTTGAGCCCGCTGAACGACACGTCGAAGGACTGCTCCCTGAGCATGCTGCGCGGGAAGGCGATCGCGGCGCGGTCGCCGTTCCGCGCCTCGCGGTCCACGACGGGCCCGCCCGGGAAGCCGAGCCCGAGCAGGCGGGCCACCTTGTCGAAGGCCTCCCCCGCGGCGTCGTCCACGGTGGCGCCGAGCGGCGTCATCGTGCGCGTCACGTCGTCGACCATCAGCAGGCTGGAGTGCCCGCCGGAGACGAGCATCGCGATGGTCGGCTCGGGGAGCGCGCCGTGCTCGAGGACGTCGACCGCGACGTGCGCCGCGAGGTGGTTGACGCCGTAGAGCGGGACGTCGAGGGCAAGGCTGTAGGCCTTGGCGGCCGCGACGCCGACCAGCAGGGCGCCAGCCAGGCCCGGGCCGGCGGTGACGGCGACCGCGTCCAGGTCGCGGAGCTCCACCCCGGCCGTCTCCAGCGCCCGGTGGACGGTCGGGACCATCGCCTCGAGGTGCGCTCGGCTGGCCACCTCCGGCACGACGCCGCCGAAGCGGGCGTGCTCGTCGACGCTGCTCGCGACCGCGTCGGCCAGCAGCGTGGTGCCGCGCACGATGCCGATGCCGGTCTCGTCGCAGGAGGTCTCGATCCCCAGCACCAGCGGGTCATCGCGCACGCCGGTCAGCCTACGGAGCACACCCCCCGGCCCTGGCTCCCCCGCCGCCACCGGCCGAGCCCCGACGGGGGCCGATCGCCCGTGCAGACGGGTCAGGTGCGGCGGGTCAGGACCAGGGCGTCGACGCCGCCGGGGTAGTAGCCGCGCCGCACCCCCGTCTGCACGAAGGCGTGCCGCGCGTAGAGCCGCTGCGCCGCTGCGTTGTCCGCCCGGACCTCGAGCGACACGACCCGCTGGCGGCGGCGCGCCGCCTCGGCCAGCAGGTCCTCCAGCAGCAGCGCACCCACCCCGGCTCCCTGGGCGGCCGGCGCCACCGCCATCGTCTGCACGAAAGCCTCGTCCGGGTAGTCGCACAGCCCGGCGTAGCCCACGAGCGAGGTCCCGGACAGCGCCACGACGTAGTGCCGGGTGTCGACCTGCCCCAGCTCGGACCAGAACAGCCGCGCGCTCCACGGCTCCGGCTGGAAGAGCTCCCGCTCGATCGGCAGCACGAGATCGACGTGCCACCAGCGGAACCGCTCCAGCCTCACCACGAGACGGGCTCGGTCGTCGTCCCCCCGTGCCGCAGCGACACCCGGTGCAGCAGCCCCCCGGCCCGCAGGTGCACCTCGTCGTCGAGCCGGCCGAGCCACCCGGCGTCCGGGCCGAGGTGCTCGCTCTCCCAGGCCAGCCCCGCCGCGTCGTAGGCCGACAGCCGCTCGTCGTCGAGCAGCAGCGCGAGCCCGAGGTCGCCGTGCGGGTCGAAGCGTCGCACCGTCGGACGGGACAGCCGGCTCCACACGTCCGGGTCGCGGGTGTCGACGAGGTAGGGCCCGCCGCCGACGGAGACGAACAGCGTGGACGGCTCCGGCCACGAGGCGATCAGCGACAGCCGGCCGGCCAGCAGGTCGCTGGCGAACACGCCGGTCCAGACCCGCCCGGTGGAGGCGTTGATGCGCAGCCATGCGCCGTCATGGCCGCCGTCGCGCGAGGCCCCCGGGTAGTAGACGCGCTCCTTGACCTTGCTCATCCCGCGCAGGGTCCGCTCGTGCGCCACCTCGTAGTCGTGCGGGAACGCCTCCAACCACAGCGGGGTGTCGCCGCTCATGCGGTGACCTTCTTCGACGCCCCCGGCTCCACCGCGTCGGGGCGGCGCAGGTAGAGCGGCGTCAACGCCTCGGACGGCGCGCCGGCGAGCACCCGGGCGGCTGCCCGCTGCACGAGCAGCCGCATCGACGGGTGGAGCGGCGGCGCGCCCTCGACCCCCAGCAGCGGCGCCCCCGCGCCGACGACGACCACCCCCGGCGGCAGCACCACGTCGGCGGGCCGGTCGACCGACGGTCCCGCGACCCGCACGCCGCCGGAGTACCGCGCCCAGTAGACCTCCTTGCGCCGGGCATCGGCGACGACCAGCCCGTCGTCGACGAAGCCGTCCAGCGAGCAGACGCCGTACGCCGGGATGCCGAGCGCGTCCGCCATGGCCGCTGCGGTCATCAGGCCGACGCGCAGGCCGGTGAACGGACCCGGACCGGTGCCCACGACGACGGCGTCCGGCCGGGCCCCGGCCAGGACCTCGCGCACACCCGCCGCGAGCAGCTCGCCGTGCCGGCGCGCGTCCACGACGACGTGCTCGGCGACCACCTCGACGGCGCCCTGCGCCACGTGCGCCAGGGCCGCGCTGACCGCCGGCGACGAGGTGTCGAGAGCCAGGACCTGCACGCCGTCGAGACTAGGCCGGGTCCGCCCGGGAACATCGACTCCAGCCTGGTCCGGAAGGCGCCGATACCAGCAGGGACCCGCACGACGAAGGCAGGAGTGGCGTGGAGCCGCAGGACCTCCCGCGCACGCTGCGCCGCCTCGAACCGGGCGGCTGGCTGGACGCCGCCCGGCGCTTCGCGGCGTCCCTGCGCGGGGCCGGCCACGAGCCCGGACGCCTGCTCGTCGTGGGTACGCCCGAGGACGAGCCCTGGCACCTGACCGCCCACCTGAGCGACGCCGCGCGCTGGCAGGGCCTGCCCGCGCTGCAGCCGACGCTGGTCCGCTGGCTGGTCCCGGTCGGCGCGCCGGCGCACCTGTCGGTCGGGCTCGAGGCCGTCCACGAGGCCTCCCGCGGCACCACCGTGCTGGTCGCCTCCCCGACCGCCGCCGACGACCGCCTGCTCGAGCGGCTCGACGACGCCCGCCACAGTGGAGCGACGCTCCTCGCGCTGCACCCTGGCGACGGGCCGCTGGACGAGCTCGCCCACGTCACCCTCGCCCTCCCGCCGTCGCTGCCGGCGCTGGAGGGCTTCGACACGGCAAGCCACGTGGTGAGCACCGTGACGGACGTGCGCCGCCGCCCGTGGCGCAGGCGCTCATGACGACCGCCGCGCAGGACCACCGCTGGCAGGCCCGACCCGCGCTGGCCGGGGTGCTGCGCGTGCTGCTGCTGGCCGTGCCCCTGCTCGCCTCGTGCGCCGCCGTCTACGCGCTGAGCCGCTGGCTGCCGCCGGACGCCGCCGGCAGCGGCTGGGGAGTCGCCGCCATGCTCGCGCTCGGCCTGCTGGTGGCCACCGCCGTGCAGCGCGGGGCCCGCCGGCTGCTGCCGATCACGCTGCTGCTCCAGCTGTCGATGATCTTCCCGGACCGGGCGCCCTCGCGGCTGCGCATGGCCCGGACCGCGGCGGCCACGCCGCGGCACGAGCTGCTCTGGACGGGGAGCTCGCTGCACCCCACCAGCACCTCCGACCTCGTGCTCGCCCTCATCGGCGCGCTCGGCGCCCACGACCGCCGGACCCGCGGCCACAGCGAGCGGGTGCGCCTGCTCTGCGACGTGCTCGCCGTCGAGCTGGGGCTGGACGAGCAGGAGCGGGACCGCCTGCGCTGGTCGGCCCTGCTGCACGACGTCGGCAAGGTCGAGGTGGCCGCCCGCATCCTGACCAAGCCGAGCCGGCTGGACCCGGCCGAGTTCGACGCGGTACGGCTGCACCCGGCTGCGGGTGCGGCGCTGGCCGCACCGCTGCTGCCGTGGCTGGGCTCCTGGGGAGACGGGATCCTGGACCACCACGAGCGCTTCGACGGCACCGGCTACCCGCACGGGAAGGCCGGCGACGAGATCTCGGAGGCCGGCCGGCTCATCGCCGTCATCGACGCCTTCGAGACCATGACGGCGGCCCGGCCGTACAAGAAGGCCATGGCCACCCGGGCGGCGCGCGTGGAGCTGGCCCGCTGCGCCGGCACGCACTTCGACCCGCTCTACGTCCGCGCCTTCCTGGCCGTGTCGCTGCCTCGCCTGCTGTGGGCGATGGGGCCGGTGTCGTTCGTGCTGCAGCTGCCGTTCCTGTCCTCGATCGCGCAGAGCGGCGTGCGCGCCGGGACGTCGGTCCCTCAGGCGGCGGGCGCGCTGGCCGCCGGCGCCGCCGGCGCGGCGGTCATCGCGAGCGGAGGGGCGGCGACGACCCCCGTGGCGGCCGACCCGCCGCCGGTCGCGTCGAGCAGCGGCCTGCGCGACGTGCCGCGGGAGGACCGCGCTGAGGCCAGGGGGCTCACCGCGCTGGGCTCCGCCGGCACCGCAGCCCTCCCGACGGCCCAGGAGAGCGCGCAGCCCCGCCCCACCGCGACCACCGCTGGACGACCGACGAGCGCACCGGCCGCCCGTCCCGCGACGGCCCCGCGCCCCGCGACCCAGACGACGACGTCACCGACGACGGCGCCGGGACGCTCGCCCAGCCCGCGGAGCACCGCGCCGGCCGCGCAGCAGGACACCCGCCCCGGCGAGGACCACCCGGCCATCGAGAGCGGGCCGCCGGCCACGACGTCGTCGCGCACGGCCACCTTCGAGCTGGCCGACGGGAGCTGGGAGTGCAAGCTGAGCGGCGCCGCGGACGGCAGCCCCAGCCGCTGGGAGCCGTGCGCCGGGACCTTCACCCTCACGGTCACCAAGGACGGTGACCAGGTCCTGCGCGTGCGCGACGCCGCCACCGACCAGGAGGTCGACGCGTGGGAGTGGACGGTCACGCCGGAGGCCGGGCCCGCCGTGGCGGACCCGGCCCGCAAGGCCTGACCTACTGCCCCTTGAACTGCTCCTGCAGCTCGCGCTTGAGCACCTTGCCGGACGGGCCGAGCGGGAAGCCGTCGACGAAGAAGATCCGCCGCGGGTACTTGTAGGCCGCCAGCTTGGACTTGGCCCAGGCGCTGAGCTCCTCGGCCGTCACCTCGCCACCGGCCGGGTCGAGCACGACGGCGGCGCTGACCTCCTCGCCGTACTGCGGGTCGGGCAGCGCGAAGACGGCGACCTGACCGACGGCCGGGTGGCGCAGCAGCGCCTCCTCCACCTCGCGCGGGTAGACGTTGTAGCCGCCGCGGATGACCATGTCCTTCTTGCGGTCGACGATCGAGACGTAGCCGTCGGCGTCCTTGGTGCCGAGGTCGCCGGTGCGGAACCAGCCGTCCACGATCGCGGCCGCGGTGGCCTCCGGCTTGTTCAGGTAGCCCTTGAAGACGTTGTGGCCGCGCACGACGATCTCGCCGAGCTCACCGGTCGGGAGCAGCTCGATGGTCTCGTCCACCTCGGCCTTGGCCACCTCGACCTCGACCCCCCAGATCTGCTTGCCGACGGTGCCCGGCTTGGGCTCGAGGCCGACCTGGTTGAAGGTCGCGACCGGCGAGGTCTCGGTCAGGCCGTAGCCCTCGAGGACCTGCGTGCCGAACACCTCGGCGAACTGCTCCAGCACCGGCACCGGGAGCGCCGCACCGCCGGACAGCGCCGACTTCAGGGTCGGGCGGTGCTCAGAGGTCTTGGCCGCCTCGAGCAGGCCGATGTACATCGTCGGCACGCCCATGAAGATCGTGCACTTCTCCTTGGTGAGCAGCTCGAGCGCCTGCGCCCCGTCGAAGCGCGGCAGCAGCACGACGCTGGCGCCGACGTAGAACGCGGTGTTCATGCAGCAGGTCTGGCCGAAGGTGTGGAACAGCGGCAGGCAGCCGAGCACGACGTCGTCAGCGTTGATGTCGAAGCTGGTCATCGCGGACGCGACGACGTTCATCATGACGTTGAGATGCGTGATCTCGGCGCCCTTGGGCGTCCCGGTCGTGCCGCTGGTGTAGAGGATCACCGCGGTGTCGTCGGCCTCACGCGGGACGAGCGCCTCGATCGGCGTCGCCGACAGCGCGAGCGTGTCGATGCGGGTGAGCGTCGCGTCGCCGCCATCCATGACCGCCAAGACCGGCACGCCGGCCAGCTCGGCGCCCTTCGCGCCCTCGCCGAGCAGCGGCGCCGCGCAGACCAGCGCCTTGGCGCCGGAGTCCTCCAGGACGTACTGGATCTCCTCGGCCTTGAGCAGCGCGTGCACCGGCACGGCGACGCCGCCGAGGGCCAGCGTGCCGAAGTAGGCCAGCGGGAAGTGCGGGGTGTTCGGCAGCAGCAGCGCGACCTTGTCCCCCGGTCCGACGCCGTTCTCGCGCAGGACGGCGGCGTACTGCTTGGCATGCGCCCACAGCTGCGCGTAGGTCAGGCGCAGGTCGCCGAGCACGACGGCCGTGCGGTCAGCGTGACGGACGGCGGACTCCGCCAGGATGCTGGCGATGGTGAGGGACATGCTTCTCCTGTGTTGACGTAGGACGGGGTCAGGCGACGCCGAGGTAGGCCTTCTTGACGTACGGGTCCGCGGCGATCTGCGCGGTGGGGCCCTCACGGGCGACCTGGCCGTGCTCGAGCACGACGACGCGCTCGGCGCACCGGAAGGCGAAGGTCACGTCCTGCTCGACCAGCAGCAGCGTGGTGCCGGCCTCCTGGATGCCCTTGATGCCGGCGATGATCGCCTCCTTGACGCCGACCGACAAGCCGAGGGTGGGCTCGTCGAGCAGCATCAGCCGGGGGCGGGCCATCAGCGCGCGACCGATGGCGCACTGCTGCTGCTCGCCGCCGGACAGCGTCCCTGCGGTCTGGCTGGCGCGCTCCTTGAGCTTGGGGAACAGCGCGTAGACCCGCTCGAGGTCCTCCTCCTTGGTGTTCGGCCCCTTGCGGAGCCGACGCGCACCGAGCTCGAGGTTGTCCTTGATGGACAACCCGGGGAACAGCCGCCGCCGCTCCGGGCAGTGCACGACCCCGGCCATGACGACGTCGTACGCCTTGGTCGACAGGGGCTTGCCCTCGAGCTCGATGGTGCCGGTCGAGCCGTTGAGACGGGACAGGGCCCGCAGCAGGGTGGTCTTGCCGGCGCCGTTCGGCCCGACGACCGCGACCGTCTCACCGGCGTCCACGTGGAAGCTCACGCCGTTGAGCACCTGGGCCTTGCCGAAGGCGACCTTCAGGTCCTTGACCTCGAGCATCCGCTCGCTCATGCGTTCTCCTCCTGGGCCTTGGCGCCGGCCTCGCCACCGAGGTAGGCGGTGACGACGGCTGGGTCGCGCATGACCGCCTGCGGCTCCCCGTCGGCGATGACCTTGCCCTGGTCCATGGCGATGACCCGGTCGACCAGCGCCAGCAGCGAGCCGATCTTGTGCTCGACGATGACCAGGGTCACGCCGTCGCTCTTGAGCTGGCGGATCGTGTCCGACAGCACCTCGATCTCGCTGGTCGACAGCCCGGCGAACGGCTCGTCGAGCAGCAGCAGCTCCGGCCCGGTGGCCAGCGCGCGGGCCATCTCCAGGCGCTTCAGGTCGCCCTCGGACAGCTGCGAGCTCGGGGAGGCGGCGCGGTGCGCGAGCCCCACCCGCTGCAGCACCTTGAGCGCCTCGGCCTTCACGTCGCCCTTGGTGCGACGCACGATCAGCGGGACCATCACGTTGGCCAGCACCGGCAGGTCCGGGAAGGGTTTGACGATCTGGAAGGTGCGCGCGACGCCGCTGCCGACGACCTTGTGCCGCGGCAGCTTGAGCAGGCTCTTGCCGCGCAGCCGCACGTCGCCGCTGGTCGGCTTGTCGAAGCCGGTCAGGCAGTTGAACAGCGTCGTCTTGCCGGCGCCGTTGGCCCCGATCAGGCCGATCGCGGCGCCCTGCTCGACGGCGAAGCTCACCTCGTTGACGGCGGTCAGTCCGCCGAAGCGGCGCGTGACGGCCTCGGCCTCCAGCAGAGCGGTCATGAGGGGGACTCCGTGAGGGCTGCGCCGGCGGCGCGAGAGGGGCTGCCGCGGCCCGAGAGCCGCTGCAGGATCGGCGGGACCAGACCGCGCGGCGCGACGATGAGCACCACGATGAGCAGCAGCGCGAAGCTGCCGATCTTGAGCTCCGGGTGGTCGATGAAGACCTCGGAGGCGCGATCGAGGTAGTAGTTCTGCAGCAGGATCACCGCGTAGGCGCCCAGCGCCGGGCCGATGATCGAGCCGGCTCCGCCGAAGGCCGCGATGATGATGATCAGCAGGCTGAGGTCGACGCCGAGCAGGTCCAGCGCGACGGTGCCGCGGATCTGCGCGTAGAGCCCACCGGCGAAGCCGGCGCAGGACGCCGAGAGCACGAAGGCCGCCAGCTTGTAGCGGGTCAGCGGCACGCCGGCCGCCTCGGCGGCGAGCTCGTCCTGCTGGATCGAGCGCAGCACCAGGCCGCGCTTGCCGTAGCCCAGCAGCATCAGCCCGCCGACCACGATGATCATCGCCACCAGCGCGACGAAGTAGCTGACGTAGATGTACTGGTTGAAGCCGTTCTGGCCGGCGAAGGTCAGCGGGCCGAGCACGAGCTTGGCCAGCCCCTCGCCGAGCGGGCCGGTGACGGCGCCGTCCTGCACGTTCTTGACGCCGGCGATGCCGTCCTCGCCGCCGAGCTGCTCCTTGTAGATGAAGGTCAGCTGCACCAGCGCCCCGGCGACCGACAGCGTCGCCAGCGCGAGGTACGGGCCCTTGAGCCGCAGGCAGGGCACGCCGATGGCGATGCCCAGCGCGGCGGCGACGCCGATGCCGGCGAGCAGGGCCAGCTCGTTGCTGACCTCGGGCTGGTACTTGCTGAGCAGCGCCACCGTGTAGGCGCCGGTGCCGATGAAGGCGGCGTGCCCGAAGTTCACCTGACCGGTGTAGCCGGACAGGATGTCCCAGCTGGCCGCGAACATCACGAAGATGGTCGCCACCGAGATCGCCTGCAGCAGCGTGGTGTTCTGCACGAAGCGCGGCAGGTAGAGCAGGAAGACCGGCAGCAGCGCCAGCAGGATCACGTTGGGCTTGAGCAGGCGCTTCAGGCCGCCGGCGCGCGAGGGCTTGGCGTGCCCGGCGCTCTCCGGCTTCGGGGTGTCCTCGACCGTGGCGGGGGTCGTCATCTGGCCACCTTCCCGAGCAGGCCCTGCGGTCGGATGATCAGCGTGCCCAGGATGACGGCGACCGTGACCAGACCGATCTTGATGCTGCCGTCCTTGACGTTGAAGGCGACGAAGCGGTCCAGGAAGCCGATGACCACCGACGCCAGCACCGTGCCCTGGATGCTGCCGAGGCCGCCCAGGATGACGATCGCGAAGGCCTGGGTGAGCGGCAGGAGCCACATGGTGGGCGTGAGCACGCCGTACGGCGCCGTCAGCACGCCGGCCAGGCCGGCCAGGCCGGCGCCGGCGGCGAGCACGTAGAGCGTCACCCGCTCCGGACGGACGCCCACGAGCACGGCGGCCTCCTCGTCCTCGGCCACGGCGCGGACCATGCGCCCGGTGGGTGACTTCGTCAGCACGAGCAGCACGGCGATGATCGTGACGAGGGCGGCCAGGCCGGCCAGCAGCTCGGTCTGACGCAGGCCGACCCCGAAGATGTTGACGCTGCCGTCGACGAAGCCGGGCAGCTGGCGCTCCAGGCCGCCGTAGAAGAACTGGACGATCGACTGCACGAGGATCGCCACGGCCAGGGTCGCGATCAGGACCGCGACCTCCTGGTGCCGGATCGGGGCGATCACCAGCCGGTCGAGCAGGACCCCCGAGAGCATCGCGGAGGCGACGCCGATCAGGGCGGCGAGCGGCAGCGGAGCGCCGGCCTCCGTGGCGGCGTAGGCGCAGTAGGCGCCGATCATGAAGAAGGAGCCGTGGGCGAGGTTGACGATCCCGCCCACGCCATAGACGAGCGAGAAGCCCAGGGCGACCAGGGCGATGGTGGCGCTGGTGAGCGCTCCTTGGACGAGGACGTCCACGTGCCTCCTTCAGGTCGAGGGGGTGTCAGCAGTCCGGGCCCGACGGCGCGTGCGCCGCCGGACCCGGCTGTCGTACGAAGACTGCTACTTCGCGAGCTTCACGAACGCCGGCAGCTTGTAGGTGTTGCCCTCCGCCAGCGTGTCCGGGAAGACGATCTTCTTGGAGCCGTCCTCCTGGTACTGGAAGTACAGCAGCGACAGGCCCTTGGTCGGGTCGGTCGGGCTGTAGATGACGTCGTGCGTCTCGTTGAACTTCTCGACGCCCTGGGCACCGATGCGGTCGGTCTTCTCGAGCTCGACGACCAGTCCGTCCGCGTCGAGCGCACCGGCACGCGTCGCGGCCTCGTGCAGCGTGTAGATGCCGTCGTAGGTCGAGACGCCGTTGTAGAGCGGGTCGCGGTTGTACTTGCCCTTGAAGGCGTCGAAGAACGGGATGGTCTTCTCCGACACCGGGGCGCGGACGGCGCCGGCCGGGCCGTTGAGCTGGCCGACGGCCTTGGTCACGCCGAAGTAGGCCGAGGACTGTCCGGCGACGTTGATGCCACCCATGGCGAAGTTCGGCTTGAGGTCCGCCCACGCCTTGCCGAGCTGGATGCCGACCTGCGTCGAGCTGATCTCGATGACGAAGTTGGCGCCCTTGTCGGAGAAGCTCTTGAACGGCGCCTCGAAGCGCGTGGTGCTCGGGGTGAACTTCTCGGTCCCGACGACCGTCACGCCCTTGTCGATCGGGATCTTGCCCTTGGTCGCCGCGCTGGGGCTGGCCAGGCAGGCCTGCAGGAACTTCACCAGCGGGATCGCGAAGGCGGCGTCCTCGTGCAGGATCGCGAACTTGGTGAAGCCGAGCTTGGTGAGCTTGGTGGTGACGGTCACGCACATGTCCGCGGCGAGGTTGGTCGAGTTGACCGGGCCGATGCGGAAGATGTACTTGGCCGGACCGGTCGAGTCGACGCCCTTGACGATGTCGGGGGCGGCCGCACCGGCGGAGACGAACGGGATCTTGGCGCGCTTGACGGTGTCGAGCACCGCGAGGGTCTCCGCCGAGGAGAAGCCGCCGGAGATGGCCTGGACCTGGTCCTGCTGGGCGAACTTGGTGATGCAGGCGATGGCCTTGTCGGGCTTGGCCTCGGAGTCGCAGAAGACGATCTCGACCTTCGGGCCCTCGCCCTTGGCGTTGATCTCCTCAGCGGCCAGCAGCGCGCCGTCGCGGACGTCCTCGCCCTGCGGGAGCTGCTCGGGACCGAAGACACCGATCTTGAAGGTCTCCTGCGGCTCCGTGGCGCCGGAGGTGGCGCTCGAGGACGCGCCGCCGGGGGCCGGGTCGTCGGTGGCCGTGGTGCCGCTCTCACCGCAGGCGGCCAAGGCGGTGATGGCCAGGACGGCGCAGGCGAGTGCCCGCCGCTTCTTCAACATGTGCTCTCCCTTGAGGCCCACGCACCGGGACGTGGTGACGTGGTTCACAGAGCCAACCCCATGACCGGCCCCAGGTATAGGGGGCACGCGCAGCGTGTCCGAACTGTTGCTCAGGGCGGCTGCACAACGACCCAGCGGGTCCCGTGGGCGCACACGCGCAGGGTGCGGCCTTCGTCCCGGTCTGGGCTTGTGCCGGTGCCCCGCGCCAGGTCGACGACCAGTCGAGACGGGCTGAGCTGCTCCACGACGCCCTCGCCCCACTCCACGACCGTGACGCCGTCCTCGAGCGAGGCGTCCAGGTCCAGGTCCTCCAGGTCGAGCCGGGCGCCGGCCTCGCGCAGGCGGTACGCATCGACGTGCACGAGCGGCAGCGGTCCGCGATGGACCCGCGCCAGGACGAACGTCGGGCTGGTGACCGCCCCGCGCACGCCGAGCCCCTGCCCGATGCCCTGCGTGAGGGACGTCTTGCCGGCGCCCAGGCGACCGCTCAGCACCAGCAGGTCACCGGCCTGCAGCCCGGCGGCCAGCCGGACGCCGGCCGCGCGGGTGGCGGCCAGGTCGGGCAGCGGCACCGGGACGGGCACCGCCAGCTCCTCCGGCACGACCTCGTGCGCGCCGAGCCGCCGCCAGTCGTCGTCCAGCGCGGCCGCGACGCGCAGGTCGAGCGCGTCACCGGGGTCGGCGAGGACCGCGCGGGCCTCGTCGAGGTCGCGGACGACCCGGGACCAGCTCACAGGGACACCGCGAGCTGCAGGTCCTCGCGCAGCAGCCGCCGGGGCTCGCCGGACGGGCCGAAGCGCAGCGCCGCGCTCGGGTGGTAGGTCGGCAGCACCCGGTAGCCGCCGTGCTCGTGCAGCCGGCCACGCACGGCCGCCAAGGACGTCGGCCCGAGGAACCAGCGCGTCGCGGACAGCCCGAGGGCGACGACCACCTGCGGCGCCGCCAGCGCGAACTGCCGCTCGGTCCAGCCGCGGCAGGTCCGGCTCTCGGCCCGGGTCGGCGGCCGGTTGCCGGGCGGCCGGCACTTGAGCGTGTTCAGGACGCCCACCTCGGCGCGGGCCGCCCCGACCTCGCTGAGCAGCTCGTCGAGCAGCTGACCGCTGCGCCCGACGAAGGGCAGTCCGCTCTCGTCCTCCTGCGCGCCGGGCGCCTCGCCGAGCAGCAGCAGCCGTGCACCGGCCGGCACCACGCCGGGGACGACCTGCGTGCGCGTGGCGACCAGCTCGGGGCAGGCCGTGCAGCCGCGCGCCCGCTCGGCCAGCACCTCCAGCGAGGGCGACGCCGCGGCCGCGTCGCGCACGTCCTGGTCGGTCGTCGTCACGCCGTGCGCGCGGCGGCGCGGACGGCGCGTCCGACCAGCGCGCGCAGGTGCATCGTCACCAGCTCGGGGCGCTCGAGCGGCACCATGTGCCCGGCGCCCTCGACGACCACCAGGTGCGCGGCCGGCAGGACGTCGGCCATCGCCTGGCTGTGGTCGACCGGGGTGAGCAGGTCCTTGCTGCCGACCAGGATCAGCGTCTCGACGCGGTCGAGGGCGCCGAGCGCTGCGAGCTTGTCGTGCGTGGTGAAGGTGTCGTAGAACTCCGCGATCACGTCGACGGGGGTGTTGGCGGCCATCTGCTCGACGAGCTGCACCAGCGAGGGGCTGACGTCACGGTCGCCGAAGCCACCGAAGCGGGTGAGCAGGAAGGCGAGGTCGGTCCCGACCCGGCGGCCGCGCTCGAAGGACCGCGGCTTGTTGCGCATGCCCCGGGTCACCCACGGCAGCACCCGGCGGCTGACCGGCCGGACCAGCGCGGGCAGCCCGAAGGTGAGCTCGGCGAGCTTGCCGGTGGACGTGCCGATCAGGGCGACGCCCACCACCCGCGGGCCGAACAGCTCGGGGTGGGCGTCGGCCAGCGCCATGACGGTCATGCCGCCCATGGAGTGCCCGACGAGCACGACCGGACCGCGCGGCGCGACCGCCTGCAGGACGGCGTGCAGGTCGCGACCGAGCTGGTCGATCGTCGCCGTCTCCGGCCGACCACGACCGCTGCGGCCGTGGGCGCGCTGGTCGTAGAAGACCAGCCGACCGTGGCCGTCCGTGGCCAGCGCCTGCCGCTGGAAGTGCCAGGCCGCCATCTCCTGGGTGTAGCCGTGCACGAACAGCAGGGTCACCGGCGCCTGCGACGGGCCCACCTCCTCGACGTGCAGCGGCACGCCGTCGTCGGCGAGCACCGTGCGGACGCGGTCTGCGGGCAGCCGGAAGAACGGCTCGTCGGCGTACGGGTCGGGGCGCAGCCGGCTGCGGCCGACGGCGTACCGCTCGGCGGCCAGCCCGGCGGCGGCACCGGTGGCGACGACGCCGAGCGCCGCCCCGATCAGGCCCTTGTTCACGCGTACGTCCTGGGGACACGGGCGCCGACGCGCGTGACGATCTCGTAGTTGATGGTGCCGAGCGCCTCGGCCCAGTCCTGCGCCGTGGGCTCGCCGTCGTCGCCCGGCCCGAAGAGCAGCACCTCGTCGCCGGCAGCGACCTCGTCGTCGCCGACGTCCAGCAGGAACTGGTCCATGCACACCGTCCCGGCGATCGTCCTGCGCCGGCCCTTGACCAGGACCGGACCCACGTTCGTGGCCGCCCGCGGCACCCCGTCGGCGTAGCCCAGCGGGACGAGGGCCAGCGTCGTCTCGCGCTCGGTCGTGTAGCGGTGCAGGTAGCTCACGCCGGTGCCCGCCGGCACCCGCTTGACCAGCGCCACCGTGCTGGCCAGCGTCATGGCCGGGCGCAGTCCGTAGTGCGCGGGAGCGCCGAGCTGCGGCACCGGCGACAGGCCGTACACCGCGACACCGGGGCGTACGAGGTCGTAGTGCGTGGCGGGCGCGGTCAGGGTGGCGGCGCTGTTGGCGAGGTGACGCACCTCGGGGCGCAGCCCGGCCTGCTCGGCGACCTCGAGGGCCTGCGCGAAGACGGTCGCCTGCACGGCGTTGACCGGGTGGTCGGCGCCGCCGTCGGCGAAGGCGAAGTGGCTCCAGACACCGGTGACGCGGACCTCGCCGGACGCCTCGGCCTGCGCGGCGGCGGCGCACAGGGCCGGCCAGTCCGCGGGGGTGGCGCCGCCGCGGGACAGACCGGTGTCGACCTTGAGCTGCACGCGGGCCGGGCGACCCGCGCCACGTGCGGCGACGACGCTCTCCTCGAGCTGGCCCAGGTCGTAGACACCGAGGTCGACGTCGGCAGCGACCGCGGCAGCCCGGTCCTCCCCCGGTGTCGTCAGCCAGGCGAGGACCGGCACGTCGAGGCCGGCCGCGCGCAGGGCCAGCGCCTCCTCGACGAACGCCACGCCCAGCCAGGCCGCGCCGCCCTCGACCGCGGCGCGCGCGCTCGGCACGAGCCCATGCCCGTAGCCGTCGGCCTTCACGACCGCCATGACGCGGGCGCCGGTGGCCGCCCGGTCGGCGAGCGCGGCGACGTTGTCGCGGATCGCGCCGAGGTCGATCCGCGCCGCTGTCCTCACGACCCCATCCTGGCAGGCCAGGCCTGCAGGATCGCGGACGCGCCGCTCGTCCCCGCTGCCCGACCGGCCACGCCGTGCAGGTGCGCGCCGAGGCTGCCCGCGTCGAGCGGGTCGAGCCCCTGGGCCAGCAGCGCGCCGGTCGCCCCCGCCAGGACGTCGCCGCTGCCGGCGGTGGCCAGCGCGGGCGTGCCGGTGGTGTTCACCCGCGCCGGACCGTCCGGGCCGACGACCACGGTCGCGTCCCCCTTGAGCAGGACGTGGACGCCGAGCTCGCGCGCCAGGGCTCGCGCACCCGCGATCCTGTCCGCGCCGACATCGGCCCCGAACCGGGCGAACTCGCGGTCGTGCGGGGTGAGCAGCGTCGGCGCTGTCCTGGCGCGCAGCCAGTCCGGGTGCTGCGCCGCGATCGTCAGCGCGTCGGCGTCGACGAGCACCGGGACGTCCTGCGCCAGCACCGCCTCCACCACGCCGGCGGCGCTGACGTCGGTGCCGAGCCCGGGGCCGACCACCCACGCCTGGACGCGCCCAGAGGTACGGATGCTCGTGCCGGCGAGGGTCTCCGGCCAGCGCGCCCCGACCTCGGCGGAGCTGCCGACGTAGCGGACCATCCCGGCGCCGGCCGCGACCGCGGCACCGACGGAGAGGACGGCCGCACCGGGGTACTGCGCCGAGCCGGCCGCGACACCGACCACACCGCGGGTGTACTTGTCGTCGCCGGCGCCTGCAGTCGGCAGGAGGTGCGCGGCCGCGTACTCGTCCAGCGCCTCGACGCTCGCCGCCGGCAGGGTCAGGCCGAGATCGACCAGGTGCAGCGCGCCGACGTGGCTGCGCGCGAGCAGCAGGCCGGGCTTGAGGGTGCCGAACGTGACGGTGAGGTCGGCGCGCACAGCGCTCCCAGCGACCTCGCCGGTGTCGGCGTCGACGCCGCTCGGCAGGTCAACGGCGACGACGTCGCGGTCACGCACCTGCTCCGCGAGGTGCGCGTGCCGCAGCGGCCCGCGTCCACCGATGCCGACCAGCCCGTCGACGACGAGACCTGCGGCGGGGACGTGCTCGACGACTCGACCGCCCGCTCTGCGGAACGCGGCGAGCGCGTCGGCGCGCGGCGCGGCAGCCAGCACCGCCGACACCTGCGCCCCCCGGCGGGCCAGCATCGCGCCCGCCCACAGCGCGTCCGCCCCGTTGTCGCCGCCGCCGACGAGCAGCACCACCGGCGCGGCGTAGACCCGGCCGAGCCGGCCCGCGACCGCGACCGCGAGCCCGGTCGCGGCGCGCTGCATGAGCGCCCCCTCGGGCAGCCGCGCCATGAGGTCTGCCTCCGCGACGCGCACCTGCGCCACCGCGTGCGCGTGCCTCACGACTCGGCCACCACGACCGCGGTCGCCACGCCGGCGTCGTGGGACATGGACAGGTGCCAGGTCCGGATCCCCTGCAGGGCTGCCTCTTCCGCGACGCCGCCGTGCAGCACCAGCCGCGGTCGGCCGCTCGGGTCGCTGACGACCTCGGCGTCCCGCCAGCGCAGCCCGCCGGGCGCGCCCAGCGCCTTCGCGACGGCCTCCTTCGCCGCGAAGCGCGCGGCCAAGGACTCCACCCGCGACACGACCCGCTCCCCGTCGGTGAACAGCCGCTCGCCGAGCCGCGGGGTGCGCGTCAGGGCGCGGGCCAGCCGGTCGACCTGCACCACGTCGATGCCGACCCCGACGATCACGACTACTCGACCGTGACGGACTTCGCCAGGTTGCGCGGCTGGTCGACGTCGAGCCCCCGGGCGCGGGCGATCTCAGCCGACAGCACCTGCAGGGGCACCAGCGTCAGCAGCGGGGTGAGCAGCGACTTGGTGTCCGGGATCCGGATGACCTCGTCGGCGTACGGCGTCACGCTCTCGTCGCCGTCGGTCGCGATGACGATGGTGCGGGCGCCGCGGGCGCGCACCTCCTGCACGTTGTTCACGAGCTTGGCCTGCAGCGCGTGCCGCGGCGCGATGACCACGACCGGCGTCCCCTTCTCCACCAAGGCGATGGGCCCGTGCTTGATCTCGCCGGCCGGGAAGCCCTCGGCGCCGATGTAGGCCAGCTCCTTGAGCTTGAGCGCGCCCTCGAGCGCCATCGGGTAGCCGACGTGGCGGCCGAGGAAGAGCACCCGCTCCTCGGTCGCGAGCGAGCGCGCGAGCTCGCGGACCGGCTCCATCCGGTCGAGCACCTCCTGCACGAGATCGGGGATCGAGCGCAGATCGCGCAGGTGCGCGCGCACCTCGTCGGCGTCCCGCGTCCCGCGGACCTGGGCGAGGTAGAGCCCGACGACGTACATCGCGGTGATCTGCGTCATCACCGCTTTCGTCGACGCCACAGCCACTTCCGGGCCGCCACGGGTGTAGAAGGCAGCGTCGCTCTCACGCGAGATCGTCGAGCCGATGGTGTTCGTGACCGCCAGGACCCACGCCTTCTGCGAGCGCGCGTGCCGTACGGCCTCGAGGGTGTCGGCGGTCTCGCCCGACTGCGACACCGCGATCACCAGGGTGTTGCGACCGACGACCGGGTCGCGGTAGCGGAACTCGCTGGCCATCTCGACCTGCACCGGGATGCGCGCCCACCGCTCGATGGCGTACTTGCCGATCAGCCCTGAGTGGTAGGCGGATCCGCAGGCGACGATGAACACCTGCTCGATGCCACGCACGTCCTCGTCGCTCATCGACAGCTCGTCCAGGTGCAGCAGCCCGTCCTCCTGCATGCGACCGCCGAGGGTGTCGCGCACGGCGCCCGGCTGCTCGTCGATCTCCTTGAGCATGAAGAACTCGTAGCCGCCCTTCTCGGCAGCGTCGGTGTCCCAGTCGACGTGGTAGCTCTCGCCCTCGACGACCATGCCCTCGAGGTCGGTGACCGTGACGCCCGCGCGGCGGACCTCGACGACCTGGTCCTGCTCGACCGCGCGCGCCGTGCGGGTGTGCGCGATGAAGGCGGTCACGTCGGAGCCGACGAAGTTCTCGCCCTCGCCGAGCCCGATGACCAGCGGCAGGTTGCGGCGCGCGGCGACGACGAGGTCGGGCTCGCTCTTGTGCGAGACGACCAGGACGAAGGACCCCTCGAGGTCCTTGCAGATCGACCGGACGGTCGCGGCGAGGTCCCCCTCGTACCGCTCCTCCACCAGGTGCGCGACGACCTCGGTATCGGTGTCGGACCGCCGCTGGTGGCCGCGCTCCTCGAGCTGGCGGACCAGCACCTCGAAGTTCTCGATGGTGCCGTTGTGCACGACGGCGACGTCACCGGCGCAGTCGACGTGCGGGTGCGCGTTGCCGTCGGTCGGCGGCCCGTGCGTGGCCCAGCGGGTGTGGCCGATGCCGAGCGTGCCGGGCATCTCGTGCGCTGCCAGCTCCTTCTCGAGGTTGGCCAGCTTGCCGGCCTTGCGCGCCACCTGCAGCCCGTCCACGCCCAGGATCGAGACGCCGGCGCTGTCGTATCCGCGGTACTCCAGGCGTCGCAGCCCGTCGACGACGACCTCCAGCGCCTGCTTGTCGCCGACGTAGCCCACGATGCCGCACATGCGGGCCAGCCTACGGTTGGACCATGGGGGTCGTCCGCAGGCTGCTGTTCCGCCGCTCCTACGAGCAGGCCGACCTCTACCGCGATGCCTGGCAGGCGCACAACCCCTCGGCGAAGGACGACGACGGCCCGCTGTGGCTCGTCCTCGGCGACAGCGCCGCGCTGGGCGTCGGCGCCTCCAGCCACCTGTCCGGCTACGTCGGCGCGGTGCTGGGCCGGCTCGGGCCGCAGTGGCGCGTCGTCAACCTGTCGAGGTCCGGAGCACGGACGAGGGACGTCGTCGACGTGCAGCTGCCGGCCGCGGCGGGCCTCGACGCGCAGCTCGTCACCGCGCTGGTCGGCGGCAACGACGCCCTCGGCACGAAGCAGGCGCGGTGGGAGCGCGACGTCCGTGACCTGTGCGCGGCGCTCCCCCGCGGCGCCGTCGTCGGCACCGTCGCCCGCGGCGTGCTCGAGCGCAAGACCCGCCGCGTCAACGAGGTGATCCGCGCGAGCGCTGCCGAGCGCGGGCTGCTCCTCGCCGACCTCTGGGCGCACACCGGCCCGCCCTACCGCGGCCTCTACTTCGACGGCTTCCACCCCAACGACGCGGGCTACGCGCAGTGGGTGTCAGCCCTCGAGCTGGCCCTGCAGCAGGGCGGGCACCTGCCCGAGTGAGGTGACCCGCGCCCGCCGCGGGTGCTGCGTCGGCGCTGCCTGCTCGAGCGACCAGGTCGTCGTGTGCGGCACGTGCACGGCCCAGCCGCCGGCGGCGAGCACCGGCGCGATGTCGCTGACCTCGCTGTTGCCCACCATGAGGAAGCGCTCCGCGGGGCAGTCCAGGAAGCGCAGCAGCTCCTCGTACGCCGCCACGTCCTTGTCGGCCATGATCTCGACGTGGTCGAAGCGGTCGGCCAGTCCGGAGGCGGCGAGCTTGCGGCGCTGGTCGACCAGGTCCCCCTTCGTCACGAGGACGAGCCGGTGCGCGGCGGTCAGCGCGTCGACTGCCGCGGCGGCGCCGGGTAGCAGCTCGACCGGACCGGAGAGCAGCTCGCGGCCGAGGTCCAGCACCCGGTCGACCGGCCCGCCCGCCTCGAGGCAGTTCAGCGTCCAGGCCTTGACCCCGTAGCCGTAGAGCCGCAGGTTGCGCCTGCTGACGACCTCCAGCTGCTCGGGGAAGGCCGGCCCCAGCAGCTCGGCCAGTGACGCTTCCGCCGCGTCGAACGCGTCCTGGCAGAGCCAGAGCGTGTCGTCGCCGTCGACGCCGACGACCTCGACGCCGTCAGCGAAGCGCACGTGCCCGCAGCGCCCGGGCGAGGTCGTCGCGCTCCTCGGCGACGTAGCGGCGCAGCCCGGCCGGGTGCCGCTCGTCGAGCAGCACGGCGGTCGCGTCCAGCACCTCCTGCGACACCAGCGTGGCGGGGAACAGCAGCTCGGTCAGCGGCCCGACCACCTCCGGCGACAGCCGCTCCCACATCCCCGGCAGCTCCTCGACGAAGCGCGAGACGTACGGCGACAGCAGCGCGTCCTGGCCGGACTGCCAGAAGCCGGCCGCGAGCGCGTGCACCTCGTGGTTGGACATGTCGTCGGCGGCGACCGCCTGCGCCCACACCCGCTCCTTGACCGCGGCGTCCGGCAGCGAGGCCCGCGCCGTGAGCGCGCTCCGCACCCCGGCCGCCGTCGTGTCGCGAGCCAGCTCGGCATCGAGGACGGCCTCGTCGACATCGCCGAGCCGGGCCAGCGCGGTGAGCACCGTCCAGCGCAGGTCGGTGTCGACGGCCAGCCCGTCCGGCACCTCGCGACCGTCGAGAAGTCCCTGCAGCGCAGCAGGCTCCGTCGCCACCCCGGCGTAGGCGCGAGTGCGGGCGAGCTGCAGGTCGCTGCCCGCCGGCGCGGCGAAGGCGGCCGTCAACGACGCCTGAGCCAACGCCTGCACCGGCCCGTCCGCGATGTAGAGCACCGCGGCCGTCCGTGCCTGCCCGAGCAGCGTTGCCACGACCGACGGGTCGCTCTCGCCGTCGACGCCCGCGAGCACGGCCTGCACGAAGTCGGCCGCGCGGAGGTCGGCGTCGCGACAGGCGTCCCACAGCGCCGACCAGCACAGCGCTCTGGCCAGCGGATCGGCCAGCAGCCGGACGTCGGCGAGCACCGACGCGAGCGACCGCTCGTCGAAGCGCACCTTGGCGAAGGAGAGGTCGCCGTCGTTGAGCAGCAGCAGGTCCGGCTGCTCCGGGTCCTCGATCCCGAGGTCGGTCGAGGCGCCGTCCACCGTGATGTCGAGCCGGGTGCGCAGGACCAGCCCCCGCTCGGTCCGGTCGTACAGCCCGACGCCGATCCGGTGCGGCCGCAGCACGTCCGACTCCTGCCGCACCTCGCCGTCGACCGCGCGCAGGGTGCTCACACCGGAGGTCTGCAACCAGGCGCGGGCCCAGTCCTGGAGGTCGCGCCCGCTGGCGGTCTCGAGCTCGGCGAGCAGGTCGGCGAAGGTGGTGTTGCCGAAGGCGTGCCGCGCGAAGTAGGCCCGCACAGCGGCGAAGAAGGCATCCTCCCCGACCGTTGCCATCAGCTGCCGAAGCACGGAAGCGCCCTTGGAGTAGGAGATCCCGTCGAAGTTGAGCAGCGCGCTGCGGTTGTCGGGCACGTCGCCCTGCACCGGGTGGGTGGTCGGTAGCTGGTCCGCGCGGTAGCCCCACGCCTTGCGCCTCGCGCTGAAGTCCTCCCAGGTCCGCTCGAAGCGCGTCGCCCGGTCGGTGGTGAGGTAGCCGAGCAGCTCGGCGAACGACTCGTTGAGCCAGAGGTCGTCCCACCAGCGCATCGTCACCAGGTTGCCGAACCACATGTGCGCCATCTCGTGCGCGATCACCATCGCCCGCCTGCGCCGCTGGTCGTCGGTCACGCGGGAGCGGAAGACGAAGTCCTCCATGAACGTGACCGCGCCGGGGTTCTCCATCGCGCCGTGGTTGAACTCCGGCACGAACAGCTGGTCGTAGGTGTCGCCGAACTGGTAGCGCCGGCCGAACAGCTCCTGCTGCAGGTCGAAGCACTGCCCGGTGAGCTCGAACAGCTCGTCGGCGTCGGCGTCCAGGTGCGGCGCCAGCGACTGCCGGCAGTGCAGCCCGAGGTCGATCCCGTCATGCCGCCCGGTGATGCTGTGCCACGGCCCGGCCGCGACGGTGAAGCCGTACGTGCTCATGCGCTGCGTCGGCGCGAACTCCCACCGGTCGCCGGTCCGGGTGCCGCGCTCGTTGCCGACGACCGTCCACTCCGGCGGGGCGTCGACGGTCAGCCGGACCGACGCCTTGAGGTCGGGCTGGTCGAAGCACGCGAACATCCGCTGCGCGTCGTCCAGGAAGCTCATCGCCCATAGGTAGACCAGCCCGTCGGCGGGGTCGACGAACCGGTGCAGCCCCTCGCCGGTCCGGCTGTACGAGCCGCGCGCCCTGACCGTCAGCTCGTTGTCGGCAGCGAGGTCGAGCAGCGGGATCCGGTTGCCCTGGTGAGGTCCGGTCGCGACCCCGGTGGCCTCGACCAGCGCACCGTCCAGCTCGACGAAGGTCGATGCGCCGGGCGTGGCGGCGAAGCGGATCGTCGTGGTGCTGTCGAAGCCGTCCGCGCACGTGAGGTCCAGGTGCACGTCGTACGACGCGACCTGCAGCAGGCTCGCCCGCTGCGCGGCCTCGTCCCGCGTCAGGTTCTTCATCCGGACGACCCTAGGCGTGGCAGCCCCGCCCCAGCTCGCCCACGACGACGGCCTTGAGGTGCGTCGGCGCAGAGACGTGGCCGACCCGGCCGCACACATCGCGATCGCCGGCGCGGCAGGCTGAGCGTGGCAGCCTGGAGAAGTGGATCACGACGTGTGCAGTCGGGTCCGCCGGTGGCTCAGGCGGTTCCTGCACCGGCGACCGATCGGGGACGCCTGGACCGACGACGTCGGCCCGGACGACCTCGCCGGCTGAGCGACTCAGCCGGCGACGACCGCCGCGAGCCGGTCCGCTGCCGCCTGGGCCTGCTCGGCCGTCGCGGCCTCGACCATCACGCGCACCAGCGCCTCGGTGCCCGACGGCCGCAGCAGCACCCGCCCGGTCGCCCCGAGCGCAGCCTCCTCGGTCGCGACCGCCGACAGCACGTCCGGAGCAGCAGCCCGCACCCGATCGGCCCGCACGTTGACCAGCACCTGCGGCAGAAGCGCCACGGCCGCAGCCAGCTCGGCCAGCGACTGCCCCGAGCGGACGACGCGGTCCATCACCTGCAGCGCCGTGAGCAGCCCGTCGCCGGTCGTCGCGAAGTCGCGCAGCACCACGTGCCCGCTCTGCTCGCCGCCCAGCCGGTGGTCGTGCGCCAGCATCTCCTCGAGCACGTAGCGGTCGCCGACCGCGGTCGTCACGACGTCGATGCCCGCGTGGCGCATGGCCAGGTGCAGCCCCAGGTTGCTCATGACGGTGGCGACGAGCACGTCCGAGGCGGGCAGCCCCGCGTCACGACGGGCCAGCGCGAGCAGGCCGAGCACCTGGTCGCCGTTGACGACCCGCCCGGTCCCGTCAACGACGATGCAGCGGTCGGCGTCGCCGTCGTGCGCGATCCCGAGGTCCGCCCCGTGCGCCACGACCGCAGCCGCCAGCGACTCCGGGTGGGTCGCCCCGCAGCCGTCGTTGATCAGGGCCCCGCTGCCGTCGCAGTGGATCGCCACGACCTCCGCGCCCGCCTCCCGGTAGACCGAGGGCGCGAGCGAGGACGCAGCACCCTGCGCCCCGTCGACCACCACGCGAAGGCCCGCCAGGCTCCCGACCGTGCCGTGCAGGTGCTCGGCGTACGAGCCGCCGTCCAGCACGCGCTCCTCGCCGACCGCAGCACCGCTGACCGAGGGCAGCGGGTCGAGCAGGCGCGCCTCGATGGCGTCCTCCTGCGCGTCGGTCAGCTTGCTGCCGCCCGAGGCGAAGAGCTTCAGCCCGTTGTCCGGCGCCGCGTTGTGCGACGCGCTGATGACGAGCCCCAGGGCGGCGCGGTGCTGCACCTCGTACGCCACCGCCGGGGTGGGCACGACGCCGAGCCGCGCGACGTCGCAGCCGACCGCGGTGAAGCCGGCGAACGCCGCTGCCTCGAGCATCGGGCCGGACGGCCGGGTGTCCCGGCCGATGACGACCAGCGGGCGAGACGACAGGTCGAGCAGCTCGACCGCTGCCGCCGCCGCGACGCGGAACGCGAGCTCAGCGGTCAGGACGTCGCCACCCGCGAGCCCGCGGATCCCGTCGGTGCCGAACAAGCGCATGGGACCTCCAGACGTGCCGCGAGGCGGCCCCCGCAAGGGGACCGCCTCGGCGGGGAAGACGAGTTAGCGCTTGGAGTACTGCGGCGCCTTGCGGGCCTTCTTGAGGCCGTACTTCTTGCGCTCCTTGATGCGGGAGTCACGGGTCAGGAAGCCCTGCGCCTTGAGGGCCGGACGGTCCTCCGGCTCGACCTCGATGAGCGCCCGGGCGATGCCGAGGCGCAGCGCGCCGGCCTGGCCGCTGATGCCACCGCCGTGCAGGCGGGCGATGACGTCGTACTGCTCGGTCTTCTCGAGCGTCACGAACGGCTCGTTGATGGCCTGCTGGTGCACCTTGTTCGGGAAGTACTCCGCGAGGGTGCGGCCGTTCAGCTTGTACTGGCCGGTGCCGGGGATGAGGCGGACGCGGACGACAGCCTCCTTGCGACGGCCGACCGTCTGGATCAGGTCTGCGGGGGCGGTCACTGGGACACCTGCTTCAGCTCGTAGGGCACCGGCGACTGGGCCGCGTGCGGGTGGGTCGGACCGGCGTAGACCTTCAGCTTGGACAGCATCTGCCGACCGAGCGTGTTGTGCGGGAGCATGCCCTTGATCGCCTTCTCGATGATCCGCTCGGGGCGGGTCGCGAGGACGTCGGCGTACGAGGTGCGCTTGAGGCCGCCCGGGAAGCCCGAGTGGCGGTAGACCGTCGACTGCGCGGCCTTGTTGCCGGTCATCGCGACCTTGCCGGCGTTGATGACGACGACGAAGTCCCCGGTGTCCAGGTGCGGCGCGTAATACGGCTTGTGCTTGCCGCGCAGCAGCTGCGCCGCCTGGCTCGCGAGACGGCCGAGCACGATGTCCTCGGCGTCGATGACGTGCCAGGCACGCGTGATGTCGCCGGGCTTGGGGGTGTACGTGCGCACAGGACTCGCCGCTCTTCCTAGGGGTCTGGTCTCGCGCTGGGCGCACGTCAACGAGGCGCGCCGCGCAACAGCCGCCCACGATACCCGAGGCGCCGCTCGCCGAGCAAAGACCGTCAGAGCGGTCGGACCATCTCCAGCTCCTGCCGGGTGGGGTCCGGGGAGTACGGGGCGCTGGTGCCCGTCAGCACGAACCCGCGCTTCTCGTACGCCGCCCGCGCCCGGAGGTTGTCCTCGTGCACCTCCAGGCGCAGCGCGGTCACGCCGCGCAGCGTGCGGGCCCAGTCGGCAGCGGCCTCGACCAGCCGGTCCAGGACGTCGGCGCCACGGGCCGGTGGCCTCACGTAGACGCTCAGGAGCAGCACCGACTCCTCGGGCTCGTACCGCGCCGCGCCCATCAGCCCCACCGCAGCGTCGCCGTCCCAGGCCAGCCACAGTGCCGAGGCGTCGCCCTCGGTCATCGCGGCCGCCCGCTGCTGCCACCGCTGGTCGGGGTGCCGCCGCGCGTCGGCGAGCAGCTCGAGGAAGCCGATCGGCGTGTCCTCCAGCGCCTCCAGCCGGATCGCCCTCCAGGTCTGCCAGTCCTGCGCGCGCACCCTGTCAACGCGCACGCGCGACCCGTCCCTCGTCCCACACCGGCTCGGGCGCCTCGTAGACCTTGCCGTCCGCGCCGAAGACCAGGTAGCGGTCGAAGCCGCGGGCGAACCACCGGTCGTGCGTCACCGCCAGCACGGTGCCGTCGAAGCCGGCCAGCCCCTCTTCGAGCGCCTCGGCGCTGTCGAGGTCGAGGTTGTCGGTCGGCTCGTCGAGCAGCAGCATCGTGGCGCCGGACAGCTCGAGCAGCAGCACCTGCACGCGCGCCTGCTGCCCGCCGGACAGCGTCTCGAAGACCTGGTCGGCCTGGTTCTGCAGCTCGTACCGCCGCAGCGCGCCGACGGCCTGCGCCCGGTCGAGCCCCCGCCGGCGGTCGTCGCCGCGGTGCAGCACGTCGACCAGGGTCTTGCCGTAGAGCGCGGGCTGCTCGTGGGTCTGGGCGAACCAGCCGGGCTCGACCCGCGCGCCGAGCTTCCACGCGCCGGTGTGCGGGACCGGCTCGCCGGCCAGCAGGCGCAGGAAGTGCGACTTGCCGCTGCCGTTGGACCCGAGCACCGCGAGGCGCTCGCCGTAGAAGACCTCGAGGTCGAAGGGCTGCATCAGCCCGGTGAGCTCGAGCCCGGTGCAGGTCAGGGCGCGCAGCCCGGTACGGCCGCCCTTGAGCTTCATGACGACCTTCTGGTCGACCACCTGCTCCTCGGGCGGGCCCGCCTCGAGGAACTTCGCCAGCCGGGTCTCCATCGCGGCCAGCTTGGGCGCCATCGCGTGGCTGACCTTGGCCTGCACCCGCAGCGTGATGACGAGCTGGCGCAGGCGCTCGCGCTCCTCCTCCCAGCGCTTGTGCAGCTCCTCGAGCCGGTCCCGCCGGGCCTGCCGGGCGGCGGCGTAGGTGTCGAAGCCGCCGCCGTGCACCCAGGTGCCGTGCGCCTCGACGGTCACGACGCGGGTCGCGGAGCGGGCGAGCAGCTCGCGGTCGTGGCTGACGAAAAGCACCGTCTTGCTCGACTCGGCCAGCGCGGCCTCGAGCCAGCGCTTGCCGGGCACGTCGAGGTAGTTGTCCGGCTCGTCGAGCAGCAGCACCTCGTCGGGTCCGCGCAGCAGCGCCTCCAGCGCCAGCCGCTTCTGCTCCCCGCCCGACAGCGTGTGCAGCATCCGGAACTGCGCCTTGTCGTAGGGCACCCCCAGCGCGGCCATCGTGCACTTGTCCCAGACGACCTCGGCGTCGTAGCCGTGCGCGTCACCCCAGTCCGAGAGCGCCTGGGCGTAGGCCATCTGGTTCCGTTCATCGTCGAGTTCCGTCATCGCGAGCTCGGACGCGTCGACCGCCAGCCCCGCCTCGCGCAGCCCCGGCGCGGCCAGCGAGAGCAGCAGGTCGCGCACGGTGGTGTCGTCGCGGATCGAGCCGATGAACTGCCGCATCACGCCGAGCCCGCCGGTGCGGGCCACCGAGCCGGTGGCCGGCTGCAGGTCCCCCGCGATGATGCGCAGCAGGGTCGTCTTCCCGGTGCCGTTCGCCCCGACCAGCGCCGTCTTCGCGCCGTCGCCCACTCGGAAGCTCGCGTCGTCGAACAGCACCCGTCCGTCCGGCAGCACGCAGGACACCCTGGAGACGTCGACGTAGCCCATGGCCCCAGTCTCCCGGACGCGCGCCACCGGGTTGCCTGGCGTCCGACGAGGGCAAGTGGTTGACAGTTCAACCACATGCCTCTACAACTGGTTGCACACGCAAGAACCTCACCGAAGGAGCCCCTCATGACCGCCCCCGCCACCACCGTCCCCTCCACCCTCACCGGCGCCTGGGTCATCGACCCCACGCACAGCAGCATCGGCTTCACCGCCCGCCACGCGATGGTCACCAAGGTGCGCGGGACCTTCGAGGAGTTCGAGGGCTCGGCCCACCTGGACGCCGAGGACCCCGCGGCGTCCACCGCCAGCCTGACGATCAAGGTCGTCAGCATCAACACCCGCAACGGCCAGCGCGACGAGCACCTGCGCACCAACGACTTCTTCGACGCGCCGAGCTTCCCGGACATCACCTTCACCAGCACCGGTGTGCAGGCCCAGGACGCGACCACCTTCGCGCTCACCGGCGACCTCACCGTCAAGGGCACGACGAGGTCGGTCACCGTGGAGTTCGAGCACACGGGCCTCGCGACCGACCCGTACAACAACCTGCGGGCAGGCTTCGAGGGGCGGACCACCATCAACCGCAGCGACTTCGGCGTCACCTGGAACGCCCCGCTCGAGACCGGCGGCGTCCTGGTCAGCGACAAGATCGTCCTCGAGTTCGACATCTCGGCGATCAAGCAGCAGTAGTACCGGTCAGCCCGGGGCGGGCCCCAGCGTCCGCAGCCCGCCCCGGGTGACCGCCTGCCGGGACAGCAGCTCGTCGTCCGGCGGGTAGGCCACGTGCTCCAGCGTCAGGCCGTGCGGCGCCGCCACCGCGACCTCGGTCGCCCGGGCCCGCAGGTCGAGCAGCGACCCCGGCCAGTCCGGGGCGCGCCGGCCCTGGCCCACCGCCAGCATCGCGCCCACGACCGAGCGCACCATCGAGTGGCAGAACGCGTCGGCCCGGATCGTCATCACCAGCAGCCCGTCCTCGCCCCGCTGCCAGTCCAGCGCCAGCAGCGCCCGGACGGTCGTGGCCCCCTCACGCCGCTTGCAGAAGGCCGCGAAGTCGTGCTCGCCGAGCATCGGACCGGCCGCCGCCTGCAGCGCGTCGAGGTCGAGGGGCTGCGGTACGGACAGCACGTCGCGCCGCAGCGGGTCCACGTGCTCCGGACCGTCGGCGATCCGGTAGCGGTAGGTCCGGGCCAGCGCCGAGAAGCGTGCGTCGAAGCCGTCCGGCGCCAGGCCCGTCCGGCGCACCCGCACGTCCGGCGGCAGCAGCCCGTTGAGCCGTCGCAGCAGCAGCAGGTCGAGCGCCCGCTCGTCCGGCAGATCGGCGTGCGCGACCTGCCCGCGCGCATGCACGCCCGCATCGGTGCGGCCGGCCACCGTCAGGCGCGGGGACTCGCCCCGCACGACCACGCCCAGCGCCTCCTCCAGCACGCCCTGCACGGTGCGCCGGCCAGGCTGGGAGGCCCAGCCGAGGAAGTCGGTCCCGTCGTACGCCAGGTCGATCCGCACCCGCAGCGTGCCGGGAGCCGGGTGCCGGACGCGCGCGAGCCCGCCTCCCCCGGCAGGGGAGGCGGGCTCGTCGGGTGCTGCGTCGACTACTTGGTGTCCTCGTCGGCAGCCGGGGCCTCGTCGGCGGCGGCAGTCTCGGCCTCGGCCAGCTGCGCCTGGGCAGCGGCCAGCTCGGCCTCAGCCTGCGCGACCTCCTGCTCGGCGGCGGTGGCCTCGGCCTGCGCCTCCTGCAGCTCGGCGACGGCCTCGGGCGCCGGCTCCTCGACGACGGTCTCGGGGACCTCGACGACGGCGTCCGGCGTCTCCGGGGAGTCCGGGCTGTCTGGGCTGTCCGGCGAGTCCGGGCTGCCGGCAGACGCAGCGACGGCAGCGGCCGTCGGGGACTCCGACGCCAGCTCCTCGGCCGACTCGCGGGTCGCACCCGTGACCGGCTTGGACGGCGCGGTCTTCGTGCCGCGGGCGCGCTCGGCCTCGCCGACCGCGGACTGCGCGATCGTCAGGCCCTCGACCAGCTCGATGATGGCCATCGGCGCGTTGTCGCCCTTGCGGTTGCCCAGCTTCAGGATGCGCGTGTAGCCGCCCGGACGGTCGGCGTAGCGCGGGCCGATCTCCGCGAACAGCGTGTGGACGACGCTCTTGTCGCGCAGGCGCTTGAGCACCTGGCGGCGGGCGTGCAGGTCGCCGCGCTTGCCGAAGGTGATCAGGTGCTCGGCGTACGGGCGCAGCCGCTTGGCCTTGGCCTCGGTCGTGGTGATCCGGCCGTGCTCGAACAGCGAGGTGGCGAGGTTGGCCAGCATGAGGCGCTCGTGCGCCGGGCTGCCACCCATGCGCGGACCCTTGGCGGGGGTGGGCATGTCCTTCTCTTCTCAGGTGCGGGAGCGGGTGCTCCGTGGGGGCGCAACGACGGTCGCCGGGGCCCTGCCTGCTCCCTCCGGCGGCAGGTGCCGCCGGAGGGTCGTACGTCTTAGAGCTGCTCGGTCTCCGCGAAGCCCGCGTCGCCGTCGTCGTCCGCGCTGACGGTCTCCTCGGCGCCCCAGGTGTTGACGACCGTGCTCGGGTCGAACCCAGGCGGGCTGTCCTTGAGGGCCAGGCCCATCGAGTGCAGCTTGACCTTGACCTCGTCGATCGACTTCGCGCCGAAGTTGCGGATGTCGAGCAGGTCGGCCTCGGAGCGGGAGACGAGCTCGCCCACCGAGTGGATGCCCTCGCGCTTGAGGCAGTTGTAGGAGCGGACCGTCAGGTCCATCTCCTCGATCGGCAGCGCGAGGTCGGCGGCCAGGGCGGCGTCGGTCGGCGACGGGCCGATGTCGATGCCCTCGGCCTGCTCGTTGAGCTCCTGCGCCAGGCCGAACAGGCCGACGAGGGTCTTGCCGGCGCTGGCGACCGCGTCACGCGGGGTCATGCCGGGCTTGGTCTCGACATCGATGATGAGCTTGTCGAAGTCGGTGCGCTGCTCGACGCGGGTGGCCTCGACCTTGTAGGTCACCTTCAGGACCGGGCTGTAGATGGAGTCGACCGGGATGCGGCCGATCTCCTGACCCGCCTGCTTGTTCTGCACGGCGGAGACGTAGCCGCGACCGCGCTCCACGGTCAGCTCGATCTCCAGGCGGCCCTTGCTGTTCAGGGTCGCGAGGTGCAGGTCCGGGCTGTGGATCTCGACGCCCGCGGGCGGCGCGATGTCGGCCGCGGTGACCGGGCCGGGGCCCTGCTTGCGCAGGTACATGACGACCGGCTCGTCGCTCTCGGAGGACACGACCAGCTCCTTGAGGTTCAGGATCAGGTCGGTGACGTCCTCCTTCACACCGGGGACGGTCGTGAACTCGTGCAGGACGCCGTCGATCCGGATGCTCGTGACAGCAGCACCGGGGATGGACGACAGGAGCGTGCGGCGGAGCGAGTTGCCGAGGGTGTAGCCGAAACCGGGCTCGAGCGGCTCGAGGACGAAGCGCGAGCGGTTCTCGGAGACGGGCTCCTCGGTCAGGGTGGGGCGCTGTGCGATGAGCACGTGGTGTCCCTTCAGGACGTTCCGCGAGGTCCGCCATATGACCTCGCGCGGGGTGCACGGGGTGGCGAGTCCCGTGCTGGGCGACCTTGCCGGCGAGAGCCGGACGTGCGGCAGCGACCGGAGCCTGGTGAGGGCCCCGGTCGCCACGGACTACTTGCTGTAGAGCTCGACGATCAGCTGCTCCTGGACCGGGGTGTCGATGACCTGACGGGCCGGGAGGTTGTGCACGAGCACGCGCATCTGCGAGGCGATGACCTCCATCCACGCCGGCGGCTGCCGGTCGCCGAAGGTCTCGCGGGCGATGACGTACGGCGTCAGCTCGCGGCTCTTCGGGCGGATCTCGACGATGTCGCTCGGCGAGACGCGGAAGGAGGGGATGTCGACCTTCTTGCCGTTGACCAGGACGTGCCCGTGCCGGACGGCCTGACGGGCGTGGTCACGGGAGGTCGCGAAGCCGGCGCGGTAGACGACGTTGTCGAGACGGCTCTCGAGGATGATCAAGAGGTTCTCACCGGTCTTGCCGGTCTTCTTGTTCGCCTCCTCGTAGTAGCCGCGGAACTGCTTCTCGAGCACGCCGTAGATGCGGGCGCACTTCTGCTTCTCGCGCTTCTGCAGGAGGTACTCGGAGTCCTTGGTGCGACCGCGACCGTGCTCGCCCGGGGGGTAGGGGCGGATCTCGATCGGGCACTTCGGGGACTCGCACTTGCTGCCCTTGAGGAACAGCTTCATCTTCTCGCGACGGCAGCGGCGGCAGTCGGCGCC
>JBKJQQ010000030.1:0-6512 GCA_046593875.1 Mycobacteriales bacterium | reverse complement strand
GGCGTTCCTGGAACGCAACCGCGAGCGATTGGGCGGCAACCACCGGATGCGTCAGCCGCTGATGGGCCTCGACCGGCTGAAGGACCTCCCGGAGCTGCTCGTGCAGGAGCACGAGCGGGGCGACGGCCCGCCCTAGCTCCGGGCCAGCTCCTGCAGCGCGAGCACGGTGCGCCAGTTGCGGGCCGTGGCCACGACCGGGAACCGCCTGCTGGCCAGCACCTTTGCGACGGGAGACGCGTGCGAGCCGACGTCGTACCGGACGTAGAGGACGCGGTCGCCGACCTCGACCCGATCGGGCTCCAGGGTGGCCACGTCGAAGAGCGACGGCGCCACCTGGTCGGACAGGAAGACCGCGTGCAGCAGCGTCGGGTCGGGATCGAAGGGAATCCCGGCCACCACCGCGTCCAGCTCCGCGGCCGTGCGGGTGAGGACGTCGACGTCGAGCCCGAGCTCGTCGTGCAGCCCCTGCCGCACCCGCCCGGCCAGGTCGGCCTCGTCGGAGGTGACCACCGCGTTGCCGCTCTGCAGGTAGGTGGCGACGTCGCTGCAGCCGAGTCTCTCGAGCAGAGTGCGGAAGTCCGCCATGGCGATGCGGTTGTGCCCCCCGACGTTGACGCCGCGCAGCAGGACCGCGACGCGCGCCACGCCTACGGGGCGGGGACGGTCAGCGTCGGCACCTTCGGCGCGAGGCAGGTCAGCGCCTGCGCGTCACCGCCGGCCAGGGCGGTCACCCGCGCCGCGGCCTGGTCGAGCCGGGCCTCCGGCAGGCGCCCGCTGCGGACCGCCTCGACCAGGGCGTCGCGCATGCGCACCGCCTGGTTGCCGTCGGTTGCCAGGGCCGCGTCGGCGCCGGCCTCGATGGCGCGCACCGCTGCCTCCGGGAAGTCCCATCGCAGGTTGACCGCGCCCATGCCGAGGCTGTCGGTCATGGCCACGCCCTCGAAGCCCATCTTGCGCAGCAGCGCGTAGGCCTTCGGCGACAGGGTCGCCGGCAGGTCCCCGTCCAGAGCGCTGTAGCCGAGGTGGTTGAGCATGACGACGGGGGCACCGGCGTCGATCGCCCGCTGGAAGGGCAGCAGGTCGGTGGAGCGGAGGTCCTCGACGGTCGCGTCGACGACGGCCGCCTCGGCGTGCGTGTCGGTCGTGGACCGGCCCTGGCCGGGGAAGTGCTTCACCGTGGGGGTGACGCCCGCGTCGAGCAGACCGGCCGAGAAGGCCAGGCCGTACTCCGCCGCGACCGCGGGGTCGGCGCTGAAGGAGCGGTCGCCGACGATCCCGCGGGACGGACCGGCGTCGAGGTCGAGCAGCGGCGCGAGGTCGAGGTCGATCCCGACCTCCTTCAGCCGCGTGCCGACGCCCTTGGCGTAGTCGCGCACCTGCGCGGGCGTGCTCTGCCGGGCCAGCCGCCGCGGCGAGGGACCCGAGCCGACGATCTCGCGGGTGACGGCGACGCGCCCTGACTCCTCGTCGGTCGAGATCAGCAGCGGGCGGCCGGCGCGGGCCCGCAGGCCGGACACGAGCGCGGTGACCTGCTCGGCCGACTCGACGTTGGGCTCGGACAGGAACAGGCCGCCGACCCCCATGTCGACCAGCGACCGGCCGAGCGGCTCGTCGGCCGACGTCACGCCGGGGATGCCGACCACGAGCACCGCTGCCGCGCGCTTCTCCAGGGCCGCGGGCGTGCACGTCGGCGACGGCGCTGCCGCCGCCGGCGCGGCCTGCCCCGGCGCCTGCCCGGGGGCGGCGGCCGGGGTGGTGCCGCAGGCGGCCAGGACGCTCGTGGACAGCAGCGCCGGCAGGAGCAGAGCGGCGCGCGAGGGGGGGCGGAGCACGGGTCGAGCCTACGTGCGGTGGCCTCTCCGTTAGCGTCGCGACACCACCCGCTACCGCATCCAGGAGACGCCCGTGCCGCTCGACCCCGCTCTCGCCTCGGTCCTGCAGATGATGGAGAGCAGTGGCGCTCCGCCGATGTCGGACGGCACGCCCGAGCAGGCCCGCGCCGGCTTCCGCTTCATGACCGTCGACCTGCGCGACCCGGCCCACCTGGCGCAGGTGGGGGGCGTCGAGGACCGCACCGTGCCCGGCGCCGCCGGACCGGTGCCGGCCCGCGTCTACCGGCCGGGCACGCCGGGGCCGCACCCGACGATCGTGTTCTTCCACGGCGGCGGGTTCGTGATCGGCGACCTCGACACCCACGACGACCAGACCCGACTGCTGTGCCGCGACGTCGACGCCGTGGTGCTCAGCGTGGCCTACCGGCTCGCGCCGGAGACGCCCTTCCCGGGCGGGTTCGAGGACTGCCTGGCGGCGGCGCTCTGGGCGGTCGAGCACGTCGACGAGCTCGGCGGCGACGGCACGCGGATCGCGGTCGCCGGCGACAGCGCAGGCGGCAACCTCTCGGCCGCGGTCACCCTCGGCGCGGGCGCGAGGGGCGTGGACTTCGCGGCCCAGCTGCTGCTCTACCCGGGGGTCGACTTCGTCGAGAGCGACGACCACCCGTCCCGGGTCGAGAACGCCGAGGGCTACTTCCTCACCGCCGACGACATGGCCTGGTTCCGCGACCACTACATGATCGACCCGGCGCACAAGAGCGACCCGTACGCCTCCGTCCTGCGCGCACCCGACCTCACCGGCCTCCCGCCGGCGGTCGTGGCGACCGCGGAGTACGACCCGCTGCGCGACGAGGGCGAGGCCTACGCCGCCGCGCTCGAGAAGGCCGGCGTCCACGTCGTGGCCCGCCGCTTCGACGGGCTGATCCACGGCTTCTTCGGGCTGGGCCACGTGTCGCCGGCCTGTGCCGAGGCCAACCGCGTCCTGTGCGCCGACCTCAAGGAGCTGCTCCAGGCGAGCGAGGCCTAGCGGGGGGCCATCCGGATCGCCCCGTCGAGCCGGATGACCTCGCCGTTCAGCATCGGGTTCTCGCAGATGTGCCGTACCAGCGCGGCGTACTCCGCGGGGTCGCCGAGCCGCGACGGCATCGGCACCTGCGCGGCCAGCGACTGGCGGGCCGGCTCCGGCAACCCCTGCAGCATCGGGGTGTCGAACAGCCCGGGGGCGATCGTCATGACGCGGATGAGCTTGTCCGCGAGGTCGCGCGCGAGCGGCAGGGTCATGCCGACGACGCCGCCCTTGCTGGCGCTGTACGCCGCCTGCCCGATCTGGCCGTCGTACGCCGCCGCGCTCGCGGTGTTGACGATGACGCCGCGCTCGCCGTCCACGGCGTCGGTCGCCGCCATCGCCGCGGCGGCCAGCCGGACGACGTTGAAGGTGCCGACCAGGTTGACCGTGACGACGCGCGCGAAGGCGTCCAGCGGGAGCGGTCCGGTCTTGCCGAGCACGCGTCCGGGCGTACCGACGCCGGCGCAGCTCACCGCGACGCGGAGCGGGCCGAGCTCCAGAGCTGCGTCGACCGCGGCCTGCACGGAGCGCTCGTCCGTGACGTCGGTCGGCACGAAGACCGCGTCGCCGAGGCCCTGCGCGGCCTGCTCGCCCGGGCTGCTGGGCAGGTCCGCCAGCACCACGGACGCGCCGGCCGCGGTGAGGGCGGTGGCGGCCGCGAGGCCGAGCCCGCTGGCCCCTCCGGTGACGAGCGCGACGGTGCCGGCGAGCTGCACGGGTCCTCCTGGGGTCGGGCGCCGGACGCTACCGCCGGGCTGCGCGCGACCGCTGCCCGAGGTCCTCGAGCAGGGCCCCGGCTTCAGCGAGCGAGCGGTGCGCGGCCACGGCCCCGGGCAGCCGGCGACCGGCCGTGTCGACGTGCAGGCTGGCCAGCCCGAGCCGGCGCTCGTACGGCCCCTGCGTGACGCGCAGGCTCTGCACCTTGCCCAGGGGGGCCACGTCGGTCGTCGTCGTGAGCACTCCCGAGGTGGCGACCAGGTGCTGGTCGTCCACGCCGACGCGCAGCCGGCGGTGCTGGAGCGGTGCCCGCCAGCGGGCCGCGCGCGGAGCGGGCAGCGTCGCCACCGGCAGCGGTCCGCCCAGGACGCGCGCCAGCAGGTCGGTGGCCAGCTGCCGCGGCGCCACCGGCAGCAGCGCTCCCGTGGCCGCCTGCTCCTCCCCGCGCCCGCCGTAGCCGGCGACGTCGACCTCGACGCGCACCCAGCCGAAGGGGCGCCACAGCAGCGGTTCTCGGATCCGAACCGCCTGCACCCGACCCGGCGGGATGGTCTGGCTGCGGGTGTCCAGCAGACCGTGCCGCAGCCGCAGCCCGTCCACGCTCTCGGCGACGGTGAAGCCGTACTCCGCCAGGACGCGCCGGACGGCGAAGGAGGCGGCGCCGAACAGCAGGGGCGCGGCCCCGAACAGCACCGGGCCGGTCGCCGCCAGGTCGACGACGGCGGCGACGGTCAGGGCCAGCACCGTCAGGACGACGGTGACCAGGGGCGGGCCGAGCAGGGTCGACCCGATCAGCGGCCCGGTCGGCACTCTGACCAGCACGCGCTCCGGGACCTCCTCGACCGCCGGGTCCTGCGCGCTGCGACCGGCGGACAGGTCCAGCAGCTGGGTGCGCAGCGCACGGGCGGTCTCCTCGGACAGGAAGGCCAGCGGGGCCTCGGCATCGCCCGACCCGCCGACGACCTCGAGCCGGAGCTCGGCCAGCCCGAGCAGGCGCGCGTAGAAGGGGCGGACCACGTCGACGGCCTGGACCCGGGCCAGCGGCACCCGGCGGCTGCGCTTGGTCAGGACGCCGCTGTCGACCTGCAGCTCGGTGCCGGTCACCCGGTAGCGCATCGCCCGCCAGGCCACGTAGCCGAACAGCACGCCCAGCGGGACGCCGACGCCGAGCACGGCGAGCACCGCCCGTGGCGAGGCCTGGCGCAGGCCCTGCTGACCGACGATCGCCAGCAGCAGCAGACCGAAGCGCCCTCCGCGCAGGAGCGGGGTCAGCGGGTGCAGGCGGAGCCACGCGGGCTCGCTCACAGCCTCGACCTTCACACCCCTGCCTGGCGGGCTTCGCCGAGCGCGGCGAGCCGGTCCCGCAGCCGCGAGGCCTCCGCGGCGAGCAGCCCCGGCACGGAGGCGTCCGTGGCTGCGGCGGCCGTGTGCAGCGTGACGGTCGCGAGGCCGTAGCGACGGGCCAGCGGTCCGGCGGTCACGTCGACGTACTGCATCCGGCCGTACGGCACGACGGACGTGCGACGGACCAGCACGCCGCGCCGGACCAGCAGGTCGTCCTCCCGCTCCAGGTAGCCCCACGCGGCGCAGCGGCGCTCCACCGCGACCAGCACCAGCCCGGTGAGCACGACGGCGACGACCAGCGCGGCGAGACCCTCAGCAGGTCCAGCCAGGGCGAGCAGGGCGAGGGCGACCACCAGCCCGGGCGCGGACACGAGCAGCAGGACCAGCCGGCGCCGCAGGCGCAGCAGCCCCGGATCCGGCTGGCGCCACTGCGGCTGCTCGGCCATGACGGCGAGCCTAGTGAGGCGCGCCCCATGAGGCGGACCCAGCACGGCCCGCCGATACTGGTCGGGTGGAGCAGCAGACCGTCCCGTGGTGGCGCGACAGCCGGCGCCGCACGCGCGCGGTCGTCGTCGTCTTCCTGTCGCTGGCGCTGGTCGGCATCCTCTACCCGGCCTTCACCAACTACCTGTTCGCCGGCGACCAGCGGGTGTTCGTCGTGACCATGGCGCAGGACGCCGACCAGGCCGACCGCGACCGCCTCAAGCAGGCCTGCGGCAGCCTGCCCGGCGTGTCCGTCGTGGCGGACCGGGGCAATCCCGACCCGCGGGTGCAGGGCCGCTTCACGGTGCGCTTCGACATCGCCGACATCAGCCAGCGGCAGGAGACGGCGCTGGCCTCCTGCATCAACCGCCAGCAGGGCGTGCGCGGCTTCCTCACGGAGAACGACGGCAACTGATCCACTGCGCAGGAGTGGCGGGCACGGTGTTGGGTAGGCGTCGCAGATCTGGAGGTGGTGCATGGGGTTCAAGGACGTCCTGCTCGGCTGGCCCGTCTACCGGCAGCTCACGGGCGACGACCCGCTCGGTCGTGGGGCCGCGGCGCAGTCCCCGCGGACGGCCGCGCTCCAACCCCGGACGGCCACCGCGGACCGCGTCGTCCAGACGATCTGCCCCTACTGCGCAGTCGGCTGCGGCCAGCTCGCGTACGTCAAGGACGACAAGGTCGTGCAGATCGAGGGCGACCCCGACTCGCCGGTCTCGCGCGGCCGACTGTGCCCGAAGGGCAGCGCCAGCGAGCAGTTCGTGAACGGGCCGCGCCGCGTCACGACGGTCCGCTACCGGCGCGCGCACGGCACCGAGTGGGAGGACCTGCCGCTCGAGCAGGCCATGGACATGATCGTGGACCGGGTCCTCGACACCCGCGAGCGCACCTGGCAGAGCGAGTTCGAGGGCAAGCGGGTCAACCGCACCCTGGGGTTCGCCTCGCTCGGCGGTGCCACGCTGGACAACGAGGAGAACTACCTCATCAAGAAGCTGTTCACGGCCCTGGGCGCGATCCAGGTCGAGAACCAGGCGCGCATATGACACAGCGCCACCGTCCCCAGTCTGGGG
>JBKJQQ010000252.1:0-19239 GCA_046593875.1 Mycobacteriales bacterium | reverse complement strand
GCCTCGGCGAAGACGGCCAGCGCCTTGGCCACCTCCGGGATGAGGGTGACCTTCTCGCCGTCGAAGGTGGGCTCGTGGGCGTCGGCCTTGCGGTTGTGCGGGGCGAAGTGGTCGGTCCCGATCTGCTCGGCGAGGTCCAGGACGTCGTCGAAGGTCTCCCGGCTGTGGTCGGCGTGCCGCTCCCGCTGGGTCAGGCTCAGGACGTCCAGCCACTCGTACAGCAGGAAGTCGAGGTCGCGGCGGTTCAGCAGCAGGCTGGGCATCTCCCGAGCCTAGGTCCGCCGTTCCAGCTCGGCGTCCACGGCCGCGAGGTCGTCCCGCAGCCGGGCGGCGTCCTCGAAGCGGAGGTCTGCAGCGGCCTGCGCCATCTCGCGCGCGATGCTCGCGCGCTGCTGCTCGAGCTGGGCGACGGTGCGGCTGGCCAGCTGCACGGCGCTGGTCCCGATCAGGGTCGCGCCGTCCTCGGTGAGCATCGGCTGTCGCTCCGGGGCCGCGCCGATGTGGTGGTGCCGGCCGGTCTGGTCCTGGGTGTAGGCGCGGGCGCGCTTGCGCACGAGGTCCCGGGCGGTGAGCGGTTTCTCCTCGCTCATGCCGGCACCGCCTCCTGCTCGACCGGGCGCAGGCGGGCCAGCACGACGACGGCCAGCAGCACGACGACGCCGCCGGCGACCTGCACGGCCCCCAGCCGCTCGCCGAGGACGAGCGCGGCGACCCCGATGCTGACGACGGGCTCGACCGTGCTGATCACGGCGGTGTCGGACGGACCCAGTAACGCGAGTGCGGCGAAGAACGCGGTGACTGCCACGACGCCGCCGACCAGGGCGACCCCTGCGAGCGCCAGCCACGCGCCGGTCTCGCTCGGCAGCTGAGGACGGGTGATCAGCGCCAGCACGCCCATGACCCCGGCGCCCGCGAGCAGCACCGTGGCCGACATGGCGAACGGCCCGACGCCGTGGACCCGACTGCTCACCAGGATGTACGTCGCGTAGACCAGGGCCGAGCCCAGCCCGAGGGCGATGCCCAGCCGCTGGCCGCCCCCCACCGGGCCGATCGTCAGGACGGTGCCGACGGTCGCGACGGCCACCGCGGCCAGGGCCACCGGCCGCGGCCGGTCCCGCATCAGCAGGGCGCCGAGGACGACCACCAGCGCCGGGTAGAAGTAGAGGAGCAGGCTGGTCAGGCCGGCGGAGATCCGCTCCAGGGCGAAGAAGTAGCAGAGCGACATGCCGACGTAGCCGATGCCGCCGAGGGCCAGCAGCATCGTCCGCGGGCGCCCGGTGGGCAGCGGCTCGCGGCGGACCTTCGCGAGCGCCAGCAGGACGGCGGCGGCGATCGCGAACCGCACGGCCAGCACGCCGATGGGGTCCGCGCCGTCGTCGTAGACGACCTTGGTCAGCACCGGCATGACGCCGAAGGAGGCAGCGCTGATCAGCGCCAGCCCCACCCCGAGCAGCCGGCGGCGGCGCTGCTCGTCGGTCATGTCTTGACGCTAGTTGCGCGGCGTGGCAGCCGGACGCCGCGCCTGCCAGTCCCTACCTTCGGGGCATGGCCAGAGGGCGGCACGTGCGACGGTCCGGGCTCCTGTCCCGCGTGTGGCCGCGGCGACGCCGGCGCGTCCTCGCGCTGGAGCGCGAGGTGGCCCGGCTCCGGTCGCTGGCCGACCTGAGCGCCGCCGCGTCCAGCGCGGCCCTCGTACGGGCCGCCGCCGCCTCCGCCGCTGCCGTGACCGCAGAGCTGCGGGCTTCGCGCGCCGAGACCGCGCTGTCCGAGGCGCGCACCGAGATCGCCGGGCTGCGGGCCGATCTCGCCGCGCTGCGCGAGGAGCTCGTCTGGGCGTTCGCCGCCCGGGCCGTGGAGCCCGTGGTGGTCGACCTCAGGGACGGGACGGCGCAGACCGCCTGAGCGGCACCAGCCCCGCCGACACCGCGTGCAGCAGCACCGCGGCGCCACCGAAGACCAGCAGCCGCAGGCTGACCAGCGCACCGCCGGCCACCGCCAGCAGCGCGGTGCCGTGCAGGACGGCGGCCACGGCGGTGCCCCCCGTCCGCAGCCGGGGGACCCACGGCGTCACGGCCAGCAGCGCTTCGCCGGTGATCAGCGCCACGCCCAGCACCACCAGGACAGGGAGCGGCAGGGGGAAGCGGACCGCCTCCGCGAGCACCGTCCCGCTGAGAAAGGCCTCGTTGAGCTTGGCCACGGCCGCGATCCCGTAGAGCGCGCTGAGCTGGGTCCGCCAGAGCAGCAGCCGCTCGCCGTCGTCCCGGGTCAGGGTCGCCACCAGGGCGATGCCGACCAGCAGCACCAGGTGCTGGCGCCGCAGCTCGAGCGGCGCATCGGCGAGCAGCCCCAGCCCGCCGGCGAGGACGAGCGGCCAGCCGAGGTCCCGCTCGCGCAGCAGCAGCAGACCGCCTGCGACGACGGCGGCCAGCGCGACCAGACCGAGGTTGCCCGGTCCGCGGAACGAGACGTCGACGGCCTTCAGCAGCACCAGCGCCCCGAGGACCCGGGGGGCGCTCAGCACCGGAAGGTCCCGGCATCGGGACCGTTCCGTCGTACGGCCACGAGGTCGGGGTGCCGGGCGCACAGCCGGTCGGGCACGGTCCGGCCGACGTCGACGGCGCGGACGACCGGGGGCAGGTCGCTGGTGTCGAGCCGGCGCTCGCGCCCGGCGACGTCGCGACCGGTGTAGCGGGCGGCCGGGATCGAGCTGTACATCTGCCAGGACGCCAGACGCTCGGTGACCGCGCGGGTGCCCTCGTCGGTCCACCTCGCCACGAGCATCGTCAGCGGCAGCCCGACCTGCAGCGCGATGACGGCGAGCACGAGCGGACGGGGGCGCACACCGCCCATCCTGCTGCGTACCGTCCTGCGCCATGACCTCCCGCGTCGCCCTCGTCACCGGCTCGTCCTCCGGCATCGGGGCGGAGGTGGCGCGACGGCTGGCTGCGGACGGCTTCTCGGTCGTCGTGAACTCCCGCGTGTCGGTCGAGGCGGGGCAGGCCGTCGCTGCCGAGGTGGGCGGCAGCTACCGGCAGGCCGACGTCGGCGACCCCTCGGCGGCGCGTCGGCTGGTGGAGGACGTCGTGGCCGAGCACGGCCGGCTCGATGTGCTCGTCAACAACGCCGGGACCACGGAGGTGATCCCGCACGGCGACCTCGCCGCGGCGACGCCCGAGGTGTGGCGGCACCTCTACGACGTGAATGTCATCGCGCCGTTCGTGCTCGTGACGGCGGCCGAGCAGGCGCTGCGGGCGGCCGCCCCCGGCTGCGTCGTCAACGTGACCAGCCTGGCCGGCGTCCGCCCCGTCGGCAGCTCCATCCCGTACGCCGCCAGCAAGGCGGCGCTCAACCACACGACGCGGCTGCTGGCCGCGACGCTGGGCCCGGACGTGCGCGTCAACGCCGTCGCGCCCGGGCTGGTCGACACGCCGTGGACCGCCGACTGGGACGTCGTCCGGGAGTTCGTGCACGCGCAGGCCCCGATGCGCCGTTCGGCCACGCCCGCCGACGTGGCCGACGTCGTCATGGGCCTGGTCCGGTCGACCTACGTCACCGGCGAGGTCGTCGTCGTGGACGGCGGCCTGGGTCTGCGGTAGCCCTCAGCGCTCCACCACGTGCTCGATCGCCCCCACGGCGTACTCCGGGCCTGGCAGCGCTTCACGTTCACGGCGCACGGCAGCGAGCTCCTTGCGCATCGCGTGCGACGCCAGCACGTCCTCGATTTCGAGGGTGATCTGGTCCGGCGTGGCCGTGTCGGCGGCGAGCGTTCTGCCCAGACCAAGCTCGATGAGCCGGGTGGCATCAGCGACGACGCGCCCGTCACGAGCACGTCGTGTCCGGCGAGCACGGCCTCCTCCGCCAGCGGCAGCAGCGGGTGGCAGCAGCGGATGGAGGTGCCCGAGACCTCCCGCAGCGGAGAACAGCATGCACCGTGGGACACCCACGGCCGCAACGTCGTCGCACCAGATTCGCGCGCGGCGCCCCCGCATGAGGGGCCCGATCCGTTGCGGCGCTGGCCGGGCGTCATCCGTGGACGAGGGGGAGCGACGGAGCGTGGCCGCGGCGAGGGGGTGGTCCCCATGCGGCCGGTGGTGAGAGCGGTCCTGTCCGCCCGTGGATCCATGGGACGTGCAGGTGGTGCAGGGTGATCTTCCCCAGGTGCCACAGGACGTGGTGTCGCCGGCACAGCAGGACCAGGTTGTGCACCGTCGAATCCCCGCCGTCCTCGCGGTGCACCAGGTGGTGGGCGTCGCAGAAGGCTGGCGGCCGGGAGCAGCCTCGGACAGCGCACCCCCCGTCGCGCGCAGCAAGCGCGCGCCGCTGAGCTTTCGTGACGCTGTCGCGTAGTGGCTGCAGTCCTTGGACCTGGCCCATCCCGTCGAGCAGGACGCGGGTGATCCGCGCGTCACAGAGCATGGTCTCGATGCGGCCGCGAGTCTGCGGCCCAGTCCACGCGGCGACCGCGCAGGCGTGTGTCGCCGGCGCAACCGGCGGGCGGGCGGCACCGGCCTCGGCACCGGCACCGGCCTCGGCACCGGTCCGTGCCTGAGCAGGGATGCCGGCCGCAACGAGGTCGGCGAAAGAGGACGGCGCGTGCGCAGGGCACCGTTGGCAGTCGGCGCAGTCCTGCTCGCCCGCCTGCCGTGCCGCCCAGTCCGCGGGCAGGACGTAGCTGAGCTGCGGCCGGAAACCGCCAGCCTCCGGCAGCTCGCCGAACCGCAGGACCTGCTGGCAGGTCTCGACCAGCGCATCAGCGCGCCGCTGTGCAGCCGAGCGCGTGTCCTCGTCCCCGGCCTTGCGGGCCAGGGGTTCCAGTGTGGTGAGGACACTCTCGGCATCGCCGCTCGGCAGCAGGAAGCTCCCCCACACGCTGCCATCGGCTTGGCGCCGGGTCTTGAGGTAGCGCGCGGCCTCCGCCGCAGCCTCGGCGTCCTCGAGCGCCGGCTCGACCCAGGTGGCCAGCAGGTGCCGGACGTAGTCGGCCAGCTGCTGCGGGTCCATCATCTGCGCGGTGACGAGCAGGTCCGGCTCGGCCTCGGCCAGGGCGTGGGGGTCGATCCGGCCCACGAGCCGGGTGAGCACGACTGCTCGCACGTGCGGCACCCGACCGTCGAGCACTGCCTGCGCCACCCGCGGCAGGCCGTTCTGCAGCAAGGAAGCGAGGCGCACGGCGCGGCCGGCCGCGGAGGCGCAGTCACCCGACACCTCCGCTGCCCAACCCGGCAGCGGCCGGGGCTTCCCCTCGTCGGTCTGCAGCAGCCCGCCGGTGCGGCCCTGCAGCTCGGCGAGCACGGAGCCGCTGAAGCCGATCAGACGTTGCGACTGAGGCGTCACCGCCGCGTAGAGCTCCTGCAGCTGCGCGGCCGACAGTGCGCTGAGGTCGGTGGACACCAACGTGTCCATCGCCGCTCGCAGGTCCGCTTCCATGCAAGAACCCTAGGCTCAGTGTCCGACAGTTCTGGACGACGAGATCCACCTGTGCACAGTGCTTTTCGCTGTGGAAACAGGGTCGCGAATGTCGGATCAGCGTGCATCGCCATGACCGGACAGCACTTCGAGGCGGTCGAGGCGGTCGAGGCGGTCGGGGCGGTCAACGAGCTGAGCGGAAGCCGACCGTGGAGGTCGGAACCTGCGAGCACTCAGGGACTCAGCGCCGCCAGCACCTCGTCATGCAGCAGGCCGTTGCTGCAGACGACGCTGCCGCCGTCGGCGCGCGCCGCACCGGCCAGGTCGGTGAAGCGCCCGCCCGCCTCCTCGACGAGGACCTGCAGCGGCGCCAGGTCCCAGAGCGAGACCTCGGGCTCGAAGCTCGCGTCGACCGCCCCCTCGGCCACCAGGACGTGCGACCAGAAGTCGCCGTAGGCCCGCGTCCGCCACACGTCCCGGGACAGCTGCAGCAGGCCGGGCAGCCGTCCCTGCGCCTCCCAGCCGGTGAGCGAGGAGTACGCCACCGAGGCGTCGGAGAGCGACGCGACCGCACTCACCTGCAAGCGGCGCGACGATGCGAGGGAGCCGCCGGCGAAGGCACCGAGCCCGCGGGCGGCCCACCAGCGCCGGCCCAGCGCCGGTGCGCTGACGACGCCGACGGTGACGACGCCGTCCTCCTGCAGGGCGATGAGCGAGGCCCAGACGGGCACCCCGCGCACGAAGTTCTTGGTCCCGTCGATCGGGTCGACGACCCAGCGGCGCGGGCCGGTGCCAGTCTCACCGTCCTCCTCGCCGAGCACCGCGTCGTCGGGACGGCGCGACGCCAGCAGGCTCCGGAGTGCCTGCTCCACAGCCATATCCGCGTCACTGACGGGAGTGAGGTCCGGCTTGCTCTCGACGACCAGGTCGAGCGCGCCGAAACGGTCCAGCGTGATCACGTCCGCGGCGTCGGCCAGCTCGTGCGCCAGCGCGAGGTCATCCTCGAGGCTCATCCGGGGCCCAGCACGAGCGAGCCGTTGTGGCCGCCGAAGCCGAACGAGTTGCTGATCGTCGGACCCGGCTCCCAGGCGCGCGGCTCGAGCACGACGTCGACCTCCAGGGCGGGGTCGACCACGGTCGTGCCCATCGTCGGCGGCAGCTCGCGGTGCACGAAGGACAGCAGCACGCTGGCCGCCTCCAGAGCGCCGGCGGCGCCGAGGCCGTGGCCGGTGACGCCCTTGATGCTCGACACCGGGACGGCGCCCGATCCGAACACGGTCGTCACAGCCATGGCCTCCGCGGCGTCGTTCAAAGGCGTAGAGGTCCCGTGCGCGTTCACCGCGCGGATGTCGGCGGGAGTGAGCTCGGCGTCCGCGAGGGCGAGGCGCATGCAGGCCGCTGCCCCGCGGCCGCCGGGGGACGGAGCCGTGATGTGGTGCGCGTCGCACGTGGAGGCGGCGCCGAGCACCTCGCCGTAGACGCGCGCGCCGCGGGCCAGCGCGACGGACCGCTCCTCGAGCACGAGGACCGCCGCGCCCTCGGCGATGCAGAAGCCGTCGCGCCCGACGTCGAAGGGCCGGGACAGCCCCGTCTTGGACAGCGCGGTCATGACCGTGAAGGCCGCGACGGTGGTGGGGGTCATGGACGACTCGGCGCCGCCGGCCAGGACCACGTCGCAGCGCCCGTCGGCCACCATCCGCGCGCCCGCCGACACTGAATGCGTGCCCGCGGCGCAGGCCGTCGTCAGCGTCTCGGACGGCCCCTGGAAGCCGTAGCGGAGCGAGACCGCGGCGGCGCCGGCGTTGGGCATGACCATCGGGATCGTGAAGGGCGAGACGCGGCCGGGCCCACGGGCTGCGAGGACCCCGACCTGGGTCTCGAGGGTGCCGACGCCGCCGATGCCGGTGCCGAGCTGCACGCCCACCCGGGTGGGGTCCACGTCCGGCACGTCACCGCAGTCGTCCAAGGCCATCTGCGCTGCGGCCACGGCGAAGTGGGTGAACCGGTCGAGGTGGCGCGCCTCCTTGCCGGACAGCCAGATCGACACGTCGAAGTCCTCGACGGTCCGCTCTCGTCGGTTCGGCGGCGGGGTCTGCAGCCCCGTCCAGAACGCGTCGAGACCGACCCCGGCGGGGGACACGACGCCGATGCCGGTGACGACCACGCGGCGGGGTGCGGGAGCGGCGCGCACTCAGGCCTGCCCGGTCGCGGCACCGGCGAGCCGACGGACGAGCTCGTCGACGCTGCCGTAGGTCTTGACGTGCTCCCACGCGTCCTCGGGCAGCGCGATCCCGAAGGCGTCCTCGATCGTCATGCCCCACTCGATGGCGGCCAGGCTGTCGATGCCGAGGTCGTCGCTGAGCAGCGCGTCCGTCGTCAGCTCGGCGGGGCTCACCGACAGCTGCTCGGCCGACAGCGCCAGCAGTCGCGCGGACAGGTCGTCGGCCAGATCGTGGGACAGCGTCACGAGGACCGAGCCTAGGTCGTGGCACTGGCAGGATCACCCCGTGAGCACCGCGTTCGTGTTCCCCGGCCAGGGGTCGCAGCGCCCCGGCATGGGGGCGCCGTGGGAGGGCGTCGCGTGCTGGTCGCTGGTCGAGGAGGCCTCGGACCTGCTCGGGCGCGACATGGCGCACCTGCTGCTGCACGCCGACGCCGAGGCGCTGCGGGCCACCCGCGAGGCGCAGGTGGCGACGTTCCTGGTGTCGCTGCTGGTCTGGGAGATGCTGCACGACCTGCCCGACGTCAGCGTCGTCGCTGGGCACTCGCTGGGGGAGTTCACCGCGCTGGTGGCCAGCGGAGTCCTCACCTGTGACGACGGACTGATGCTCGTCGCAGCGCGCGGCGAGGCCATGCAGGCCGCCGCCGACACCCGCCCCGGCACGATGGCCGCCGTGCTCGGCCTGGACGACGAGGCCGTCGTCGCCGCGCTGGAGGGCGTCGAGGACGTCTGGCCGGCGAACTACAACGCGCCCTCCCACGTCGTCGTCTCCGGCACGGTCGAGGGGGTCGCTGCCGGCGGCGTAGCGCTGAAGGCCGCGGGCGCGCGTCGTGTGCTCGCGCTGCCGGTGGGCGGCGCTTTCCACACCCCGCTCATGGAGCCGGCCCGGGCCGGCCTCGACGTGGCGCTGCGCGAGGCGACGTACGCCGTACCCGCCGTGGCCGTCCTGTCCGGTGTGACAGCAGCGGCGTACGACGAGGACCCGGCGGCCGTCCTGTCGCGTCAGCTGACCGCCCCGGTGCGGTGGCGTCAGGTGCTGGAGGCGCTGCCGGCGCTCGGTGTCGACCGCGTGGTCGAGCTCGGTCCCGGCGGCGTCCTGACCGGCCTGGTCAAGCGGACCTTGCCTGATGTGCGGGCGTTCTCGGTCGCGACCCCGGCTGACCTCGCGCAGCTCGACTAGGTTGCGCAGCCATGGAGCGCGCTGAGGTGTTGCAGGTCCTGCGGGACAAGGCCGTCGAGATGCTCGAGGTCGAGGCCGACCAGGTGCAGGAGGACAAGTCGTTCGTCGACGACCTGCAGGTCGACTCCCTGTCGCTCGTGGAGTTCACGATGGAGCTCGAGGACACCCTCGGCATCGAGCTGCCCGAGGAGGAGCTGACCGACGTGAAGACGATCGGCGCCTTCGTCGACGTCATCCTCACGAAGACCAACGCCGCGTAGGTGGGGCTGCTCGACGGCAAGCGGCTGCTCGTCACGGGCGTCCTGACCGACCGGAGCATCGCCTTCGCGACGGCGCGGCTCGCCGCGGAGCAGGGTGCGACCGTCGTCCTGTCGTCGTTCGGGCGGCCGATGTCGCTGACGCAGCGCGTCGCGAGGCGGCTCCCGGGGGCGCCGCCCGTGGTGCAGCTCGACGTGTCGTCGGAGCAGGATCTGGCCGCGCTCCCCGAGCGGCTGGGCGAGCACGTCGACGGTCTCGACGGGGTCGTGCACGCCATCGGCTTCGCGCCCGCGGCGGCGCTCGGCAGCGGCCTGCTCGGCACCTCCTGGGAGGACGTCGGGACCGCGCTGCAGGTGTCCACCTGGTCCTACGCCGCGCTGGCGCACGCGTGCAGTCCGCTCCTCGCCGACGGCGCGTCGTACGTCGGGCTCACCTTCGACGCCCGCGTCGCCTGGCCGTCCTACGACTGGATGGGTGTTGCGAAGGCGGGCCTGGAGTCTGCGAACCGCTACCTGGCAAGGGATCTCGGGTCGCGTGGCATCCGCGCGAATCTCGTCGCCGCCGGTCCTGTCCGGACGATGGCGGCGAAGAGCGTGCCGGGCTTCGCCGCCTTCGAGGACGTCTGGGACACCCGCGCGCCGCTCGGTTGGGACGTCGACGACGCGGAGCCGGTCGCGAAGGCGTGCGTGGCGCTGCTGTCGGACTGGTTTCCCAAGACGACCGGGTCCGTCGTCTACGTCGACGGCGGGTTCAGCGCCGTGGGGGCCTAGAAACTAGGCTCGGACGGTGACCACCGCGACCAGGACCCCGCCGGTGGAGCTGGCCCGCTCGCTGGCCGACGAGCTGATCCGCCCCGCCGCCGCGCAGGTCGACCGCAGCGTCGTGCCGCGCTCGCACCTCGACGCGTGGGGGGCCGCCGGGCTGCTCGGCCTGGCCGGCCCGCCGGCGTACGGCGGGGGCGGGGCGCCGGCGCACGTCGTCCGCGAGGTGACCGAGCTGCTCGCCGGGGCGTGCGGTGCGACGTGGTTCGTGGCGACCCAGCACGCGATGCCGCTGGCCACCGTGGCGGCGAGCACGAACGAGGCGCTCAAGGACCGGCTGCTGCCCGGCCTGTGCACCGGGACGCTGCTGTCCGGCGTCGCCGTCGCGCAGCTGCGCCGCCCCGGACCGCCCGCGGTCACGGCGACGCGCGTCGACGTCGGGTGGCAGCTCGACGGTCACGTCGGCTGGATGACCAGCTGGGGGATCTGCGACGTCGTCCTGCTCGCCGCGGTGACCGTCGACCGCGACGTCGTGCTGGCGATGGTGCCGGCGCGCGACGGCGGCGGGCTGACCGCCTCCGCACCGATGGAGCTGGCGGCGATGCAGGCCACCGTGACCGTGACGCTCGACCTGACCGGCTACCTCGTCCGCGACGAGGACGTCGCTGTGGTGGTGCCGCTCGGGGACTGGCTGGCGGTCGACACGGCCAAGACCGCCAACCCGAACCCGCACACCTTCGGGCTGCAGCGCGAGATCGTGCGGCGGCTCGCCGAGACCGCGTCCGAGCGCGACGACGGCACCGCGGCGGCGCTCGCCCAGCAGCTCGGTCGTGAGGGCGACCGGCTGCGCAAGGTGGCGTACACGCTGCTCGACGACGTGCCGGCGCAGGAGCAGATCTCGGACCGGCTGGAAGTACGAGCGGCGTCGCTGGAGCTCGTGGTCCGCACGGCCACCGCCCTGGTCGCGGCGACCGGTGGCTCGGCCATGGCCGCCGGGGCGGCGCCGCAGCGGCTGGTCCGCGAGGCGGTCTTCCACCTCGTGCAGGCGCAGACCGGACCGGTCCGCGAGGCCACGCTGCAGCTGATGCGCGAGTCCTCCTGATGCACGACCAGCTCGTCGCCCAGCTCATCGGCGTCGGCCGCAAGGCCGTCTCGGCGGGGCTCGTCATCGGCTCCGGCGGCAACCTGTCGGCCCGCCTACCCGGCGCCGACGAGTGCGTCGTCACCTGCTCCGGCAGCGCGCTGGACGAGCTGACGCCGGAGCAGTTCTCCGTCGTCGCGATCGCGGACGGCGCCGTCCGCGGGGGGCACCCGGTGCCGAGCAGCGAGGTGCCGCTGCACCTGGCGACCTACCGCGTGCGTCCGGACGCCAACGCGCTCGTGCACCTGCACCCGCAGACCTCCGTGCTGCTCGACGCCCTCGGCCACCCGATCAGGCTGCTGACCATCGACCACGCCTACTACGTGCGCGAGGTGCGCTCGACGCCGTTCATCCAGAGCGGCACGCCCGAGCTCGCCGAGGCCGGCGCGCAGGCCGTCGCGGACGGCTGCAACTGCGTGATCCTTGGCCACCACGGCTGTTCCGTCGTCGCCGACACTGTGGACCTCGCGTGGAAGCGGGCGAACAACCTCGAGGAGGCGGCCCGCGCGACGCTCACGATGCTGCAGCTCGGCGACACGACCACGGCCTGCCCGCCGTCCTACCTCGAGACGATCCGCGCGAAGGAAGCCGCCGCGCAGGCCGGGCACTAGGACGTGCAGCTCGTCGCGGGCCTGGACGTCGGCGGCTCGTCGGTCAAGGCCTGGGTCGCGGACCTCGACGGGACGGTGCACGCCCAGGCGGTGCGCTCGTTGCCGGCAGTCAGGCCGGCGCCGCACCGGGTCGAGCTGGACCCGGCGGTCTGGGAGGCCGCCTGCCGGAGCGTGCTGACCGAGGCCGTCTCTGCTGCACCCGAGGCGGACTGGCTCGGCGTCACCGTGTCGACCCTGCGTCAGGGCTTCGTGCTGCTGGGCGCGGCCGGTGAGGTGCTCGGCAACGGCGTGCTCAACAGCGATCGGCGGGGCGGCCCGTACGCCGACGTGCTCGCGGGCACGCACGCACTGACCGGTCACTGGCCGGCCCCCGAGCTGACGCTGCCCAAGCTGCTGGCCGTCCGGGCCGAGGAGCCGGACCGGTGGGCGGCGACGACGCGCGTGCTGTTCCTGCACGACTGGCTCGTCTGGCGGATGTGCGGCGTGCAGGCGACCGAGGTCTCCTACGCCTGCGCGGGTGGAATGGCCGACGTTGCGGGCCGCACCTGGGCCCGAGACCTGCTGCAGGACAGCGGGATCGGCCTCTCCCTGCTCGCGCCGGTCGTCGAGGCGGGGACGCTCGTCGGTGAGCTCGGTCGCGGCTGGGGACTGCCCGAGGCGCTGCCCGTCGTCACCGGCTGCGGTGACACCCAGCTCGCAGCGATGGGGGTCGGCGGGCTCGGCGACGGGGTCGTGACCGTCGTCGCCGGCTCGTCCACCCCGGTGCAGGTGGCGACGGCCGAGCCGGTCCGCGACCCGCTGGGCCGGCCGTGGGTCTCGACGCACGCGGCACCGCACCTGTGGGCCGCGGAGGGCAACGCCGGCTACCCCGGCACCTTCTCGGGCTGGTGGTCCGCGCTGGCCGGAAGCGCCGGCCCGGCCCGCGAGCACGGGCTGGTCGCCGTGACGGCCGCGCCCTACTGGTCGCAGGAGACCTGGGAGGTCAAGCCGCCGACCTCGCTGCTCGGGCTGCGCGCCGACACGACGGCCGCCGACGTGCAGGCCGCGCTGCTCGAGGCGCACGCCTTCGCCGTGCGCGGCAACGTCGAGGACCTCGCCCGCGCCCTGGGTCGACGGCCCGCGGCCGTCGTCGTGTGCGGCGGTGCGGCGGCCGACGGGCGGCTGCCCGCGCTGCTCGCCGAGGTGCTGGGACGGGACGTCCACCACGCGACGGGCACGACGGCTGCCGCCGCGGCGGGCGCGGCCCTGGTCGGCAAGGCGGTCGGCGCGCACACCCACCTGCCGGGGCTGCCGGTGGCGGTGCTGCCCGCAGGTGACGCCCGCGGGTGGGACGACGCCTACGCGCGCTGGTGCGCGGCGCACGCGGCGCTGCGTGCCGCCCTGCCCGAGGCCTAGGGTCGCCGCATGAGCACACCCCTGCGCCAGCCCCGCCGCGCCTTCCTCTACGTCGCGGTGGCGCTGTTCCTCGCGATGGTGGTGCTGCTCGCCGTGGACCAGCTCCTGCCCGGGGTGGCCGTCGGCGTGCTCGCCGTCGTGTGCGTCTTCGCCGGCTCGCGGTCGACGGGCGGCGCGTGAGGGCGCTCGTCACCGCCGAGCTCACCTACGACGGCGCGGCCCGCCTGCAGGCGCTCGGCTACGACGTCGTCCGGGCCGGCTGGGGCACCACACGACAGGCGCTGGACCGCGACGCCTTCATCGCGGCTGCGGCGGGCTGCGCGCTGCTGGTCACCGAGATCGAGGTCATCGACGCCGAGGTGCTGGCCGCACTGCCGGACGTGGAGCTCGTGGCGACAGCGCGCGGCGGACCGGTCAACGTCGACCTCGACGCCTGCGCGGCGCGCGGCATCCCGGTCGTCTTCACGCCGGGGCGCAACGCCGACTCGGTCGCCGACTTCGTGCTCGGCGCGCTGCTGTCGCTCTCGCGCGGGATCGCCGCCGCGGAGCGGCACCTGCGGGACAGCGGCTGGGACGTCGACGGCGAGCTGCCGTACCTGCACTTCCGCGGCCGGGAGCTGCCGGGCCAGGTCATCGGGCTGGTCGGCTACGGCGCGATCGGGCGGCGGGTGGCGCAGCGCGCGCGCGACGGCTTCGGCATGGTCGTGCGCTACACCGACCCAGCGGTCCCCGGGGGCGTCGCGCTCGCGCAGCTGCTCGCGAGCTCCGACGTCGTCTCGCTGCACTGCCCGCGCTCACCGGCCACGACGGGCCTGATCGACGAGGCGGCGCTGCAGCAGATGCGGGCCGGCGCGCTGCTCATCAACACCGCCGGCGGCGGCATCGTCGACGAGGACGCTCTCGTGCAGGCGCTGACCAGCGGCCACCTCGGGGGCGCGGCGCTCGACGTCTTCGCCACCGAGCCGCTGCCCCGCGACAGCCCCCTGCTGACCGCGCCGAACCTGCTGCTCACGCCGCACCTGGCGGGCGCGGCGGTCGACGTGGTCCGGCACCACAGCGACCTGATCTGCGCCGACGTGGAGCGCTGGCACCGCGGCGAGCCCTTGCAGAACGCCGCCGGCTGACCCCACCCCGCTGGCGATCTTCGTCCGGTCAGGCCATCTCGAGGGCGACCTCGAAGACGGCCGCACCGGCGGCGGCCTGCGCCTCCTGCTCCTGCTTGGTGAAGGAGTCGGTCCAGGAGCGGCCGGGCAGCTCGTCCCACACGAACAGCAGCGACGCCGCGCGCATCCCGAACGCCCGCGCCGCGGAGAACACCGCCGAGGTCTCCATGTCGACGGCCAGGTGCCCGGCCTTGGCCCACTTCTCGAGCAGCGCTGGCGGCTGCGCCAGAAGCGCCGAGGTCGTGACCGTCGGCCCGCGGTGGGTGTAGGTGTCGCGGGCGACGAACAGCGACGAGGCGCGCGTCACCCGCCCGAGGTTGGCCTCGGCGTAGCCCTTACCGCCGTAGTACTGCGACGCACCCTCACCGATCAGCGCCCGCTCGGACAGCACGATGTCGCCGGTGCGGATCTCCGGCTGCAGGCTGCCGCAGGAGCCGATCTGCACCACGTTCGCGGTGCCGATGGTGCCGAGCACGTGCACCGGCTCGACCGCGCGCGGCGCCCCGTACGCCGGGCAGTAGGCGACCGGGATGTCGCCGTACCAGCCGTGCCAGAGGTCGGGCATGCCCAGCTCGCGGACGTCGGTGAGCAGCGGAAGGCGGCTGTCGAGGGCCTTCTGGCGCCACCAGGTGCCCTCCAGCACGAGCAGGCGCGGCACCTCGTCCTCGTCGAGGTCGAGCAGGGTCATCCAGCCGTCGCGGTCCACGTGGGGCATCCTTTCGCAGACCCTTCCCGCTACGTCAGGAGACCGCCCAGATGACCCCCCGCATCGCTGTGCTGGGCGCCGGTCCGACCGGTCTCGAGGCCGCGTTCGCGGCGCAGGAGCGCGGCTGGGACGTGACGGTGTACGAGGCGGCCCCGCACGTGGCCGGCCACGTCCGGGCGTGGGGTCACGTCCGGTTGTTCACGCCGTGGTCGATGGACCTCTCGCCCCGCGTGCGGGCCCTGCTGGGTGACGCACCCACCGGTGACCTCTCGCCGACGGGGGACGAGCTGGCAGACGTCCTGGAGCGGGCGGCCGCCGCCCTGGGTGACCGGCTGCGCCTGGGTCACCGGGTGGACGCCGTCGCCCGCGAGGGTCTGCTCAAGAGCGAGGAGATCGGCACCGACCGTCGCGCGCGGCAGCCGTTCCGCCTGCTGCTCACCGGACCGGACGGCGCCGAGCAGGTGGCGACCGCCGACGTCGTCCTGGACTGCACCGGCAGCTGGGGCAACCCCTCACCCCTGGGTGACGGCGGGATCCCGGCGCCGGGCGAGCGCGCCCTCGGCGACCGGGTCGTGCGACAGCTGCCCGACGTGCACCGCGACCCGCAGCGGTGGGCCGGGCGACGGGTGCTGCTCGTCGGCGCCGGCAACAGCGCGCAGACCGTGGCCCGTGACCTGGCTGCCGTGGGTGCGGAGATCACCTGGGCGGTCCGCGCACAGCGACCGGCCTGGGGCGCCGTCGCGGACGACCCGCTGCCCGACCGGGTCGCGCTGGTCGCGTCGTCCCGGGCGCTCACCGCCGGGCCGGTCGAGCTGCTCTCCGGGGTGGTCGTCGACGCGCTCGCACAGGACGGCGACCGGGTGCGGGTGGTCCTGAGGGACCGGGACGGCGGGCGCCAGGAGCGGGTCGTCGACGAGGTCGTCGCGATGACCGGGGGCGCCCCGGACGCCGCGCTCTACCGCCAGCTCCAGGTGCACGAGTGCTACGCCACGGAGGGGCCGATGGCGCTGGCGGGCAGCCTGATGGCGGGCGGCGCGGCCGACTGCCTGGCCCAGCCGGCGCTCGGCGTCGACGCGCTGCGCAACCCCGAGCCGCGCTTCTTCGTCCTGGGGATGAAGAGCTACGGCCGCAACCCGACCTTCCTGCTGCGGGTCGGCTGGGAGCAGGTCGCCGAGGTCTTCAACGCGCTCGACGTGGAGCTGGACGCGCTCGCGCCCGCCTGAGCCCGGCCGCCGCTAGGGCGCGAGGTCGACCACGGTGTCGCACAGCCGCGCCACCTGCGCCGGGTCGTGGCTCACCAGCAGCACCGTGCGGCGTCCCCGCAGCCCCTGCACGGACGCCTCGACCACCTTCCGCGAGCCGGCGTCCAGGGCGCTGGTCGGCTCGTCCAGGAGCAGCAGCGCGGGGTCCAGCGCGAGCGCGCGGGCCAGGCACAGCCGCTGGCGCTGGCCGACCGACAGCTGCTCGGCAGGTGCGTCGAGCCGGTCGCGCACCTCCGGCCACAGACCGGCCTCCTCGAGGGCGGCGACGGCGCGCGCGCGCAGGGCGGCCCGGGGGGCTCGGACGACGTGCCGCAGCCCGAACAGGGCGTTGTCGAGCACGCTGCCCGGGAAGACGACCGGTGACTGCCCGACCAGGCCGGCCTGGGCCCGCAGGTCGGCCAGTGCGCCGCTGCCTCCCCGGTGGCGCCCCAGGACGCGCAGCTCGCCCTCCACGGTCAGTCCCTCGGGTAGCAGCCCGACCAGGGCCCGCAGCAGGGTCGACTTCCCGGAGCCGGACGGGCCGATCAGGCCGACGGTGGTGCCGTAGGGAGCGGTGAAGGAGACCGGGCCGACGAGGACCCGGTCCCGGCTGCGGACGACGACGTCGCCGGCGCGCACGGCGGTGCCGGACAGCCCGGTGGTGAGGGTGGTCATGACGCGGCCTCCAGCCGTCGACGGGCGGGGACGGCGGCCAGCAGCAGCAGCCCGGTCAGGACGACCAGGACGACCGCACTGCCCCACGCCGCGGCCAGGGCCGCCGGGTCGGCGGCGTCCTGCGCGAGCGTGAACACGTGCGTGGGCAGCGCCTGCACGGGCTGCTGGACGATCCCGGAGGGCAGGCTCGCCGCGCCCGCGAAGACGGTGGCGGTGAACAGCAGGGGGGCAGTCTCGCCGGCGGCGCGCGCCAGGCCCAGCAGCAGACCGGTGAGCACCGCGGGGCGGGCGTGGGGCAGCAGCACCGAGCGCACGAGCTGGCTGCGCCGCAGCCCGAGGGCGAGAGCCGCCTCGCGGCGAGCCGCCGGCAGGGCGTCCATGCGGGCGGCGGTGGTCAGTGCGACCACGGGCGTGGCGACGACCGCCAGGACCAGAGCGCCTGCCAGCCAGGACTTCCCCCAGCCCAGGTAGGTCGAGAAGAACGCGTAGCCGGCCAGCCCGAGCAGGATCGTCGGCACACCGCCCAGGGTCAGCGTCGCCGTGCGCAGCGCCCGGGTGGTCCGCGGGCCGGCGTACTCGCCGAGCAGCAGGCCGAGGCCGAGCCCGGCGGGCAGGGACACGACGGCGGCCGCCACCACCAGCAGGACCGTGCCGCTGATCTGGCCGCGCACCCCGCCGGTGCTCGCACCGCTGGCCGGGGTCAGCCAGAACGACGGGGACAGCGCCGCCCCGCCCCGGTCGAGCAGCAGGGCGGCGATGCCTGCCAGCAGCAGCAGGGGCACGGCGACGCAGGCGTAGCGCAGCGCGGTCGCGGCCCGGTCGTGCGTCCGGCGGGCGCGCCCGGCCTGCTGAAGCGTCCGCGCGCCCCGCACCCGGCCCCGTCGGCTGCCGGCCAGCGTCGCCGCCACGACGGTCAGGAGCAGCAGGAGGGCGACGGCCGACAGCGCGGCGCGGTGCTGCCCCGTCGCTGCCGCCAGCACCGGCTCCGGTCCGCCCAGCTTGGTCGTGAGGGTCTGACCGGGGGACAGCAGCGACTGCAGCGCCGCACCCGGATCGGGCAGGCGGCCGTCGGCGCGTCCGATGACGAGGAAGACCGCGATGGTCTCGCCCAGCGCGCGGGCCAGGCCCAGCAGCACGGCGGCCCGCATCCCGGGCCGGGCGAGCGGCAGGACCGCCGAGCGGACGACCTCCCGACGGGTGAGGCCGAGCGCGCGGGCGGCCTCGCGCACGCTGTCCGGGACGGCGGTGAGGGCGTCCACGCTGACCGCCACGACGGTGGGCAGCACCATCACCGAGAGCACGAGCCCGGCAGCCAGCAGGCTGTCGCCGCCGGGGACGTCCCCGACCGTGGAGACGAAGGGCCGCACGACGGCGACGCCGACGAGCCCGTAGACGATCGAGGGGACGGCCGCGAGCAGCTCGACCCCGGTGCGCAGCGGTCGGGCCACCCGGGTGGGCAGCTGCTCGGTCAGGGCGATGGACGCGGCCCAGCCGACGGGGACGGCCAGGCCCAGGGCGACCATGCAGACGACCGCGGTGCCCCAGACCATCGCCGTGACGCCGTACGTGTCGCGCGGGGGGTCCCACAGCCGGGTCGTCAGCAGCTCGCCCCACGCGACGTCGCCGGCGGCCAGGCCCGCCGCCACGAAGCCGACGACGAGCACGGCGCCGAGCGCCACGACGACGCTGCCGCCGGCGGTCAGGGCCGGCACCCAGGCGGGACCGCGCGGACGGCGGGCGTCTGGGACCGACGCCGCGGCGGTGCTGGCCGTCATGCGACGACTACGCCTTGAGCTCGGCGATCGTCAGGTAGCCGTGCCTGGTCAGCAGGGGCTGGCCCATGGGCGAGAGCACGTAGTCGACGAACTCCTTCGCGGCGCCCTTGGCCGGACCGTTCGTGACCAGGAACAGCGGCCGGCTCAGCGCATAGGTCTTGTCGGCGATCGTCTGCGAGGTTGGCACGATGCCTTCCACCGCGAGCAGCCCGAGCTTCGGCTGGTCAGCGACGAAGGCCGAGGACAGCGGGGCCACCGAGCCGGGGGTGGACAGCAGCTTGGTGCGGGTCTCCTCGTTGCCGCCCACGATGGCGTAGCGCGGGCTGTTGGGCGGCGGAGGGGCCAGCACGCCCTTGCCGTACAAGTACTTGTCCAGCACCTCGCGCGTCCCGCGGCCGGGCTCCTTGTCGTAGACGAAGACCTCGAGGTCGGGGCCGCCGAGCTGCTTCCAGTTGGCGACCTTCCCCTCGAACAGCTGCTGGAGCTGGGCCTTCGTGACGCCCTTGAGACCGCCGTCGAGGACGGCCTTGTCGACGACGATGCCGACGGCGTCCTGGCCGATGAGCGTCTCGACGAAGTCGACGTCGGGTGCGGCCTGACGATCGGCGTCGGCGAGGGGCTTGCTGCTCATCGCGATGTCGATCTGGCCGGCGGCGAGCTGCGTGATGCCGCCGGCGGACCCGCCCTGGGTGTCGACGGTGATGGT
>JBKJQQ010000248.1:0-6417 GCA_046593875.1 Mycobacteriales bacterium | reverse complement strand
CGAGGCTGGACCCGTTGATCCCGCGGACGAAATGCGCGATGCCCTGCGCTATTTGCCCGGGGATTGGTATGTCGTGCACTCCTACGCCGGCTACGAGAACAAGGTGAAGACCAACCTCGAGTCGCGCATCTCCTCCCTCAACATGGAGGACTACATCTTCCAGATCGAGGTCCCGACCGAAGAGGTCACCGAGATCAAGGGGGGCAAGCGCCAGCAGGTCATCCGCAAGAAGCTTCCCGGCTACCTGTTCGTCCGCATGGACCTGACCGACGAGTCGTGGTCGGCGGTTCGCAACACCCCGGGCGTCACCGGTTTCGTGGGCCAGACCTCTCGTCCGACCCCGCTGTCGATCGACGAGGTCGTCAAGCAGCTGGCCGCCCCGAAGCAGAAGGTGGTCGTGGCCCAGAAGGCGGTCGACTTCGAGGTCGGCGAGTCCATCACCGTGACCGACGGCCCGTTCGCCACGCTGCCGGCCACGATCAACGAGATCAGCCTCGACAGCCAGAAGCTCAAGGTCCTCGTGTCGATCTTCGGCCGCGAGACGCCGGTCGAGCTCTCGTTCAACCAGGTCGCCAAGCTCTAGCGACCGCTAGACTCCCTCCTTTCGCTCCTACTCAGAGACTGAAGACCATGCCCCCCAAGAAGAAGCTTTCCGGCGTCATCAAGCTCCAGATCAAGGCCGGTGCGGCCACCCCCGCGCCCCCCGTCGGCCCGGCCCTCGGCCAGCACGGCGTCAACATCATGGAGTTCTGCAAGCAGTACAACGCCGCGACCGAGTCGCAGCGCGGTGACATCGTGCCGGTCGAGATCTCGGTGTTCGAGGACCGCTCGTTCACCTTCATCACCAAGACCCCGCCGGCCGCGCGCCTGATCCTCAAGGCCGCCGGTGTCGACAAGGGCTCGCCCACGCCGCACACCAAGAAGGTCGCGACCATCTCGCAGGCCCAGGTCCGCGAGATCGCCACGACCAAGCTGGCCGACCTCAACGCCAACGACATCGACGCCGCCGCGCTGATCATCGCCGGCACCGCCCGCTCCATGGGCATCACGGTCAAGGACTAGTCGACCGCTCGTACGACCCCTGTGGGAGGACCCCGGACCGCCCGGGGCCCGTTCGGACCACGACTGCCGACCACGGCAGAGACGGAGCACCACGCATGAAGCGCAGCAAGGCCTACCGCGCCGCCGCCGAGAAGGTCGACGCGGACAACCTCTACACCCCGCTCGAGGCCGTCCGCCTCGCGAAGCAGACCAGCGTCACCAAGTACGACGCGACCGTCGAGGTCGCGCTGCGCCTGGGCGTCGACCCCCGCAAGGCCGACCAGATGGTCCGCGGCACGGTCAACCTGCCCCACGGCACCGGCAAGACCGCCCGCGTCATCGTCTTCGCCGTCGGCGAGAAGGCCGCTGAGGCCGTGGCCGCCGGCGCCGACGTCGTCGGTGGCGACGACCTGATCGAGAAGATCCAGGGCGGCTTCCTGGACTTCGACGCCGCCGTCGCGACGCCGGACCAGATGGGCAAGGTCGGCAAGATCGCCCGCATCCTGGGCCCGCGCGGCCTGATGCCGAACCCGAAGACCGGCACCGTGACCGCCGACGTCACCAAGGCCGTCAACGACATCAAGGGCGGCAAGGTCAACTTCCGCGTCGACAAGCAGGCCAACCTGCACCTGGTCATCGGCAAGGCGAGCTTCGAGGAGAAGCAGCTGGTCGAGAACTACGGCGCGGCGCTCGACGAGATCGGCCGCGCGAAGCCGGCCACCTCCAAGGGCACGTACCTGAAGAAGATCGCCGTCTCCACGACGATGGGCCCCGGCATCCCGGTCGACCCCAAGCGCCTGCGCAACCTGCTCGAGGACGGCTCGTCCACCGACGCCCAGTAGCGCCTCCTCCCCGCTGATCATGGAGTCGTGGCCGCCCCGCTGAGCGTGACGGAGCGGCACGAACTCCATGATCGGCGGGGAGCGCACGACCCCTGCTAGTGTTCTGCACGCCCAAGACCGCCGGTCGCCACTGCTCGCAGTGGTCGAAGGCCCCGCTCCCGCGGGCGACCAGCGCAGGTGAACACGGACAGACCCCCGACTCCCCGCGAGTCGGAGACCTCTGACGCCCCGTGCGCCTCTGCGCCGGGGCGTCCGCGCGTTGCAGGGCCGGCTCCCGAGAGGGAGGCCCGGCTCCGACCGAGAGGAGGCGCATGTCCGTCACCACCGACGACAGCGCTGACGTCCAGCACAAGCGCGCGACCGTCCGCCCCGAGAAGGCGGACGTCGTGGCCGAGCTCGCCGAGGCCTTCCGGGGCTCCTCGGCCGCCGTGCTGACCGAGTACCGCGGCCTGACCGTGAAGCAGATCAGCGAACTGCGCACGGCCCTGGGTGCCGACACGTCGTACGCCGTCGTGAAGAACACCCTCACCAAGATCGCCGCTGCCGACGCCGGGCTGGAGGGCGTCGAAGCCCTGCTCACCGGGCCGACCGCGGTGGCGTTCGTCAAGGGCGAGCCCGTCGACGCCGCCAAGGCCCTCCGCGACTTCGCCAAGGCCCACCCGGCGCTCGTCGTCAAGGGCGGCGTCATGGACGGCAAGGCCCTCACGGCCGACGAGGTCCGCAAGCTGGCCGACCTCGAGTCCCGCGAGGTGCTGCTCGGCAAGATGGCCGGTGCGCTGCTGGCGTCGCTGTCCAACGCCGTCTACCTGTTCAACGCGCCGCTCGCCCAGGCCGCTCGTCTGGTCGGGGCCCTCGAGGCCAAGGCCACCGAGGACCCGTCCGTCCTCAAGGGCGGTGCCGGTACGCCGGCGCCGGTCGCCGAGGAGGCTCCCTCCGAGGAGGTTCCTTCCGCGGAGGCCGCTGCCGACGAGACGCCTGCGGACGCTGCGGACGAGACCGCTGCTCCTGAGAACGCCGCCGCTGCACCTGACTCAGCGGGCGACACCACCGTCTGACCGGCTCCGGCCGTACGCACCACTCACCCATCAAGCCGGAACCGGCACTGAACAGAAGGAGACGCCACCATGGCGAAGCTCAGCACCGACGAGCTCCTTGAGGCCTTCAAGGAGATGACCCTGATCGAGCTCAGCGAGTTCGTGAAGCAGTTCGAGGACACCTTCGGCGTCACGGCGGCCGCCCCGGTCGCCGTCGCCGCCCCGGGCGGTGGCGGCGGCGCCGCGGCCCCCGAGGCCGCTGCCGAGCAGGACGAGTTCGACGTCATCCTCGAGGCTGCCGGCGACAAGAAGATCCAGGTCATCAAGGAGGTCCGCAGCCTCACGAGCCTGGGCCTCAAGGAGGCCAAGGACCTCGTCGACGGCGCCCCCAAGCCCGTCCTCGAGAAGGTCGCCAAGGACGCTGCCGAGAAGGCGAAGGCCGCCCTCGAGGGCGCCGGCGCGACGGTCACCGTCAAGTAGTCCCGCACTCCGCACGTCCCCGGAGGGGCGGTCCGCCACGGCGGACCGCCCCTCCGGTGCGTCCCCGGCACCTGAGGGCCCCCCGTTCGTTACCGACTGGTCACTTGTGGGCAGATCAGTCAACGTACGATGGCGTGTCCCGGGTCACAGGCAGCCGCCTGACCAGGCTGGCGGGCTGACCGGTGTGCGTGCGCGGCGTTCCGTCGCCCGCGGCGAGAGGGGACGGAACCGCAGTGGGCGTCGAGATCCAGGTCAACAACCTCACCAAGCGGTTCGGCAGCCAGACCATCTGGGAGGACGTCTCCCTGACCCTGCCCGCCGGCGAGATCAGCGTCATGCTCGGGCCGTCCGGCACCGGCAAGTCCGTCTTCCTGAAGTGCCTGATCGGTCTGCTCAAGCCCAACAACGGCTCGATCATCATCGACGGCAAGGACATCACGACCATCAAGGAGCGCGAGCTCTACGAGGTCCGCAAGCTCTTCGGCGTGCTGTTCCAGGACGGCGCCCTGTTCGGGTCGCAGAACCTCTACGACAACATCGCCTTCCCTCTTCGTGAGCACACGAAGAAGAAGGAGAGCGAGATCAAGAAGATCGTTCTCGAGAAGATGGACATGACCGGCCTGGCCGGTGCGGAGAAGAAGCTCCCCGGCGAGATCTCCGGCGGCATGCGCAAGCGTGCCGGCCTGGCCCGCGCGCTGGTGCTGGACCCGCAGATCCTGCTCTTCGACGAGCCCGACTCCGGTCTCGACCCGGTCCGCACGGCCTACCTGAACCAGCTGATCGTCGACCTCAACGCCGAGATCAAGGCGACGTTCCTCATCGTCACCCACGACATCGCCACCGCCCGCAGCGTCCCGGACAACATCGGGCTGCTCTACCGCCGGCACCTGGCGATGTTCGGCCCGCGCGAGATGCTGCTGTCCAGCAACGAGCCGGTCGTCCGCCAGTTCCTCAACGGCCAGCGCCAGGGGCCGATCGGCATGGCCGAGGAGAAGGACGCCGGCGAGCTGGCGGCCGAGGCGGCCGGCGGCGAGGAGCTGGGCAAGCTGCCGCCCATCCCGGAGCAGCTGCCGACCTCCGACGGCCGCCTGCGCGAGACCCAGCGCCCGCCCGGGTCCTGGCTCATCGAGCACGGCGTCGTCCCGCCCCCCGGCTCCTTCGCCGGCCTCGGCGTCGAGGGCCTGCCCGAGGCCTCCGGCGACGGCCGCACCGGCTGGACCGGCGACACGCCCCCGACCGCCGGCGCCGCGCGCAGCGGCAACGGCTCCCGCCCGCTGCGCTCGCGCATCGAGAACGACGACGCCGAGGTCGAGGCTGAGGCCGACGAGGTCCCGACCAAGGCCCCGGCCCGCGCCCGCACCGCCGCCCCGCGGAAGCGCCCGACCGGCAGCCGCGGCGGCACCGACGTGCTCGAGGACGAGGCCCCGGCAGCGCAGCGCCCGGCGGCCAAGACCACGGCCGCCCGCCGACGCACGGGCAGCTGATGGCGATCAGCCCCCTGGCGCCCGTCCGCACCTCGGGTGACTTCTTCGCCTTCTCGCTGGACATCCTGCGCAACCTGTTCAAGCGGCCGTTCCAGGGCGCGGAGTTCATCCAGCAGGCCTGGTTCATCGCCAGCGTCACGATCCTGCCGACCGCCCTGGTCTCCATCCCGTTCGGCGCCGTGCTCGCCCTGCAGGTCGGCAACCTGACCAAGCAGATCGGCGCGCAGAGCTTCACCGGTGCGGTCGCCGTCCTCGGCATCGTCCGCGAGGCCAGTCCGATCGTCACCGCGCTGCTCATCGCCGGAGCCGGCGGCTCGGCCATCTGCGCCGACCTCGGCTCGCGCAAGATCCGCGACGAGATCGACGCCATGGAGGTCCTCGGCGTCAGCCCGCTGCAGCGCCTGGTCGTCCCGCGCGTGCTCGCCACGATGCTCGTGGCCTTCTTCCTCAACGGCCTGGTGGCCGTGGTCGGCGTCATCGGCGGCTACTTCTTCAACGTCATCCTCCAGGGCGGGACTCCCGGGGCCTACCTGGCATCCTTCACCGCGCTGGCCCAGCTGCCCGACCTGTACGTCGGTCAGCTCAAAGCCGTGATCTTCGGCCTGATCGCCGCGCTGGTTGCGTCCTACAAGGGGCTCAACGCCGGCGGTGGCCCCAAGGGCGTGGGCGACGCGGTCAACCAGAGCGTCGTCATCAGCTTCATGCTGCTGTTCCTGACGAACTTCATCATCACGGCGATCTACTTCCAGGTCGTCCCGCAGAAGGGCGGCTGATGGCTACCGTCGGCACGCCGCTGCCGCCGCGCCTCGCGCGCCCGGCCCGCATCGTCAAGAGCGTCGTGCGCCGTCCGGCCTCGGCGCTGGACGACCTCGGCGCGCAGCTGTCCTTCTACGCCCGTTCGCTGGGCTGGACCTACCGCGTGCTGCTCCGCTACAAGAAGGAGGTCGTCCGCCTGCTCGGCGAGGTGGCCCTCGGCTCGGGCGGCCTCGCGCTGGTCGGCGGCACCGTCGGCGTCATCGCCTTCCTCACGTTCTTCACCGGTACCGAGGTCGGCCTGCAGGGCTATGCCGCCCTCAACCAGCTCGGCGTCGCCAACTTCACCGCCTTCATCAGCGCGTACTTCAACACCCGCGAGATCGCCCCGCTGGTGGCCGGTCTCGCGCTGTCCGCGACGGTCGGCGCCGGCTTCACCGCGCAGCTCGGCGCGATGCGCGTGTCCGAGGAGGTGGACGCCCTCGAGGTCATGGGCGTGCCGTCGCTGCCGTTCCTCGTCACGACGCGGATGATCGCCGGCTTCGTCGCCGTCATCCCGCTGTACGTCGTGGGGCTGCTGTCGTCGTACTTCGCCGCCCGGTTGATCACGACCGGCTTCTACGGCCAGTCGACCGGTACCTACGACCAGTACTTTCAGCAGTACCTCCCGCCGATCGACGTGATCTACAGCTTCATCAAGGTCATGATCTTCGCGGTCATCATCATCCTCATCCACTGCTACTACGGGTACTACGCGAGCGGTGGCCCGGCGGGCGTGGGCGT
>JBKJQQ010000175.1:0-5507 GCA_046593875.1 Mycobacteriales bacterium | reverse complement strand
CGCCGCGGCCAGCGCTCCCGCGGGCTCCGCGATGATCCCGTCGGACTGGTAGAGCTCGAGCATCTCGGTGCAGACCCGGCCCTCGGCGACCGCGACGACCTCGGCCTTGCTGTCGCGGACGAGCGGGAAGGTCACGTCGCCGGCGCGGCGCACCGCGGCGCCGTCGACGAAGCCGTCGATCTCGGCCAGCCGCACCGGCTCGCCCGCCTGCAGCGCCGCCGCCATGCAGGCCGCTCCCGCAGGCTCGACGCCGACGACGCGGACCGTCGGGTGCCGCTCCGACAACCAGCTCACCGCACCGGCGAGCAGACCGCCGCCGCCGACCGGCAGCACCACGACGTCCGGCACCCGGCCGAGCTGCGCGAACGCCTCGGCGACGACGGTGCCCTGCCCGGCGATGGTGCGCGGGTCGTCGAAGGCCGGGACGAGGGTCGCCCCGGTGGCCGCAGCGTCCGCGAGCGCGGCCGCCGCCGCGTCGTCGTAGGTGTCGCCGACGAGCAGCACCTCGACGCCGTCGCCGCCGAGCACCGCGATCCGGTCGCGCTTCTGCCGCGGCGTCGTGCCCGGGAGGAACACCTTGCCGTGCACGCCCAGCGCGCGACAGGCGAAGGCGAGCCCCTGCGCGTGGTTGCCGGCGCTCGCGCACACGACGCCCGTGGCGCGCTGCTCGTCGGTCAGCTGGCTGATGAGGTTGTAGGCCCCGCGCACCTTGTACGACCGGACGGCCTGCAGGTCCTCGCGCTTGAGGAAGACCTCGCCGCCGACCCGGTCCGACAGGCGTGCGCTGCGCTCGACCGGCGTCGGCGCGACGACGCCGGCCAGTCGCTCAGCGGCCCGCTCGACGTCGGCGGCGGTGACGGTCACGGGCCACGACGGTAGCCGGATCCCCTCCTCGCACCAGCCGACACACGCTCCCAGGTCCCGCAACTCGAACGGGCTTGACCGCTCGGCGCCGGGGCAGACCGCCAAGATCGTCCACCCCGGGCGTCGACCGAGGGAGCAGAGCATGGCGAACTGGAACGACCGGTGGGTCATCCCGCACGACGGCGGCTGGGCGGTCGCCAAGGAGAGCCGTGAGCGGGTCAGTGCGAAGTTCGACACGCAGGCCGCCGCCATCGACCGCGGCCGCGAGATCGTCCGGAACGCCGGGGGCGGCGAGCTCACGATCATGGGTGAGGACGGCCGCATCCGGCACAAGGACACGGTGGGCGCGGGGCACGACGACCTGAACGCTCCTGGCTGAGCGCCCCCGGCACGACGAAGGCCGCTCCCACCGGGAGCGGCCTCTTCGTGCTGGTCGTACTGGTGCGCGAGGGGGGAGTTGAACCCCCACGTCCTTTCGGACACACGGACCTGAACCGTGCGCGTCTGCCATTCCGCCACTCGCGCGAGTGCAGAGGCAAGGCTAGCACCCGGATCCTGGGCCTCCGGGCGCCCGCGACCTGCGCGGATACGATCTCCGCCGAGAGGGAAGGGGACCCGGCGTGGGAGTGCTGCAGCGCTTCGAGCGTCGGCTCGAAGGCCTCGTCGAGGGTGCCTTCGCGCGCGTCTTCGGCGGCGTCGTCCAGCCCGTCGAGGTCGCGTCCGCGCTCCAGCGCGAGGCCGCCGACAAGAAGGCCATCGTGGGCGCCGGACGGGTCCTGGTCCCCAACGCCTACGTCGTCGAGCTCGGCGACCACGACTTCACCCGCATGACCGAGTACGACGAGCCGCTGCGGGCCGAGCTCGCGAGCATGGTGCGCGAGCACGCGCAGGAGCAGGGCTGGTCCTTCGTCGGCGCGGTGCGGGTGTCCTTCGAGAAGGTCGACGAGCTGGACACCGGCGTGTTCCGGGTCCGCAGCGCGGTGGCCGCCGACGGGCCGGCGGCGCGTGAGCACGGCACGACCGGCATCGGCCGCCCGCGGCTGGTCCTGCCGGCGGGCAGCGGCACCGCTGAGCGCACCGTGCTGCTGACCAAGCCGGTGACCGTCATCGGCCGCGGCGCCGACGCCGACGTGCGCCTGCACGACACCGGCGTCAGCCGCGCCCACGTCGAGCTCCGGCTGGAGCAGACCGGCGTGCGGCTGGCCGACATGCGCAGCACCAACGGCACGCTGCTCAACGGCGCGAAGGTGTCCTCGGCGCTGCTGTCCGACGGCGACCGCATCGAGGTCGGGGCCACCCCGATGGTCTTCAAGCAGGAGGCCTGATGGGCAGCGCCCTGGTCGTCGCGGCCGTGAAGTACGGCTTGCTGGTCCTGCTCTGGCTGTTCGTCATCGCGGCGTTCCGCATCGTGCGCAACGACCTGTCCGGGAGCAAGGTCGCGCGCACGCCGGCCGCTGCCCCCGCGGTCGCGGCCGCCCCCCGCGTCGCGTCGCGGCCTGCCGCCGCCCCGGCCGGGAAGCGCGGGCGCGGCACCGCCCGCCGGCTCGTCGTCACCGAGGGGGCGCTCGCCGGGACGACGATCCGGCTCGGCGACGACCCCGTGACGCTCGGCCGCGCCGACGACTCCACCCTCGTGCTCACCGACGACTACGCCAGCACCCGGCACGCCCGGCTCGTCCCCGGTGACGGCGGCTGGCTGGTCGAGGACCTCGGCTCGACCAACGGCACCTACCTCGGCGGCGCCAAGGTCGTGCGCGCGACGCCGGTCCCGGTCGGTCAGCAGATCCGGATCGGCAAGACCGTGCTCGAGCTGCGCGCATGACGCTGACGCTCCAGTTCGCCGCGCGGTCGCACACCGGTCTGCTCCGTGAGGGCAACGAGGACTCCGTCTACGCCGGGCCGCGGATCCTGGCCGTCGCCGACGGCATGGGCGGGCACGCCGCGGGTGAGGTCGCCTCCGCGGTCGCCATCGCCGCGATCGCGCAGCTGGACGAGGACGCCCCGGGCAGCGACCTGCTCGACGTGCTCCGCACGAGCGCGGTCTCGGCCAACGACCACCTGCGCGACATGGTCGCCGGTGACCCCGGGCTCGACGGCATGGGCACCACGCTGACCGCCTTCCTCTTCGCCGGGAGCCGGCTGGGGATGCTGCACATCGGCGACTCCCGCGCCTACCTCCTGCGCGAAGGCGCGCTCACCCAGATCACGCACGACCACACGCTGGTGCAGACGCTCGTCGACGAGGGGCGCATCAGCGAGGAGGAGGCGAGCACCCACCCGCAGCGCTCGCTCATCACCCGTGCGCTGGACGGTCGGCAGGGCATCGAGCCGGACCTGTCGGTGCGTGAGGTGCGCTCGGGTGACCGCTACCTGCTCTGCACCGACGGCCTCACCGGCCCGGTCGGTCGGCTGGAGACGCTGCAGGAGGCGCTCACGATCGCCGACCCGCAGGAGGCCTGCGACCGGCTCGTGCAGCTGGCACTGCGCGGCGGCGGGCCCGACAACGTCACGGTGATCGTGGCCGACGTCGTCGAGGGACGCGGGCAGCGCAGCAGCGCCCCCGTCGTCGCCGGCGCCGCGGCCGAGTCCCCGCAGCAGCCGCCGGAGGGCATCGCCGACACGGCTGCGGCGCGCGCACGCACGGCTGAGGGCCGCGACGTCGCCCCGCCGCAGCGCACCGCAGCAGCACCGCAGCTCGGTCCCGAGCGCGGCCGCAACGGCCGGCGGACGGCGCTGGTCTCCCTGCTCGTCGTCGGACTGCTCGCGGCGGCCGCCGGGGCGAGCTGGGCCTACGTCCGGTCGCAGTACTACGTCGGCGTCGACGGGCAGCAGGTCGCCATCTTCCGCGGCGTCGACGGCTCGGTCGGACCGCTCGACCTGTCCACCGTCGAGGAACGCACCGCGCTCAGCACCGAGCGGCTGGACACCATCGCGGCCAACCGCGTGCAGCAGGGCATCGTCGCGAACGACCGGGCCGCCGCCGAGCAGATCGTGCAGCGGCTCGAGCAGCAGTTCCCCGAGTGCACGCCCATCGAGGCTCCTGCGGTCCTGCCGTCGCCGACCGCCGCCCTGCCGTCCGGCGCACCGGTGCCCAGCGACGCGCCGTCGAGTGCGCCGTCCGCGGTGCCGACCCCGCCGGACGACACCGGCTGCCCCGCGTGAGCGCACCCACCGTCGCGCCGTCGTCCGCCCCTCCGCGGCGCGGCGCGGAGCTCGTGCTCACGACCTTCGCCGTGCTCATCGCCGTGCTCGCCTACGCCGCGGTGGGCCTCGCCGTCGAGGATCGGATCCCCGCAGGGACAGCGGGTTACGGCCTCGGGCTGGGGGCCCTGTTCCTCGTCGCGCACCTGGCGGTCCGCCGGCTCGCGCCGCACGCCGACCCGCTGATCCTGCCGTGCGTGGCGCTGCTCAACGGGCTCGGCCTGGTGATGATCCGGCGGCTGGACTTCGCCGCCGTCGAGTCCGCGATGCAGCGCGGCAAGGCGATCCCCGGCGGCGAGGCGCCGCGCCAGCTGGTGTGGACCGCCGTCGGCATCCTCGCCTTCGTCGGCGTGCTCGCGGTCATCCGCGACCACACCCGCCTGCAGCGCTACACCTACACGGCCGCCGCCGCCGGCCTCGTGCTGCTGCTCCTGCCGGCGCTGCCGGTACTGGGACGGACCATCAACGGCGCGCGCCTGTGGGTCCGGGTCGGGCCGTTCACGCTGCAACCGAGCGAGCTGGCCAAGCTGCTGCTCATCGTCTTCTTCGCCGGTTATCTGGTGTCCAAGCGCGACGTGCTCTCGCTTGCGAGCCGCCGCGTCATGGGCCTCGACCTGCCGCGGGCGCGCGACCTCGGACCGGTCCTGATCGCCTGGGGCGCCAGCCTCGCGGTGCTCATCCGCGGCAAGGACCTCGGCAGCTCGCTGCTGTTCTTCGCGCTGTTCGTGGTGATGCTCTACATCGCGACCGAGCGCACCAGCTGGCTGCTGATCGGGCTCGGCCTGTTCGTCGGCGGGGCCTACGTCGCCTACGGCCTGTTCGCGCACGTGCGACGTCGCGTGGACACCTGGCTCGACCCGTTCGCCGACCCCGACCGTGCCGGCTTCCAGCTTGTGCAGTCGCTGTTCGGCTTCGGCACAGGCGGTCTCACCGGGACCGGGCTCGGCGAGGGCCGCCCCGGCACCGTGCCCTTCGCGAGCACCGACTTCATCATGGCGGCGATCGGCGAGGAGCTGGGCCTGGTCGGCGTCATGGCCGTGCTGCTGCTGTTCGGGCTGATCGTCCAGCGCGGTCTGCGCGCGGCGCTGTCCTGCCGCGACTCCTTCGGCAAGCTGCTCGCGGCGGGGCTGGCCTTCTCCTTGGCGCTCCAGGTCTTCGTCATCGTGGGCGGCGTCACGGGGCTGATCCCGCTCACCGGCGTGACGCTGCCGTGGCTGTCCTACGGCGGCTCGAGCATCGTCGCGAACTGGGCCCTGGTCGCGCTGCTGCTGCGCGTCAGCGACGCGGCCCGCCGACCGGCGCCGGCACCGGTCACCCCGGAGGTCGCACGGCAGGCGCTCGAGTCCGCGCAGACCCAGGTCGTACGTCGGCCGAAGGCCGCCAGCGGTGAAGGCCCCTCGTCATGAGCAGGACCTCGTGAACCGCCCCCTGCGCCGTGTCGC
>JBKJQQ010000053.1:0-29730 GCA_046593875.1 Mycobacteriales bacterium | reverse complement strand
GAGTCCATATCGACGGCAAGGTTTGGCACCTCGATGTCGGCTCGTCACATCCTGGGGCTGGAGTAGGTCCCAAGGGTTGGGCTGTTCGCCCATTAAAGTGGCACGCGAGCTGGGTTTAGAACGTCGTGAGACAGTTCGGTCCCTATCCTCTGCGCGCGCAAGAGACTTGAGAAGAGCTGTCCCTAGTACGAGAGGACCGGGATGGACGAACCTCTGGTGTGACAGTTGTCGTGCCAACGGCACTGCTGTTTAGCTACGTTCGGCAGAGATAACCGCTGAAAGCATCTAAGCGGGAAGCTCGCTTCAAGATGAGGTCTCCCACAGGGTTAACCTGGTAAGGCCCCCGACTAGACCATCGGGTTGATAGGCTGGAAGTGGAAGCCGAGCAATCGGTGCAGCTGACCAGTACTAATAGGCCGAGGGCTTGACCACAAACTGCTGCTCTTCGGAGCAAACGCGTCCACTGTGCGGTTCCCGAGATACGGTCGGGAACCCGAACCACCACGCCCCACGACCACGGGGCGCGGCGGGTGCACCACGATATCTCCATAGAGTTACGGCGACCATGGCGAAAGGGAAACGCCCGGCTCCATTCCGAACCCGGAAGCTAAGCCTTTCAGCGCCGATGGTACTGCACGGGGGACTGTGTGGGAGAGTAGGACGTCGCCGGACATTCTTTAGACGAGGGTCAACCACATTGTGGTTGGCCCTCGTCGCATTTTCCGACCCTTTTGAAAGAGGCTGCGCCCATGTCAGGACCACGCGAAGACGATGACCGGTCGGCGGGCGGGTCGGGTGCGCGTTCTGCGGGCACAGGCGGACGCCGCCCCACCTCGGGTGGCCAAGCCGGTGGCCCGGGTGCTCGACCGACGGGCAGCGGCCGCCCAGTGCGGTCCGGTGGCGCGGGCATGAGCCGCGAGGCAGGTTCGGGGGCGGGTGCAGGCCGATCCGCAGGCCGTCCCGGCGGTCCGGGCGCGCGCGCAGGTGCCCCTGCGCGGGGGAACGGAGAGCGCTCCGCGGGCTCTTCGGGTCGGCAGGGGGCCGGTGGGACCCGCGGGTCTGAGCAGGCGTCGGGTCCCGGTGCGCGCGCTGCCGATGCAGACCGGCGGTTCCGACGCGAGGACGGGATGCGCCCCCGCTACGTACCCCCGGCGCAGGACGGCTCAGGACGTGGCCGACCGGCGGCACGGCCTTCGACCGGTGCGTCGTCCGGCCGGCCTGTGGGCGCTCCGCCGAGAGCGGCGGGTGCCGGCCGTCCGACGGGGCCAGGGTCAGCGGCGGCTCGTCCCGAGGGACCCCGGGCGGGCAGACCGCGCGCGGGCGGCTCGCCCCGTGGCGAGCGGCCGGCGGCGGGACAGGCAGCGAGGCCCCCCTTCGCAGAGCGATCGGGCCCGAGCCGGTCGCGGCCGGACGCGGGCGGGGCGAGCGCGCCCGCCCGTGGCACAGATCAGCGCAGAGCGAGGGAGAGCACGAAGCGCGACCAGCCGGATGCGTCGCGCGCCCCCCGGCCGTCCCAGGAGAGCGGGCGGACCGGCCCGGAACGCTCTCGGGTCGACAGGTCCTCGTCTCGTCCGGCGGCCGGACCGAGCAGTTCGGGACCACACGGGCCGGGACAACGCAGCGGTGCCGGTCCGCGGTCTGCGGCCGCTCGGCCGGCCGGGCCCGCGCGGGGCGGGGCGTCACGGGAGGAGATCGCGCAGCGGGAGTACGACCCGCGGCGGGAGGAGCGGCGCAAGGCCACGCGCGTGCCGCTGCCGGACGACGTGGACCCCCGCCTGCTGGACGCCGACGCCCGGCGTGAGCTGCGCAGCCTGTCCAAGGACACCTCGGACCTGGTGGCCCGGCACCTGGTGATGACCGGGCGGCTGCTCGACGACGAGCCCGAGCAGGCGCTGGCGCACGCCCGTGCGGCGCGCGCCCTGGCGGGACGCATCGGCGTGGTGCGGGAGGCGGCCGGCCTGGCGGCGTACGCCGCGGGGGAGTGGGCCGAGGCGCTGTCCGAGCTCCGGGCGGCTCGTCGCATCACCGGTCAGCCCGAGCACCTGGGCGTCTTCGCGGACTGCGAGCGTGCGCTCGGCCGGCCGGAGCGGGCGCTGGCCTACGCCGACGACCCTCAGCTGTCCGCGCTGAGCCAGGACCAGCGCGTGGAGCTGGCGATCGTGCTGGCCGGGGCGCGCCGAGACCTCGGCCAGGCCGATGCCGCCGTGCTGTCGTTGCAGGACCCGGCCCGGAGGACGACGGAGCAGCGACCCTGGGCGGCCCGCCTCTGGTACGCCTACGCGGACGCGCTGCTCGACGCGGGCCGCGAGGAGCAGGCGCGGGAGTGGTTCGGCAAGGTCGCCGCTGTCGACGTCGACGGACTGACCGACGCGGGGGACCGTCTCCTCGCGCTGGACGGCCTCGTGCTCGAGGAGTTCGATGATGACGACGACGACGAAGGTCCTGCGGGGAGCCTGCTGGACGACGCGCAGCTCGCCGAGCTCGTCGACGGGATCCGCCCGCTCGTCGACGGGTCGTCAGAGGAGGCTTCCGAGCCGGCAGGGTCCGGGCTGGCGGAGGAGGTGGCGCCGGCGGCCGAGCCCGCGGTGGCCGAGGAGGTGCCGGCCCGGTCGTCGATCCCGCCGGTCCCGCAGTCCGCGCCCGAGGTCGCTGCCGTCCTGACGCCGACCAGCGCGGTGGCGGCGCCCACCTTCGTCGCACCGCCGAACGGAGGCGACGACGACCTGCGGCTGTTCGAGTAGGCCCCCACTGACAGGACCCGCCTGCGCGTCCACACCCGGGGCCGCGTCCACAGCGGCGCTCTGGTGCAGGGCGCTCCGGTCGCTCTGACGCGATCGTCGACGTCGGCCCGTCCGACGGTGGCGGCCGGACGGGAGCGGGACATGGCAGCACGGGCAGCAGTGAAGGACGTCGTCGAGGTGGAGACGTCGGGAACGCGCAACGAGGTGGTGCTGGTCGGCCGCGTCTCCGGCGAGCCCGTCGAGAGGGAGCTCCCGAGCGGTGACGCGATCGTCTGCTTCCGGGTCGTCGTGGACCGGCCGGCGCCGCGCCGGGCGGTCCCCGACGGCGTGCGAGCTGTCACCGTCGACGCGCTGGACTGCGTCGCGTGGACGGGGACCGTCCGCCGGACGGCGCGCGGACTGCTCGACGGCGACGTCGTCGTCGTGGAGGGCTCGCTGCGACGGCGCTTCTGGCGCGCCGGCGCCGCGGCGAACAGCCGAACGGAGGTCGAGGTGACGTCCCTGCGGCGGGTGCGCAAGCGCACGCCGTGACCGGACTGACGCCCGTCCGTCGCCGCGGCGGGCCTCGACCGCCGGATCGGCGACCCGCTGCTCAGGCGTCGCGATGGTCGCGGATGACCAGACCGGTCGCCGGCTTGGGGGTGAACAGCGTCGACTTGCGCGGCATGCGCTCGCCGGAGCCGGCGACCTGCGCTACGGCCTCGACGGGGGTGGGGTTGAGCAGGACAGCGGTGCCACCCGTGCGCGCCGCGGCAGCGAGGGCGCCGGCGACGTCGTGCTCGTAACCGACGTGCTCGGTGTCGTCCGGCAGCCCCCAGAGCGCGGTCACGAGGTAGGCGTGCAGGACGCTGACGTCGAGCGCTGCCCATGCGGCGGACCGCTCCGGCGGGACGCTGTCGGCCAGCTTCGCCGGGTCGGGTTCGGTGACCAGGTACAGGCTCTGACCGTCGCCGGCGGCGAGCACGAAGGCCGGCCCGCGCTCGCCTGCCTGGGCCAGCGCGGCGAGGGCGGCATCCAGGCCCCCCGACAGCTGGCGCACGGCGGCGCCCGCAGACGTGCGCCGCGCGAGCTCGTCGGCGTCGACGCCGGGGACGAACCGGTGGATCGGGTGCACCTGCGGGCCGAAGGCCGTCGCGTCCACCAGCAGGCAGAGGCCGCTGTCCCACGGGCCGGTGCCGTCTCCGGCGGCATGCCGGTCGGACTGCCGACGCAGGTAGGTGGCGTAGCGGTGGTGGCCATCCGCGATGAGCGCCTTGCGCGGGAGCAGGTCGGCGGCGACGTCGGCGAGGACCGCCGGGTCGGTGAGGGCCCACAGCCGGTGCCGCAGGCCGTCGGGCAGCGTGGCGTCCACGAGCAGCTGAGGGGAGGCGGCGGTCGAGGGGGGGTCGGTCGGGTCGCCTGTCGGGCTGGCGCCTGTCGGGCCGACCGAGGCGACCGCACGGCTCGCGGCCCCGCCGCCGTCGTAGACCAGGAAGATCGGCTCGAGGTCGGCGTCGACGGCGGTGTAGAGCGCGAGGCGGTCGCTGACCGGGCCGGCCATCGTGTTCTCGTGCGGCAGGACGACGTCGTCCTCCGGAGGGGTCAGCGCGAGCGCCCCCAGGAGCCCGCGCTGGACGTGGCCGTCCGGCGCCGCCTGCTCGTACACGTACAGGGCGGGGGCGTCGTCCGGGACCAGGACGCCGTCGGCGCGCCACTGCTCGAGGGTCGCCGCGGCCCGCGCGTACCGATCTTCCCCGGGATCGGCGTCCGCGCGTGGAAGGATGAGGCGTACGACGTTGTGCTCGTTGGAGGCTTCAAGCGCGAGAACCCCGTCGGCGTCGATGACGTCGTAGGGCGGGGAGGTCAGCGCGGACAGGTCGCCGGCGCGGGCGGTGTCGTACCGCAGCGCCCGGAAGGGCGACAGGACCAACCCGCTCGGGCGGGGGACGGAGGGAGAAGGACCCGCTGCCGGGTCCTCGGGCGCAGGCCCGCTCTGGTCGTGACCGGCGCTCATGCGGCGAGACTAGAGGTGCAGCGCCACCCCGCACGACGAGCACGTCCCAGAACAGGAGGCCGCGTGTCCGAGAGCCGGTACGACCCCAGGTACGACCCGCGTGCCCCCGACGAGGAGCGGCCGCGGCCGTTCGCCGAGCTGCCGCCGCCCCCGCCGGACGTCGTGCCCTCCGGGGAGGTCTACGACTGGTACCTGCGCGGCTGCGACCTGCTCGACGCGGGTGAGACCAACGCCGCCGTCCAGCTGCTCAGCCACTGCGCGCAGGCCGAGCCGGAGAGCCGGGCCATCCGCGAGGCGTTCGCCCGCGCGCAGTTCAACGCCGGGATGTACACCGAGTCGGTCGCGAACTACGAGTGGATCATCGGCATCGACCCCGCGGACGACTACGCGCAGTTCGGGCTCGGGCTGGCCGCGACCAAGGCCGGGGACCTCAAGGCGGCCGTGGAGCACCTCGCGCTGGCCGCGGCGATGCGCCCGGACGTGCAGCACTACTCGCTGGCCCTGCGCGGGGCGCGCGCTGCCTTGACCGCCGCACAGCGCTGAGCGAGCCGGGCCAGGGGAGAGGCCTTCGGCTCGGCTCCTGCGCGCGGCCGCTGGCGCAGGCCTACGACGCCGCGCTGTGCGACCTCGACGGCGTGCTGTACCTCGGCGAGGAGCCGGTCCCGCACGCCGCGGACAGCGTCGCGGCGGCGCGCGCGGCGGGCATGCGCTTCGCCTACGTCACCAACAACGCCTCGCGCTCGCCGGCGGCGGTGGCGCGCAAGCTCAGCGACCTGGACATCCCGGCGGAGCCGGACGAGGTCGTCACCAGCGGGCAGGCCGCCGCGCGGACGCTCGCCGAGCGGCTCCCGCCGGGCGCCGCCGTGCTCGTCGTCGGGACCGAGGCGCTCGCGGACGAGGTCCGGGCTGTGGGGCTGCGCACGGTGCGGACCGTGGCCGAGGCCGGTCCGGACGGCCCGGCGGCGGTCGTCCAGGGGCTCGCGCCCGCGACGAGCTGGACCGACCTGGCGGAGGCGGCGGTCGCGCTGCACCGCGGCGCGCTGTGGGTCGCGGGCAACACCGACGCGACGCTCCCCACCACGCGCGGGCCGCTGCCCGGCAACGGGGCGTTCGTGGCGGCGCTGCGGCTGGTCACCGGTCAGGAGCCGCTGGTGTCCGGCAAGCCCGACCCGTCGCTGCATCGGGCCTCCGTCGATCGGGTGGCCTCGGTACGGCCGCTGGTCGTGGGCGACCGGTTGGACACCGATGTGCTCGGCGCGGTCCGCGGCGGCGCCGACAGCCTGCTGGTGCTGACGGGCGTCGTCGGACTGCTCGAGCTTCTGCACGCACCCGCCGGCAGCCGACCGACGTACGTCTCCACCGACCTGCGGGGGCTCGGCATCCCTCACCCTGACGTGGAGGTCGACGGTGAGAGTGCGCGGTGCGGAGGCTCGACGGCGACCCTGGCGAACGAGGTGCTGAAGGGGGACGCCGGGACCGACGACGGCCTCAGGGCGCTGGCCGCGCTGGCCTGGGACCGTACGGACGCCGGCCTGGCGTGGACGTTCGCGGCGGGCAGCGAGGAGGCTCCTGAACAAGAACCAAGACGGCGCTGGCTGGCATGATCAACGCCAGACTTCCGCCGATTTCCGGCTAGTTGGAGTGCGCACGTCCGGCGTTGATCATGACGGCCTGCGCGGAGTCCGCGTTCTTCAGGAGTCTCCTAGAGCAGGGCGCGCAGCTTGAGCAGGTCCAGCGGACTCGCCTGCACCTTCAGCCGCCCGGTGGCCCACGCGACCGGCGGCGACAGCTCGCCGTCGACCAGGGCCAGCAGGTCGTCGCTGTCGGCGGCGAGCCGGACCTGCGCCCCGTCGACGCCCGCGCCCGCCGTGCACCGGAGCTGGTCGATGCCCACGTCGTTGAGGGTCGCAAGGAACACGACGTCGAGGTCCGGGACACGGCACGCCAGGGTCCGGGTGAGGACGAACTTCGCGCGGACCTCGGGGTCCACCGCAGCCAGCTTGTCGGCGAGCGACAGCAGAGCTCGCTCGCACTCCTGCACCGATGCCACGCCCCACCCCCTCGACCGCGCGACCTTCCCGGTCAGCGGCGAGCCACGCTAGCCCGGGCGGAGTCCGGACCGCGGTACGGTCCGTGCCTCGTCGAGCGACAGGGGACACGCCGTGCGCGATGCGCTGAAGAGCTACCTGGCCCTGGCCGGGGGCGTCACCGAGGTCACGCGCCAGCGCGCGGTCGAAGCCGCGAAGGCGCTGGTCGCCTCGGGCGAGGCGGCGGCGGGGCAGGTGACCACGCTGGCCGAGGACCTGCTGACCCAGACCCGCCAGAACCGCGAGGCCGTCGCGGCCCTGGTCGGCTTCGAGGTCGACCGGGCGCTGGGCCGCGTCGGCCTGGCCAGCGCGGACGAGGTGACCGCGCTGACCGAACGGGTCCGGGCGCTCGAGGGCCGACTCGCGCAGCAGGCCTCGGGGGCCGGCGCGTCGGCCGGCAAGACCGGGCCGGCGGCGATGGAGGGCGGCGGGTCGACCGCCGGCGGGTCGGCGGGCTCAGCGGCCTGGTCCGGCAAGGGGGCGGCGCCCATGAAGAAGCCGGCGGAGGGCAAGGCCGGTCCCGCGAGGGCTGCGGCGGCCAAGGCCCCGGCCAAGGCCCCGGCCAAGTCTGCGGCAGCGAAGGCCCCAGCCACAGGGACCCCGGCGAAGAGGGCACCGGCCGCCAAGGGCGGCGCGTGACCGGACCCGAGAGCAGCACCGTCGAGCCGCCCGCCGTGGCCGCGGCGCTGCGCCGGCTCGACGGCCTCGAGGGCAGGCCGGTCGGCGAGCACGTCGAGGTCTTCGACGAGGTGCACCGCCTGCTGCAGGACGCGCTGGCCACGCTCGACGAGGCCTGAGCTGGCCCGCCGCGCCCGCCTGGACGCCGAGCTCGTCCGCCGTGGGCTGGCTCGCAGCCGTGAGCAGGCCGCCGAGCTGGTCGCCGCCGGTCTGGTGAAGGTCGCCGGCACGGTCGCGACCAAGCCCGCGACCGCCGTGGAGGCCGCCACGCCGCTGCTGGTCGAGCAGCCGGCCGGTCCGTCGTACGTCAGTCGTGGTGGGCACAAGCTGGCCGGAGCGCTGGACGCCTTCGGCTACGACCCGGCGGGCAAGAGGGTGCTGGATGCCGGCGCGTCCACGGGCGGCTTCACCGACGTCCTGCTGCGCCGCGGGGCGGCGCACGTGGTGGCCGCCGACGTCGGCTACGGCCAGCTGGCCTGGTCGCTGCAGACCGACGAGCGCGTGACCGTGCTCGACCGCACCAACGTCCGCGCGATGACCCTCGACGAGCCGGTCGACCTGGTGGTGAGCGACCTGTCGTTCATCCCGCTCGGGCTGGTGCTGCCGGCGCTGGTCGGCTGCTGCCGGCCCGGCGCGGACCTGCTGCCGATGGTGAAGCCGCAGTTCGAGGTGGGCCGGGATCGGCTGCCCAGCGGCGGGGTGGTGCGCGACCCCGGGCTGCGCGCGGAGGCCGTGCGCGGGGTGGCGCGGCAGGCTGCGGAGCTGGGACTGGGGGTGCGGGCGGTGACGGCGAGCCCGCTGCCGGGCCCGAGCGGCAACGTGGAGTACTTCCTGTGGCTGACCGCGGACGCACCGCCGCTGGACGACGCGCTGCTGCTGCAGGCGGTCGCGGAAGGCCCGCAGTGAGAGGGTCGCCCGCGTGACCCCTCGCTCCGTCCTGCTGCTCGCCCACACGGGGCGCGACGACATCGCCGACGCCGCCCGGCACGCCGCGCACCGGCTGCAGCAGGCGGGCGTGACGGTCCGGGTGCTCGAGCAGGAGGCCGCCGACATCGGGCTGACCGGGATCGAGCCGAGCGACGGCGGCCCGGACGCGGCGACGGGGGCCGAGCTGGTGCTGGTGCTCGGCGGCGACGGCTCGATCCTGCGCGCGGCGGAGCTGGCGCGGGCGGCAGCAGTCCCCCTGCTCGGGGTGAACCTCGGCCGGGTCGGCTTCCTGGCCGAGGCCGAGTCGGCGGACCTCGACCTGACCTTGGACCGGGTGCTGGACCGCGACTACGAGGTCGAGGAGCGGATGACGCTGGACGTCGACGTGCTGGTCGACGGCGCCGTCATCGACACGGGGTGGGCGCTCAACGAGTGCAGCGTCGAGAAGGCCGCCCGGGAGCGGATGCTCGAGCTGCTCGTCGAGATCGACGGCCGACCGCTCTCGCGCTGGGGCTGCGACGGGGTGGTCGCGGCGACGCCGACGGGCTCCACGGCGTACGCCTTCTCAGCCGGCGGTCCGGTGGTCTGGCCCACCGTCGAGGCGCTGCTGGTCGTGCCGATCAGTGCGCACGCGCTGTTCGCGCGCCCGCTCGTGGCCGCGCCGACGTCGGTGATCGCGGTGGACGTGCTCCCGAGCGGGACCACCGGCGTGGTCGCCTGCGACGGCCGCCGCACCCGCGACCTGCCGCACGGGGCGCGGGTGGAGGTGCGGCGGGGGCGCGACCCTGTCCTGCTGGCTCGTACCAGGGGCAAGCCCTTCACCGACACGCTGGTGCGGAAGTTCGCGCTGCCGGTGGAGGGTTGGCGCGGCGCGCGCGAGAACGTCCGACCACCGACCTAGTCTCCAGACGTGCTGGAGGAGATGCGCATCCGCGGGCTCGGCGTGATCGACGACGCCGTCCTGCAGCTCGGGCCTGGGCTGACCGTCGTGACCGGGGAGACCGGTGCGGGCAAGACGATGGTGGTGCAGGGGCTGAGCCTGCTCTTCGGCGGGCGCAGCGACGCGGGCCGGGTGCGGCCCGGGGCGGAGCGGGCGCTGGTCGAGGGCCGGCTGGTCCTCCCGCCGGAGCACTCGGCTGTGGCGCGGGCAACCGATGCGGGCGCCGAGCTGGACGACGAGGCCCTGCTGGTGAGCCGCTCCGTCGGCAGCGACGGCCGGTCCCGGGCCCACCTCGGCGGGCGCAGCGTGCCGGTGGGCGTGCTCGGCGAGCTGGGTGAGCAGGTCATGGCGCTGCACGGCCAGAGCGACCAGCAGCGGCTGCTCAAGCCGGCCCAGCAGCGGGCGGCCCTGGACCGCTACGCCGGGGAGCCGGTCGTCGCGCTGCGCGAGCGCTTCGCCGCGAGCTGGGCGCAGTGGCGGGACGTGCGGGCCACGCTCGAGCAGCTGCGGACCGAGGCCGCCGAGCGGTCCCGTGAGGCGGAGCTGCTGCGCCTCGGACTCGCGGAGGTGGAGGTCGCCGAGCCCCACACGGGCGAGGACGTCGCGCTCGTCGCCGAGATAGAGCGGCTGGCCAACGCCGACGACCTGCGGGCCGCCGCGGCCATCGCCTCCCAGGCGCTGACCGGGGACGAGTCCGTGCCGGACGAGGGCGACGCGCTCGCTCTGGTGACGGCCGCACGCCGGGCCCTGGACGGGGCGGCGGCGCACGACGGTGCGCTGGGTGCGCTGGCCGCACGGCTGGCCGAGCTGGGCCACCTGGTCACCGACGTCGCCCTGGAGCTGTCGAGCTACCTGGCGTCGGTGGACGCGGACCCGGTGCGGCTGTCGGTCGCGCAGGAGCGGCTCGCGGTGCTGACCTCCCTGGTGCGGCGGCACGGCGTGGACGACCTCGACGCGGTGCTGGCCTGGTCGTCCCGGGCCAGCGACCGGCTGCTCGAGCTGGACGGCGCCGATGACCGCATCGCCGCGCTCGAGCAGCAGGACGGCGTGCTGGAGGCCTCTCTCGGTGGGCTCGCCCAGCAGCTCAGCACGGCGCGCACCAAGGCGGCGACGCGCTTCGGCAAGGCCGTCAGCGCCGAGCTGACCGAGCTCGCGATGCCGCATGCGACCGTCAGCGCGCTGGTCACCCAGCGCGAGGACCCGGACGGCCTGCCGGTCGGCGGCCGGCGGGTGGCCGCGTCCACCGACGGCGTCGACGACGTGGAGCTCCTGCTCGAGCCGCACCCCGGCGCGCCGGCGCGGGCCTTGCAGAAGGGCGCCTCCGGTGGCGAGCTCTCCCGCGTGATGCTGGCCGTCGAGGTCGTCTTCGCAGGCTCGGACCCTGTGCCGCTCATGGTCTTCGACGAGGTCGACGCCGGGGTCGGTGGCCGCGCGGCCGTCGAGGTCGGGCGCCGGCTGGCCCGGCTCGCCCGGGACCATCAAGTGGTCGTGGTGACCCACCTGCCGCAGGTGGCGGCGTTCGCGGACCGGCACCTCCAGGTCGTCAAGGCCAGCGACGGGTCCGTGACCCGCAGCGGGGTCGTGATGCTCGACGACGTGGAGCGGGTCGCCGAGCTGTCACGGATGCTGGCCGGCGTGGACACCGGCCTGGCCCGGGGCCACGCCGAGGAGCTCTTGGCCGCAGCCGCCCTGGACCGCGCTGCGCCGTGACGCGCCTCCCCGGTCGGTGGGGTCGGCTCTGGCAGACTGACCGGCGATGAGGCTCGCGGCGCTGCGACGTGGCCGGAACGCCGAGCGGCTTCCCGGCACGATCGGCGTCGCCCGGCTCGACCGGCGCACCAAGAACCTCACCAAGCGGATCCGCCCCGGCGAGATCGCGCTGATCGACCACGTCGACATCGACCGGGTCAGCGCCGATGCGCTCGTGAGCTGCAAGGTCGCGGCCGTCGTCAACGCCGCGCCGAGCACCAGCGGCCGCTACCCCAACCTCGGGCCGGAGATCCTGCTCGCGGCGGGCATCCCGCTGCTCGACGGCGTCGGCGACACCGTCTTCGGCGAGCTCAAGGAGGGTGACGTCGTCCGCCTGGACGGCGACACGCTGTACGCCGCCGACGAGCGGGTGCTGGCCGTCGGCACCGAGCAGGACGCCGACAGCATCGGCGCCGCGATGGCCGAGGCCCGCGCCGGGCTCGCCACCCAGCTGGAGGCCTTCGCCGCGAACACGATGGAGTACCTGCTCAAGGAGCGCGACCTGCTCCTGGACGGCGTCGGCGTCCCGGAGATCCGGACCCGGCTCGAGGGCCGGCACGCGCTGATCGTCGTACGCGGCTACGACTACCGCGAGGACCTGCGCGCGCTGCGCCCGTACATCCGCGAGTACCGGCCGATCCTGATCGGCGTCGACGGCGGCGCCGACGCGCTCGTCGAGAACGGCTACCAGCCCGACCTGATCGTCGGCGACATGGACTCGGTCAGCGACGCGGTGCTGCGCTGCGGCGCGGAGGTGGTCGTGCACGCCTACGCCGACGGGCACGCCCCCGGGCTGCAGCGGGTGCAGGACCTCGGCGTCGAGGCGGTCGTCTTCCCCGCCGCCGGGACCAGCGAGGACGTCGCGATGCTGCTCGCCGACGAGGCCGGCGCCCAGCTCATCGTCGCGGTCGGCACGCACGCCACGCTGGTGGAGTTCCTGGACAAGGGGCGGCAGGGGATGGCCTCCACCTTCCTGACCCGGCTCCGCGTCGGCGGCAAGCTCGTCGACGCCAAGGGCGTGAGTCGGCTCTACCGGCAGCGCATCTCGACGTGGTCGCTCGTGTGGCTCGTGCTCGCGACGCTCATCGCGATGGCGGCGGCGGTGTTCGTCTCCAGCGCCGGCCAGGCGTACGGCGACCTGCTGGCCGACGAGTGGGCCAGCTTCGTGTTCTGGCTGCGCGGGGTCTTCTAGTCCGTACTCGTCCGTAGGAGGACGGATGCGGGTGTGCAGGTCGCGGCCCACGGCCCGGCCGTGCTCGGCGTGCAGCCGGCTTGGCCTGGGTCTGCGGGGGTTCGTCACCTGAGGTGTTCTGAGGACGTCGGAGTGCGTCGGCCATCAGATCGGAGGGTTTCAGGGACAGAAGACTCCTGTTGCAGCGGACGCGGGTCGAGACTGGGTGCATGGCCCTTCCCCGTGCGGCACGCAGCGACCCCGCGCGCAGCCGTGCGCCGATCCCGGTGGCGGTCGTCCTCGCGGCCGCCTACCTCGTCGCCGCGCTCCTGGGCAGGGCCGTGAAGATCGAAGGGACGCAGTTCGCGCTGGTCTGGCCTGCGGCCGCCGTGGGCTACCTCTGGCTGCAGTGGAGTGCGCAACGTGGCCGGTTCGGCATCGACCTGCTCGTGCTGTGCGTCGTGTCAGGCGGCGTCACCTGGTCGACCGGCGCCGGCGTGCAGCTGTCGATCGCCCTCGCGATCGCCAACGCGACGCAAGCCGCAGTGGCCGTGCTGGTCGTCCGGCGACTGACCGGCGGGTGGTACCTGCGCACCCCCGGCCACGTCGGCGCTCTCGCTCTGGCCGCCGTGGCCGGCTCGGTGAGCGCGGGACTGCTCGGCGGGGTCGCCGCGAGTCTGTTCGGGATCGACGTACCCCTGACCCTGCTCATGTGGGTCGTCCGCAACACGAGCAGCACCTTCGTGCTCGGTGCCGTGGCTCTCCGCATCGCGGACGCCGGCTGGCGCTCCCTCGCCCCGCAGCGGAGCGTCGTGGAGGGCTTGGCCACGCTGACGGCGACCCTCGCCGCCTACGTCCTGGTCTTCGGCGACGCCCAGGCGCTGCCGATCGCCTCCTTCCTCGTCCCCGGCAGCGTGTGGATCGCCCTTCGCTACCCGACCACCGTCGCCGCGGCGCACGTGCTCCTCGTCGGGACCCTGGCCCTGCTCTTCACCGCCTCCGGTACGGGGCCGTTCGCAGGCCAGGACGTCCTCCTGCGCACGGTGATCGCCCAGGGCTTCGCCCTCAGCCTCGGGCTGGTCGCGATGACCTTGGCTCTGCACCGGGACGAGCGGGACAGGTTGCTCGCCGAGCTGGCCGATGCCCGCGACACGTTGGCTGCTGAGCACGCCTCTGCCACGGAGCAGGCCGCGCTGCTGGAGACGGTCCTGGACACCGTCGACGTCGCCGTCGTCGCCTGTGACGCCCGGGGTCGGCTGACGCTGTTCAACCGAGCGGCCAGAGAGTTCCACGGTGGTCAGGATGCTGATCCGACCGAGGACCCGGAGGGCTGGGCCACGCGGTTCAGGCTCCTGGACCAGGGCGGCCACCGCCTCCTCCGGCCCGATGAGGTACCGCTGCGCGTGGCACTGGAGAGCGGTTCCGTCCACGAGCGGGTCATCGTGATCGCGCCGGACGACAGCCCTGCCCGGACGGTCCGCGTTGCCGGTCGGCAGCTGCGAGCGGCCGACGGCACCCTGCTCGGCGCGGTCGTCGCGCAGACCGACATCACGCGGTTGGAGGCCAGCGTTCAAGAGTTCCGGCAGGCCTTCCTGGCCAGTCCCACTCCGAGCGCCAGCACTGCTGCCGACGGCACGGTGGGGCAGGCCAACGCGGCGCTGCGCCGGCTGCTGTCGCTCTCCAGCCGCCAGCTCGTCGGTCGCCGGCTGAGCGAGCTCGTCCAGCCTGAGGACCGCGACCTGCTCGAGGCCCTGCTGGCCGCCCCCGTGGCGGCGCCCGTCGAGGTACGCCTGGCTCGGGCAGATGGTTCGCTGGTCTGGTGCGAGGTCGCCGCCACGCGGTTGCGCGCACACGCCCTGACCGTTGCTGCTGACGCCCCGCTGGCCTCCCCCGACGGGACGGCCCCGGAGTACGTGCTCGTGCAGCTCTTGGACATCGAGGCACGCCGCAGCCGAGAGACGGCGCTGGAGCGCGCCGCCCAGGAGGATCCGCTCACCGGGCTCGGCAACCGCACGGTCGCGAACCTGCGGTTGAACGAGCTCCAGGGCCGCCCGGCCACCGAGCGCACCGTCGTCGCCTACATGGACCTCGACGGCTTCAAGCAGGTCAACGACCTGTACGGACACGATGCCGGCGACGCTGTCCTGCTCGCCGTGGCCGGACGCCTGCGGACCCTGGTCCGCGCCGGCGACGAGGTCGTGCGGCTCGGGGGCGACGAGTTCCTGCTGCTGTGTCCGCTGACGGCGGGCGCCGGCGCCGCCCACCTCGGCTCGCGCGGCGGGGACGTGTCGACGATGGTCGCCCAGGAGCTCGCCGCCCGAGTGGAGGCGCTGCTGTCCGAGCCCATCGAGCACCAGGGCCTCCTGCTCCGGGTCGGTGTCAGCGTCGGCACGATCGTGGCGCCCGGCGGCAGCGTGCCCGCTGAGGTCCTCACCGCAGCGGATCAGGCGATGTACGAGCGCAAGCGCGGCCGCCGGGCCGTGCCCGGCGCGGACCGCAACTTCGGGCCCGACGCCGAGCAGCGCCGACTGCGCACCCTGCGTGGTCTGGACGTCCTCGACACGGCGCCTGACTCCCTGCTGGACGAGACGGTCCAGCTGGCAGCCCTCATCGCTGACGTCCCCACGAGCCTGGTGAGCCTGGTCGACGCGCACCGGCAGTGGTTCAAGGCGCGCTGCGGCTTGGACGCCGGGGAGACCGGCAGGGACGTCTCCTTCTGCGCGCACGTCGTCAACCAGGACGCCGAGCTCCACGTGCACGATGCGACGGTCGATCCACGCTTCCTGGACAATCCGCTGGTCACCGGGGAGCTGGGCATCCGTTCCTACGCCGGCTTCCCCCTCCGCACCCCTGACGGCTACGTCCTGGGCAGCCTGTGCGTCATCGGGTACCGCCCGGGGAGCCTGGACGACCGCCAACGACAGGTCCTGCGGATCCTGGCCGGGCAGGTCGCGGCCCGCCTCACCTCGGGGGAGGCCGCCCTGACGAAGGGCGTACCCGCGCCACGGCAGGTGGCGGTCCCGGAGCCGTCGCTCACCGCTCTGTCCGACGGGTAGATCACCGTTGGGCGTGATCCCCGGCTCGACCGCGCCGAGTGCGAGCCTGCCGAGGGCGCGGGTCAGCAGCGAGCTCGGCCAGGCGCACCCGCGCGGGCGCTGTGGGCCTGTTCGGTGGCGACGACCGCCAGGAGCACCGCCCGCCGACCCGGCACGGTCAACGACACACGGGCTCGTCCCGCATCTGGCCAAATCAGTGTGATCTATGACACATTGTGTCGGTACGGAGGTGGGGGCTCGTCGTTCGATGAAGGGGTCGGCATGTCACTGGAACGTCGCTACGTCATCCGCGACTGGGGCGAGGGGTTCTGGAGGTGGAGCTGCCTCGGCGAACGCCGGACCAGCGGGCACTCCGGCATCGTCGGTCCTCCCTTCAAGCGACAGGACGCCCAGCGCGCGGCGGAGGCGCACTGGGACGAGGCGCACGACGCTGCCCCACGCCTCGCAGGAGCCCCGCCCCACGCCGTGCACGTCACGGACCTCCGGCTGGGAGACTTCGAGGACGCCGCCCAAGCCGGCTAGGGCTCAGGCCGACGGAGACGACGCGCCGACCGTGCGGGCCACTCCCGGGCTACCGCCGGCGGAGATCGGGACGGGCAGGGGGCACGACCGCGCGGGGTGTCGACCCGGCGCCGGGGCCGTTCGGCTGCCTCCTGCCGAGCGTCGTGTGCCATCGGCTCGGGCGGTCCTCGATCGCCCGAGCCGCACCTCGTCGCGGTCGTCCCGCGCGTCCTCGCCGACCTCGGCGACTGCCACGACTAGCGTTCCCCGTCGTGCACGCCCACAGCCAGACCGCCCCGTACCGCCCGGTGTCCCGGCGTGTCGTCGTGCCCGGTCTCTGGCCCTGCGCGCCTGGCGAGCCGGCTCCCCACGCGTTGCCTGAGGGTCGAACCTGCAGGTCAGGGGCCTGAGACGTGGTCGACTTCCGCTACCACCTCGTCTCGATCATCGCCGTCTTCCTCGCGCTGGCCGTCGGCATCGTCGTCGGCACCGCCGCGCTGAACGGTCCCATCCAGGACGGTCTGCGCACGAGCATCAACCGGCTGACCGACGACAAGCGCGCGCTCGAGAGCGACGTCGAGCAGCTGCGCGGCGACGTCGCCGCCTCCGACGACTTCGCCGAGCGGGTCGGGCCCGATCTGGTCGACGGCGCGCTCGAGGACCAGCGCGTCCTGCTCGTCACCACGCCGGAGACGCCCGCCGACCTGGCCGAGCGGGTACGACCGCTGCTGGCCGACGCCGGCGCCGTCGTGAGCGGACTGCTCGAGATCCGGCCGGCCCTCGGGGAGCCCGAGCAGCGCCAGCTGCTGGAGGACCTCGTCGCGCAGGTCGTCCCGGCGGGCGTGAAGCTGCCCGACGGCGAGCCGGTCGAGCGCGCCGCTGCCGAGCTGGCTGCTGCGCTCACCTCCGGCGCGGGTGACAAGGCCGTGGACGCCGGCGAGGCGCAGGCCGTGGTCTCGGCCTTCGAGGAGGCCGACCTGGTCCGCTACACCGCCGAGCCGGGCGCGGCCGAGGGCATCACGTCCGCGACCGTCGTCCTCGTGCTGGCCCCGCCCGGCCCGGTCAAGGAGCCGTCGGAGTCCGCGCAGCAGCAGCTCGACGCGATGCTCGCCCTCGCCGACGCCTTCGACGACCGCAGCCGCGGCGCGGTCGTCGCGGGCCCGGCGCCGTCGGCGCTGGACGGAGGGCTGGTGCAGGCGCTGCGTGCCCGGACCAGCATCGCCGCCGACGTGTCCAGCGTCGACAACGCCGACCGGGGCATCGGTGGCGTTGCCGTCGTGCTGGCGCTGGCCGAGCAGGTGAAGGCGCGGGCGGGGCAGTACGGCGCCGGGCCGGGTGCCTCGGCGCCGCTGCCGGCGGCGGCAGCGTCGTGACCGCCTGCGCATGAGGTCCGCGGCCCGTTCCGCGGCGTCGGCCGCGCTCGTGGCCCGCGGCGTGCAGAGCGCGCTGCTGGCCCGGCCCCCCGGCGGCGCACCTCGCTGGACCCGCACCAACCACCGCGGCCGACCGCTGTCGCTGCTGTCCGGTCCCGCGCTCGCTGTCGCTGCGGGATGCAGCGCGGACCTGCCCCGCCGGGCGGCGCTGGTCGCCGCGCTCGGGGCGGCGGCGGTCGGGGCGTACGACGACGCCTCAGGGGCGAAGCACCCGCACGCCAAGGGCTTTCAAGGTCACGTGGCGGCGCTGCAGTCGGGCCAGGTGACCGGGGGGGCGGTCAAGGTGGTGGGGATCGGCGCGACCGGGCTGGTCGCGACCCGACTGCTCGGGCCGCGGCCGCTGACCGATCTGCTCCGCGGCGGCGCGGTCGTCGCGGCCACCGCCAACCTGCTCAACCTGCTGGACCTGCGGCCGGGGCGGGCGTTGAAGGCCGGTGCCCTCGGCGCCCTGGCGCTGGGCCAGCCCGGACCGGCCGCGGCCGCGATCGCACTGCTGCCGGAGGACCTGCGCGAGCGCACGATGCTCGGCGACGCAGGGGCCAACGCGCTGGGCGCCGTGCTCGGGCTCGCGCTGCTGCGGCGGCACCCGCGTCGGAGCGGTCGCGCGCTGACGGTCCTGGTCGCGCTGACCGGCCTGTCGGAGGTCGTGTCGTACGGCCGGGTCATCGACGCCGTGCCGCCGCTGCGCTGGGTGGACCAGGCGGGCCGGCTGCCGTGAGGGCGCGGGTGCTGCTCGGGGCGGCCGGGGGCATCGCCGTCGTCACCCTGCTGGCCCGCGCCGTCGGCTTCGGGCGCGTCGCCGTGCTGTCGCGCACGCTCGGCACCTCGTGCGTCGGCGACACCTACCAGGCGGCCAACTACCTGCCGAACGTGCTGTTCGACGTCGTCGCGGGAGGCGCGCTCGCTGCCCTCGTCGTACCGCTCGTGGTCGCGAGCCTGGACCGCGCCGGGGAGGTGGCCAGCGCGCTGCTGACGTGGACCGTCGCGGTGCTCCTGCCCGTGGCGCTGCTCGGCGTCCTACTCGCCCCGCTGCTCATGCGGGGCCTGCTCGGTGACGACCCGACCTGCGCGCAGGCGGTCGAGGTGGGCACCCGGATGCTCCGCGTCTTCCTGCCGCAGGTCGTCCTCTACGGGATCGGCATCGTGCTGGCGGGCGTGCTGCAGGCGCACCGCCGCTTCCTCGGGCCGGCGCTCGCGCCGTTGCTGTCGAGCCTGGTGGTCATCGGCTGCTACCTCGTCTACGCCGCCAGCGGTCGGGTCGAGCAGGCCGGTGACCTGACGTCGTCGCAGGAGCTGGTGCTCTCGCTCGGGACGACGCTCGGCGTCGCGGTCCTGTCGCTCAGCCTGGTGCTGCCGCTGCGCCGGCTCGGGCTGCGGTTGCGACCGACCTTCTCCTTCCCCGAGGGCCTCGCGGCTCGTGGCCGACGGCTCGCGGCCGGCGGCGTCGCGGGGCTCGCGGCGCAGCAGGTCGCGCTCGTGGTCGCGCTGCGCCTGGCCGCTGACGGTCGCGAGGGTTCGGTCATCGTCTTCACCGTGGCCACCGCGCTGTTCCTGCTGCCGTGGGCGGTCCTCGCGGTGCCGGTCGCCACCAGCGCCTACCCGACGCTGATCGCCAGCGACGGTGAGGAGTACGACCGAGCCGTCACCGGCGCGCTGCGCTCGGTGGTGCTGGCGATGACCGGCGCGGCCGCCGTGCTGGCGGTCGCGGCGCTGCCGGTCGCGCAGCTGCTCGTGCGCGGCGCGCCCGGGGTCGAGAGCAGCGACGAGCTCGCGCGCGCGACCGTGGCCTTCGCCCCCGGACTGCTGGGGTACGGGCTGCTCGCCCTGCTCACGCGCGCCGGCAACGCCCGCGACGACGTCCGCACGCCGGCCCTCGCGACGGTCACCGGCTGGGTGACCGTCGCCGTTGCGGACGTCGCCCTGGTGCTCGCGCTGCCCGACCTCGACCGGGTGGTGCTGCTCGGTGTCGGCAACACGATCGGGGTCACCGTCGCGGCCGCGCTGCTCCTGCTCGGCAGCGGTCGCGGTGCCCTCGCCGGAACGGGACGGACGTGGGTGGCCGGGACGCTCGCGGCCGGGACCGCTCTGCTGGCAGGCGTTCTCGTGCCGGCCGTGGGGCCGGTGCTGCTCCAGCTCGTGCTGACCGCGGGGGTCGCCGCTGCTGCCTTCCTGCTGGTGGCTCGGCTCGTCGACCCGCGCGGGCTCCGGGGGCTGCTGCGTGCCTAGGGCCCTGCTGGTGCTGGCGACCAGTACCGGCGGCGTCGGCCGTCACGTCGAGTCCCTCGCGCGCGGGCTGGCCGGGTTCGACGTCGTCGTCGCCGGGCCCGCGTCCACGCGCGCCGTGTTCGACCTGCCGTCGTACGAGGTGGTCGAGATCGGCGCGACGCCGCACCCGGCGCGCGACGCGATCGCGGCCGGCCGACTGCGCGCCCTGGCGCGCGACGCCGATGTCGTGCACGCGCACGGGCTGCGGGCCGGTGCGCTGTCGGTGCTCGCGCCCCGGCCGGTGGTCGTGACCCTGCACAACGAGGTGTCCGGTCGGGTGGCTGCCGTCCTGGAGCGGTTGGTCGCGCACCGGGCGCGCGTCGTGCTGGCGGCGAGCGCCGACCTGGCCGCTCGCGCCCGCGCCGTCGGCGCGAAGGACGTGCGCCTGGCGCCGGTGTCGGCGCCTCGGCTGGTGCCGACCGGCCGCGACCCCGGCCTCGGCCACCCGCTGGTCCTGGCCGTCGGGCGGCTGCACCCGCAGAAGGGCTACGGCACGCTGCTCGCCGCGCTGCCGGCCTGGCCGGACGCGGTGGTGGCGGTCGCCGGAGACGGTCCGCTGGCGTCGTCTCTGGCTGCTGCAGCACCGTCCGTGCGCTGGCTCGGCCGGCGGGACGACGTGGCCGACCTGCTCGCCGCCGCCGACGTCGTGGTCCTGCCGTCGACGTGGGAGGCCCGGTCGCTGACCGCGCAGGAGGCGCTGCGGGCCGGCCGGCCGCTCGTGGCGACCGCCGTCGGAGGGGTTCCGGACCTGGTGCGCGACGGCGCCGTGCTGGTGCCGCCGGGAGATCCCGTCGCGCTGGCCGCGGCGGTCCGCCGGCTGCTGGACGATCCCGCGGAGGCGGCCGCACTGGGCGCCCGTGGGCAGGCGGTCGCCGCGACCTGGCCCACCGAGCAGGACACCGTCGCGCAGGTCGCCGCCGTCTACGCGGAGCTGCTGCGGTGAGGCGGCTGCTGCTGGTCTTCCTTCTCCTGGTGCTGCTCCCGGTGACGCCCGCGTCGGCCTCGACGCTGTGCCTGCCCGAGTGCGCGCCGGTCGTCGTGGTCGGCGTCCCCGGACTGCGCTGGACCGACGTCGGACCGGCCACACCGACGCTGCAGCGGCTCAGCCGTGAGGGCGCCGTCGGGGCGCTGTCGGTCAAGGCGGTGCCGGCCGTCAGCTGCCCCGCCGACGGGTGGCTCACGCTCGGTGCCGGCAACCGCGCGGTCGCGGCCGGGATCGACCGGAGTCCCTGCGGTGCCGACCTTCCGGACGCTCGCGCCACGCAGGAGGCGAACGAGGCCGAGCGCGAGGGCGCCGAGCTCGACGCGTTGCGCACCGCCGTCGAGGCCGACGGCGGGTGCGTGAGCGCTGACGGCGCCGGCGCTCGTCTCGTCGGCGAGACGGGCGGGTCCTGCGACGTCCGCCTGCACGACGCCCCCGCCGTCGACGGGCAGGGCACCGGCCGGGTGGCCGACGCGATCGTGGTCGACCGCCTCGTCGCCGCGCTCGCCGCCGACGCGGGCACGGTGCTCGTGGTCGGGCTGTCCGAGGCGCCGGGCGACGACGAGGCCGGCCTGCACGTGGCCATCGCGCACGGACCGGCCTTCGGGCCGGGCGCGCTGCGCAGCGCCTCCACGCGACGGGCGCCGTACGTCCAGCTGGTCGACGTCGCGCCGACCGTCCTGGACCTGCTCGCCGTCGAACGGCCTGCGTCGATGACCGGGCAGCTGTGGCGGTCGGTGGGGGAGCAGCCCTCGCCGGACGAGCTGGCGGACGTTGCGCTGCAGGCGCGCGAGCACAAGCGCGCGACCGTGCCGTTCTTCGTCGTCCTGCTCGGCGTCGAGCTGCTGCTCGTGGTCGGCCTGCTGTGGCGGCGCCGTACCGAGCTCGCCGAGCTGGTGGCCCTTGGCGGCGTGGCCGCGCTGGGGGCCACCTACCTCGCGAACCTCGTGCCCTGGTGGCGCTCGCCGGCGCCGCTGCTCACCCTGCTGGCTGTGGTGCTGGTCCTCAGCACCGCCGTCGTGGCCTTGGCCCGGTCGGCGGTTGTCCCGCGAGGGGTGGCGGGGCCGGCAGGGGTCGTGTGCGGGTTCACGGCCGCGGTCGTCGTGGTCGACCTCGTGACGAGCGCGCACCTGCAGATCAGCAGCGTCGCCGGCTACAGCCCCTTGGTGGCCGGGCGCTTCGCCGGGCTCGGCAACGTGGCCTTCGGCGTGCTCGCCGCTGCGGTCCTGCTCGCGGCGGCGACCGCCAAGGGCTGGGTCTGGCTGATCGGCATCGCCGTCGTCCTGGCCGTCGGGGCGCCGCCGTGGGGGAGCGACGTCGGAGGCGTGCTGGCCCTGGTCCCCGCCCTGGTGCTGCTGGCGCTGCTGCTCTCCGGGCGGCGGGTCACCCCCGTCACGGTCCTCGGCGCCGGCTCGGCAGGGGTCGCCGTCGTGACCGCCTTCGCGCTCGCGGACTTCTCGCGCCCGGAGCAGGACCGCACGCACCTCGGCCGGTTCGTCCAGGACGTCGCCGACGGCACGGCCGGGACGCTGCTGCGGCGCAAGGCCGAGGCCGTGCTCGACCTGCTGTTCGCCAGCCCGTTGACCGCCCTGCTGCCGGTGGTCGTCGCCGCCGCTGTCTACCTCGTCGTACGACCCCCGCGTCCGCTGGCCGAAGCGCTGGATCAGGCGCCCGCGTGGCGCGCGGGACTGCTCGCCACCGGGCTCGCGAGCGCGATCGGCTTCGCCGTCAACGACAGCGGGGCCGCGGTCCCGGCGATGGCGCTGACCGTCGTCGTGCCCGCGACACTCGCGGTGGTGCTGCGTGCACGCCGGGCGCCGGGGGAAGCGCTAGCCTGAACCTCCGTGCAGCGGACCGTCCGGTCGGCTCAGAGCACGGGAGCGCCAGTGCCGCGTACGAGTCACCTGTTCGTCACCGGCGGCGTCGCCAGCTCCCTCGGCAAGGGGCTGACCGCCTCGAGCCTGGGCCGCCTGCTGAAGGCTCGCGGCCTGAAGGTCACGATGCAGAAGCTCGACCCGTACCTCAACGTCGACCCCGGGACGATGAACCCGTTCCAGCACGGCGAGGTCTTCGTGACCGACGACGGCGCGGAGACCGATCTCGACGTCGGCCACTACGAGCGCTTCCTGGACGAGGACCTGCACGGCAGCGCGAACGTCACGACCGGGCAGGTCTACAGCGCGGTCATCGCCAAGGAGCGGCGTGGCGAGTACCTCGGCGACACCGTCCAGGTCATCCCGCACATCACCAACGAGATCAAGGAGCGCATCCTCGCGCTCGGCGGCGACGGCGTGGACGTCGTCATCACCGAGGTCGGCGGCACCGTCGGTGACATCGAGTCGCTGCCCTTCCTCGAGGCGGCGCGCCAGGTGCGCCAGGAGGTCGGTCGCGACCGCTGCTTCTTCCTGCACGTCAGCCTGATCCCGTACATCGGCCCGAGCGGCGAGCTGAAGACCAAGCCGACCCAGCACTCGGTGCAGGCGCTGCGCACGATCGGCATCACGGCGGACGTGATCGTGTGCCGGTCCGACCGGCCCATCAACGAGGGCATCAAGCGCAAGATCGCGGCGATGTGCGACGTCGAGCAGGAGGCCGTGGTCTCCGCCGTCGACGCGGCCTCCATCTACGACATCCCGAAGGTGCTGCACGCCGAGGGCCTGGACGCCTACGTCGTACGCCGTCTGGGCCTGTCGTTCCGCGACGTCGACTGGACCGACTGGGACCAGCTGCTGCAGCGGGTGCACGCGCCTGCCAAGCAGGTGACGGTCGCGCTGGTCGGCAAGTACGTCGACCTTCCCGACGCCTACCTGTCCGTGACCGAGGCGCTGCGTGCGGGCGGCTTCGCCAACGACGCGAAGGTCGACATCCGCTGGGTGGCGTCCGACGACTGCGAGACCCCGGAGGGGGCGCGCAAGGCGCTGGAGGGCGTGGACGGGGTGCTCATCCCGGGCGGCTTCGGCGTGCGCGGGATCGAGGGCAAGCTCGGTGCGATCCGCTACGCCCGCGAGGGCAGGGTGCCGACCCTCGGGCTGTGCCTGGGCCTGCAGTGCATGGTGATCGAGGTCGCGCGCCACCTGGCCGGGATCGAGAAGGCCAGCTCGTCCGAGTTCGACCCGGCGTCTCCCGACCCGGTCATCGCGACGATGGCCGACCAGCACGACGTCGTCTCCGGTGAGCGCGACATGGGCGGCACCATGCGCCTGGGCCTGTGGCCGACGCTGCTGAAGAAGGGGACGGTCGCGGCGGCGGCGTACGGCGACCTGCCTGCGACCGAGCGGCACCGGCACCGCTACGAGGTCAACAACGCCTACCGCCCGCAGCTCGAGGCGGCCGGTCTGGTTTTCTCCGGTACGTCGCCCGACGGCACGCTCGTCGAGATCGCCGAGCTGCCCGAGGACGTGCACCCGTTCTTCGTCGGGACGCAGGCGCACCCGGAGTTCCGGTCGCGGCCGACGCGGGCGCACCCGCTGTTCAGGGCCTTCATCGCGGCGTCGGTGCGCAACGCCGAGAGCCGGATGCTGCCGCTGCAGCCCTGACGGCCCCTTGCCGCCCCCTCGTCCTGGGCGCAGGATGCACAGGGTGTCGGGGGCAGGCAGGCGCACGAGGGGGCAGTCATGGACGAACAGGACGTAGGACGGCCGGCCGGGGTGCTGGTGGACCCCGAGCGCTTGCGCAGCGAGGTCCGGGAGAAGTACCGGGAGGTCGCCGAGAACCCGCACGGCGAGCACCACTTCCATACCGGTCGGCCCCTCGCCGAACGCCTCGGCTACCCGCGGGAGCTGGTCGACCCGCTCCCCGACAGCGCGGTCGAGTCGTTCGCCGGCGTGGGCAACCCGTTCTCCCTGCGCCCGCTGCGCGCCGGGGAAGTGGTCGTCGACATCGGCTCGGGGGCCGGCTTCGACTCCTTTGTCGCCGCCGCACTCGTCGGCCCGACCGGCCGGGTGACCGGCATCGACATGACGCCGCAGATGCTGGCCAAGTCGCGGGCGAACGCCGAGCGCATGGGCGTGCAGCAGCGTGTCGAGTTCCGCGAGGGACTGGCCGAGGAACTGCCGATCGGTGACGGCGAGGCCGACGTCGTGATCAGCAACGGGGTCATCAACCTCTGCCCGGACAAGAAGTCGGTCTTCGAGGAAGTGCTGCGGGTGCTCCGTCCCGGCGGCGTGCTGCAGTTCGCGGACATCGCGAACAGCCGGCCCGTGCCGGAGGGAGCGCTGCGGGACATCGATCTCTGGACCGGTTGAATCGCCGGTGGCCTGCCGTGCGCGGGCTGGATGCAGATGATGGAGGACGTCGGTCTGGTCGACGTCCGGGTGGGGCCGCCCGTCGACACGTTCGGCGGAGCGCGGGGCGAGACGAACGCGCGCGCGTTCGAGGTCTACGGCTACGCGTTCCTCGCGCGCAAGCCCTGACCGCGGCCTGCGTGGGCTGCGCCCAGGGGAGCAGCTAGCCGACGGGCAGGGCCTTGCGGGCGGCCTTGGCCTGCTTCTTCACGGCTCTCTTCGTGCTCTTGGCCGCGCCCTTGGTGTCGTCGACGAGCGCGTCGAGCACGAGGGCCAGACCGGCCGCCAGCATCCAGACGTCCTTGGCCACCGCGGTGCCGTCCGAGGTCGGTCGGATGCCGTCGGACCCGGTCATGCCGGGCGTCTTGCGGTACATCTGCAACAGCCCCCCGCTGAACGCCGTCAGGGCCAGCCCCGCCTTCAGCGGCGACACGAACGGCAGGAGCAGCGCCGCGCCCAGGGCCATCTCGCCGGTCGACACCATCTTCCCGAACTTCTCCGGCGGCATGTTCGCGGCCTGCGGGATCGCCGCCGCGGCCATGCCCTGCAGGCCGGCCGCGCTCTCGGCATCCAGGCCGCGCTTGTCGTAGCCGGCGTTGAGGATGAAGGCGCCGGTCGCGAGGCGCAGGGGGACGTGGCTGATTCGCATGACCGGCCGGTACCCGATGCGGCGTGCGCTGAACGCTGTCGGCATGCTCGGCGCATGGAGCGCTTCTCGTACGACGTCGTGAGCAGTGAGACCGTCTACGACGGCCGGATCATCAGCATGCGCCGGGACGTCGTCTCCATGCCGGGGGAGACCACGAGCCAGCGCGACGTGGTCGAGCACCCGGGCGCAGTCGGTGTCGTCGCCCTGGACGACCAGGGTCGGGTGCTGCTGGTCAACCAGTACCGCCACCCCGTCCGCCGACGTCTGGACGAGCTGCCGGCCGGGCTGCTGGACGTCGCAGGGGAGCCGGCGCTCGAGACGGCCAAGCGCGAGCTGGCCGAGGAGGCGGGCCACGCCGCAGGCACCTGGCACGTGCTGCTCGACACGCTGACCAGCCCGGGCATGACCGACGAGGCGATCCGGATCTTCCTCGCCCGCGACCTGCGCGAGGTCGAGCGCGACGTCCAGGAGCACGAGGAGCTCGACATGACCTCGTTCTGGCTGGACCTGGACGAGGCGGTGCGCCAGGTGCTGGCCGGCGAGCTGGAGAACGGCATGGCCGCCGCCGGGCTGCTGGCCGCCGACCGGGCGGTGCGGGACGGCTTCGCGACGCTGCGGCCCGCCGACGCTCCCTGGCGGTCCCGCAAGACCTGAGGCAGGGAACGCGGGCGCTGCGGCGAAAGGAGCATGCACGGGTACTGCAACAGGACGGATCCACCATGCGCACACGTCTCCTCCCCTTCGCCCTGGCGTTCCCGCTCGCGGTGGCCGTCCTCCCGGCGACGCCCGCCGCGTCCGCCCCGCCCGGCGACGTGCGCATCGAGGTGCTGTCCGGCCGGGGCGACGTCGTCACCGGCGGCGACGCCCTGCTGCGGATCGTGCTGCCGGCGGGCGCCACCGCCAAGGGACTGAAGGTCGACGACGACGGCCGCGACGTCACCGCGGCCTTCAAGGACGGGCTCGACGGACTGGTCACCGGACTGGCCCTCGGCAAGAACGTCGTCCGCGCCGTGCTGCCCGACGGCCGCGGCGCCCGCATCACGCTGACCAACGCCCCGATCGGTGGGCCCGTCTTCAGCGGTCCGCAGATCGAGCCGTGGACCTGCGTGGGGGAGGTGCTCGACGCGAAGTGCAACCGCGAGCCCACCGTCCGCTTCCTCTACAAGTCGCGCAGCGGCGGGGCGCTGCGGGCGTACGACCCCGCCAGCCCGCCGAGCGACGTCGCCACGACGAAGACCGACGAGGGCAACGAGGTCCCGTTCGTCGTCCGCGAGGAGACCGGCAACAGCCTGCGCGACCAGTACAAGATCGCGGCGCTGTTCGACCCGTCCAAGCCGGTGGACCCGACCGCGGACAACCCCGGCTTCGCGAACAAGCTCGTCCTCACGCACGGCGCGAGCTGCGACACGCAGTACCTGATGGGCACGGCTCCTGCGGTCCTGCTCGAGGACGCCTTGTCCCAGGGGTTCGCCGTGGCGTCGCACGCGCTCGACAACGCGGGCCACAACTGCAGCATCGTCACCCAGGCCGAGTCGCTGGTCGTGACCAAGGAGATGGTCGCTGAGCGGTTCGGCCCGCTGACCTACACCATCGGCGCCGGCTGCTCGGGCGGCTCACTCGTGCTGCAGCAGGTCGGCAACGCCTACCCCGGGGTGTACCAGGGGATCCTGCCGCAGTGCACCTTCACCGACGCGTGGAGCTCGGCGCAGCAGTACGTCGACTACGTCGGCCTGCGGGACTACCTGGAGGGCCCGGGGTCGCTGCAGTCCGGCATCGTCCCGGCCCAGTGGCCGGCGATCTTCGGGCACGCCAACCCGGTCAACCAGATCAGCTTCACCGAGGTCATCCCCAACAGCGGTGACCCCTCGCGAAGCTGCCCCGGCGTACCGGCCGCGGACGTCTACAGCGCCACCAACCCCGACGGCGTCCGCTGCACCCTCAACGACTTCATGGTCAACGTGTTCGGCACCTTCGAGAGCGGTCCGGACGCCGGCAAGGCGCGCCGACCGATCAGCAACGTGGGTGTGCAGTACGGCTTGTCGGGCCTGTTCTCGTTCCTCAAGGGGACGGCGACCGACCCGACCCGCCCGCCGATCACCGCGGCGCAGTTCGTCGCCCTGAACGCCGGCGTGGGCGGCTACGACCTCGACTTCGAGAAGACGGCCGAGCGGACCGTGAGCGACCCGGTGGCGATGGACCGCGTCTACCGCAGCGGCGCCGTCAACACCGGTGCGCACCTTGACGAGATGGCGATCATCGACCTCGGCGGGCCGGAGCCCGGTGCCTTCCACGACATCTACCGCAAGTACTCCATGCGCGACCGCCTGGTGCGCGAGCACGGCACGGCGGCCAACCAGGTCATGTGGGAGGGCCAGACGCCACTGCTCGGCGACGTCTCCTTCGTGACCGACGGCATCCGCGCGATGGACGAGTGGCTCGCCGCCGTCGAGGCCGACACGAGCAGCCTGCCGCTGGCCAAGAAGATCCTGGCCGCCAAGGCCAAGACGGGCACCACCGAGCGGTGCGTCGGCGCTGACGGCGTGGACGTCCCGCTCAGCGTCTGCGACGTCACGGTGGACGCGACGCTCTACTCCTCGCCGCGCATCGAGGCCGGCGGCGGCGACCCGCTGGTGGGCTTCACCGACGACCGGCTGGACTGCCAGACCGTGCCGCTGGAGACCTACGACTACGCCGGCAAGACCTTCGCGGCGGTCTTCACCCCGGCGCAGCAGGAGGCGCTGAAGAAGACCTACCCGACCGGCGTCTGCGACTACAGCAAGCCCGGCAAGGGGTTCCAGGCCGCCACGACCTGGCTGACCTACCAGGACGCCGCCGGCAAGGTGGTCTTCGGCGGCAGGCCGCTGGGGGCTGCCCCGGTGTCGGTGCCGTTCCGCGGTGCGGGGGCCGCTGCCGGCGGGAGCGCGCCGGGCACGGCGCTCGGCGCGTTGCCGGCCACGGGTGCCTCGGCGCTGCTCGCGGTCCTGGGCGCCCTGCTGATCGGCGGCGCGGTCCTGCTCCGCCGGCGCCGGGTCTAGGAGCGCAGGCCGAGGGCCCTCGCTGGTGCTGCTGCGCCGGTGGGGCCGCCCGGCCTAGGCTCGGCCGGCCGCGCGACGACGCCCGGCAGCAGCGGTCGGCACAGGAGGTTCCCCGGTGAAGGTCGGCATCCCGCGCGAGGTCAAGAACCACGAGTACCGCGTGGCGATCACGCCCTCCGGCGTGAAGGAGCTCGTGCGCTTCGGCCACTCCGTGCAGGTCGAGAAGGACGCCGGCGTCGGCTCGTCCATCACCGACGACGAGTACGTCGCTGCCGGCGCGCAGATCGTCGGCTCCGCGGACGACGTCTGGGCCGAGGCGGACCTGGTGCTCAAGGTCAAGGAGCCCGTCGCGGAGGAGTACCACCGCATGCGCCGCGACCAGGTGCTGTTCACCTACCTCCACCTGGCGGCCTCGCGCGCGTGCACCGACGCGCTGCTGGCGTCCGGGACGACAGCCGTGGCGTACGAGACCGTGCAGCTGCCGGACCTCTCCCTGCCGCTGCTCGCCCCCATGTCGGAGGTCGCGGGGCGCATGGCGCCGCAGGCCGGGGCGCACTTCCTGGAGCGGGCGCAGGGCGGCCGGGGGGTCCTGCTCGGCGGGGTCTCGGGCGTCTACGCCGGCAAGGTCGTCGTCCTGGGCGGGGGCGTGTCCGGCCTCAACGCCGCGGCGATCGCGCTCGGCATGCAGGCCGAGGTGCTGCTGCTGGACCGCAACGTCGCCCGGCTGCGCGAGGTCGACCGGATCTACCAGGGCCACATGCAGACGGTCACCTCCAACACCTACGAGGTCGAGCGGGCGGTCATCGACGCGGACCTGGTCATCGGTGCGGTGCTCGTGCCGGGAGCCAAGGCACCGATGCTCATCAGCGACGACCTCGTCGCCGCGATGAAGCCCGGCTCGGTGCTCGTTGACATCTCCGTCGACCAGGGCGGCTGCTTCGAGTCGACCCGCCCGACGACGCACGCCGACCCGGTGTTCGAGGTGAACGGCTCGCTGTTCTACTGCGTGGCCAACATGCCCGGCGCCGTCCCGAACACCTCGACCTACGCGCTGACCAACGTCACGCTGCCCTACGCGGTCGACATCGCCAACAAGGGGATCCGCGCTGCAGCGGCGGCCGACGGGGCGCTCGCGCTCGGCGTGAACACCGTCGGCGGCCAGCTCGTCTACGCCCCCGTCGGCGAGGCGCACGGCCTGCCTACGGCGAACCTGCACGAGGTCCTCGTCTGAGCGTGCTCG
>JBKJQQ010000018.1:0-11803 GCA_046593875.1 Mycobacteriales bacterium | reverse complement strand
TCGGTAGACTTGCCGCGCCGGGCTCTCCGGCACGAACCCACCGCGGCGAGGAGCCTTCGTGACCGACGCGCGCCTGGCCGCGGTCGTCGTGCTGGCCGCGGGTGAGGGCACGCGGATGAAGAGCCGCACCACCCCCAAGGTGCTGCACGAGATCTGCGGACGCACCCTGCTGGGACACGTCCTGGCCGCCGGTCGCGCGCTGGCGCCGGAGCACCTCGTGGTGGTCGTCGGGCATGCCCGTGAGCAGGTCGCCGGGCACGTCCGCGAGGTCGACGCCGCGGCCACGACCGTGGTGCAGGAGCCCCAGAACGGCACCGGCCACGCCGTGCAGGTCGCGCTGGCAGACCTGAGCGACCTCGACGGCACCGTGCTCGTCGTGCTGGGCGACGCGCCGCTGCTGCGCGTCGAGACCCTGCGGGCGCTGGTCGCGGCGCACCGCGAGCACGGCGCGGCGACCACGGTGCTGACGGCTGTCCTGGACGACCCCACCGGCTACGGGCGGGTGCTGCGGGACCAGACCGGCGCCGTCACGCAGATCGTCGAGCACAAGGACGCCGACGCGGACGCCCTCGCCGTCCGCGAGATCAACTCGGGCGTCTTCGCCTTCGACGCCGCCCACCTCCGCGACGCGCTCGGCCGGCTCACCACGGACAACGCGCAGGGCGAGCTCTACCTGACCGACGTCCTCGGACTGCACCGCGACGCCTCCCTGGTCGTGCGCGCCCACGTGTGCGCGGACGCGACCGAGACGATGGGCGTCAACGACCGGATCCAGCTGGCCGAGGCGCGCCGCCTGCTCAACGGCCGGGTGCTCGAGCAGCACATGCGGGACGGCGTCACGGTGGTCGACCCGGCCACGACCTGGGTCGACGTGCAGGTCGAGATCGAGCCGGACGCGACGATCCGCCCCGGCACGCAGCTGCACGGCCGCACCCGGATCGCGGCCGGTGCCGTCGTGGGACCGGACAGCACCCTGACCGACACCGCGGTCGGCGAGCAGGCGAAGGTGTTGCGGGCCCACTGCGTCGGCGCCGTCATCGGGGCCGCCGCGGACGTCGGGCCGTACACCTACCTGCGACCCGGCACGCGCCTCGGCGTGAAGAGCAAGGCCGGAGGCTTCGTCGAGATCAAGGCCAGCGAGATCGGCGACGGCAGCAAGGTGCCGCACCTGTCCTACGTCGGTGACGCGGTCATCGGCGCGCGCAGCAACATCGGTGCGGCGACCGTCTTCGTGAACTACGACGGGCGCGACAAGCACCGGACGGTGGTCGGCGACGACGCGCGCGTCGGCAGCGACACGATGCTCGTCGCCCCCGTCACGATCGGCGACGGTGCCTACACCGCAGCCGGTTCCGTCATCACCGAGGACGTCCCGGCAGGCGCGCTCGGCGTCGGCCGGGCCAAGCAGCGCAACATCGAGGGCTGGGTCGCCCGCAAGCGGCCCACCGACCAGGGGACGTCATGAGCGGCATCACGATCTCAAGCAGCAAGAACCTCATGCTGTTCTCCGGACGCGCCTACCCCGAGCTCGCCGCGGAGGTCGGCCGCGAGCTCGAGGCGGCGCCGACGCCGACCAGCGCGTACGAGTTCGCGAACGGCGAGATCTTCGTCCGCTTCGAGGAGTCGGTGCGCGGCTCGGACGCCTTCGTCGTCCAGAGCGTCACCACCCCGGTCAACACCTGGGTCATGGAGGCGCTGCTCATGGTCGACGCGCTCAAGCGCGCGTCCGCCAAGCGGATCACCGTCGTGCTGCCGTTCTACCCCTACGCCCGCCAAGACAAGAAGCACCGTGGGCGCGAGCCGATCAGCGCGCGTCTGATCGCCGACATGTTCAAGACGGCGGGCGCCGACCGGCTCATGACCGTGGACCTGCACACGGCGCAGATCCAGGGCTTCTTCGACGGCCCGGTCGACCACCTGTTCGCGCTGCCGCTGCTCGCAGAGCACGTCGAGGCGCAGTGGGGTGATCGCGACCTGGTCGTCGTCTCGCCGGACGCCGGTCGCGTGCGCGTCGCCGAGCGCTGGACCGACCGCCTGGAGTGCGGGCTCGCGATCATCCACAAGCGCCGCGACCCGAACGTCCCCAACGAGGTCAAGGTCGGCGAGGTCGTCGGTCAGGTCAAGGGCAAGACCTGCATCCTCGTCGACGACATGATCGACACCGGTGGCACCATCACCAAGGCCGCCGAGCTGCTGTTCGAGAACGGCGCCCAGGACGTCGTGGTCACCGCCACGCACGGCGTGCTGTCCGGCCCGGCGATGGACCGCCTGAAGAACAGCCGCATCTGCTCGACCGTCGTCACCAACACCCTGCCCATCGCGCAGGACCAGATGTTCGACGGTCTGACCGTGCTGTCTATCGCGCCGCTGATCGCCCGGGCTATCCGCGAGGTCTTCGAGGACGGCTCGGTGACGAGCCTGTTCGACGGCGCAGCCTAGGCAGGGCCTAAAGTCACGACAGGAGCTCAGGAGGCGGCGTGCGGCAGATCACCACAGGCACGGCGCGGTGAAGGGGATCATCTTCAACCTCGCCGAGGGCGTCGTGGTGCGCGACCACGGCGAGGACGTCTGGGACGCGGTGCTCGAGGGCGCCGGCGTCGAGGGCAGCTACACCAGTCTCGGCAACTACCCCGATGCCGACCTCGTCGCGATCGTCGCGTCCGCGGCGCGACTGCTCGGTGCTCCCGAGCCCGACGTCCTGCGGCACGTCGCACAGGGCGCGATCGCGCTGCTCGCCGAGCGCTATCCGCACTTCTTCTCGCCGCACACCGATGCTCGCGCCTTCGTCCTGACGCTGAACGACATCATCCACCCCGAGGTGCGCAAGCTTTACCCGGGCGCCGACGTCCCCGACTTCACCTACGAGGTCGACGGCCCCGAGAGCGTCACGCTGACGTACTCCTCGAGCCGCCGGCTGTGCGCGCTGGCCGAGGGGTTCATCGCCGGGGTAGCTGCCCACTACGGCCAGCGCGTCGTCATCGAACAGACCCAGTGCATGCTCCGGGGGGCCCCGGCCTGCCTGCTGCACTGCGAGTTCAGCCTTGACGGTGTCTGAGGCCCCCAACCCGATCGACCCCGTGGCGGCGCTGCAGCGCCGGCTGGCCCGCGAGCGCGCGGCCCGGCTCGAGGCGGAGTCGATCGCCGAGCGCGTGACCAGCGAGCTGTACGCCACCGTCCGCCAGCTCACCCGCTCCAGCAAGGTCGCCGACCTCCTCGGCAGCATCGCCGTGCAGTCCAACGAGGCCGGGTCCGCACGCGAGGCGGTCGCCGGGGCGCTGGCCAGCGTCTGCGCCTACACCGGCTGGCCGATCGGGCACGCCTTCGTCCTCGACGGTGCCGACCCGGACGTGCTGGTGTCCATGGGGGTGGTGCACGCACCCGAGGGCCACGCTCTGGACGCCTTCCTGGACGTCACGCTGAAGAGCCGCTTCACCACCGGTCAGGGCCTGCCCGGGCGCACGCTGCAATCCGGGACCCCGCAGTGGATCCCGGACCTGACCTCGGACCTCAACTTCCCGCGTCGGGACGTCGCCCGCGCCTGCGGCCTCGGTGCCGGGTTCGCCGCCCCCGTCCTCATCCGCAGCGACACCGCCGCGGTCCTCGAGTTCTTCGCCCCGGGGATCCAGCCGCCGGACGAGAGCCTGCTGCGCGTCGTCAGCTTCGTCGGGGCGCAGCTCGGCCGGGTCCTCGAGCGCGAGATCGCCGAGGAGCGCCTCATCCGGCAGGCGCTGTACGACGAGCTGACCGGGCTGCCCAACCGGGTCCTGCTGATGGACCGCCTGCGGGGCACGCTGGCCCGCGCCCGGCGCGCAGGGCGGACCGTCCACGTGCTCTACCTCGACATCGACGACTTCAAGACGATCAACGACAGCCGTGGGCACACCGAGGGCGACGCGGTCCTGCTGGCGCTGGGCCACCGGCTGCAGGACACGCTGCGGGCGACCGACAGCGTGGGGCGGGCCTCGAACGACACGGTCGCGCGGCTCGGTGGCGACGAGTTCGCCATCGTGCTGGAGGACTGCGTCGCGCCGGGGCTGGTGGCCGGACGCATCCAGGACCTGCTGCGCACACCGCTGCGGGTCGTGGACCACGAGGTCTTCGTCAGCGTCAGCATCGGCAGCATGGTGGTCGACGGCGGGCAGCCGCCGTCACCCGAGGAGGTGCTCGCCGCGGCCAACGTCGCGATGCACGAGGCCAAGCGCGGCGGCAAGGCGCGGCACATCGTCTTCGAGCCGCGCATGCAGGACGAGGCACGGGCGCGCCACATCCTCGGCGAGGAGCTGCGGCACGCGCTCGACCTCGGCGAGTTCCACCTGGCCTACCAGCCGGTCATCGACCTCGGCACCGGCGCGGTCATCGGCGCCGAGGCGCTGGTCCGCTGGGCGCACCCCGTGCGCGGCGAGGTCGTGCCGGACCAGTTCATCGCCCGCTCCGAGGAGACCGGGCTGATCGTCGGTCTCGGGACGTGGGTGCTGCGGACGGCGCTGCAGCAGGCCGCCGAGTGGCGGGCGGCGGGCGCCCCGAACTTCAGCATCGCGGTCAACGTGTCCGGTCGCCAGCTGCGCGAGCAGGACTTCGTCGACGTCGTCCGCTCCGCGCTCGCCGACACCGGCATGCCGCCGGTGGCGCTGTGCCTGGAGATGACCGAGAGCATCTTGATGGAGCGCGATGAGGCCGCCATCTCGATGCTCACCGAGCTGCGCGGCGACGGCGTGCACCTGGCGATCGACGACTTCGGCACCGGCTACTCCTCGCTCGGTGCACTGCGCCGGCTGCCGGTCGACCTGCTGAAGATCGACCGCTCGTTCATCAGCAGCCTGCCCTCGGACGACGACGCGGGCACGATCGCGTGGGCCATCGTCCGCCTCGGACACACCCTCGGCCTGCCCGTCCTGGCCGAGGGCGTCGAGACCGACGAGCAGCGCGCGATGCTCGCGCGCCTGGGCTGCGACCAGGCGCAGGGCTACCTGTTCGGCCGGCCGATGCCGGCCGAGGCCTTCGCCTCGCTGCTGTAGCTGCGCGGGGCCGGCAGCGGGAGGGTCGCGGGCGTCCGTGGTCGGGTCGCCGTCGCCAGCACGACTCCGGCAAGCACGCAGGCGGTTCCGGCGTACTGCACGGGGGTTGGCGCCTCGCTCAGCAGCAGCGCGCCGATCGCCATCGACCCGACCGGCTGGGCGAGCAGCAGGACGCTGGTCAGGGCCGCAGGCAGTCGCGGCAGCGAGCTGCTGATGAGCATCCAGCCGAGCACCTGCGAGGTCAGCGCCAGCACGAGCAGCCACAGCAGTGCGCGCCACGACGGCGTCTCGAGCTCGCCGAGCAGCACGGCGAGGACCAGGCCGGTCGCCCCCGCGGAGGCGGTGGCCCACAGCAGCGGACCGGCCAGCCGGCGGAGGTCCTTGCTGCCGTGCCGCAGCACGAGCAGGAAGCCGGCGTAGGCCACGGACGTCGCCAGGCCGAGCAGGACGCCGAGGCCGGGGTTGCGGCCGTACGTCTGCCCGCCGAGCGCGCCGGACACCAGCACCACGCCGAGCAGCAGCAGGGGGACCGAGGCCAGCAGGCCGGCGTGCGGACGCTCGCCGAGCAGCCACCAGGCGACGACGCCGACGACCAGCACCTGCAGGTTGCCGAGGACGGTGGCCAGGCCCGCCCCGACCTCCTCGATCGCGTGGTGCCACAGGACGAGGTCGACCGCGAAGAACACGCCGGCCAGCGACGCGAGCTCGCGGGTGCGTCGGGGGAGCGGTCCGAGCCGGCGGTCCTCACGCCGGCTGAGCAGGAGCAGCAGCGGCAGGGCGAGCACGCACCGGCCGAGGGCTGCGGTCGCCGGCGCGACGTCGGCGAGCCGCACGAGCGGACCGGAGAAGGCGATGCACAGCGCCCCGAGCAGCGCGACGAGCACGGGCCGGCGGCCGATCCGCTCCACGTGCTCCTCCTCAGGGGTGTCGGCCGGTTACGCTGCTGACCATACGGACCAGTCTGTCAGGAGTCAACATGCATGTAGCGCATGACGTCGCCCGATCGCTCACGCAGGCCGTCGACCTGGTCAACAGCCGCCTCGGCGACGAGGAGCAGCTCGGCGACCTCGCCGCCCTGCGGACGTTCCTGGACGAGCACGACGTGAGCGGGTCGCGGAGCCTGTCGCGCGACGACCTCGAGGAGGTGCACGCGCTGCGCCCGCGACTGCGCGCCGTCTGGGCTGCACGGGACATGCGCACGGCGACCGCGGTCGTCAACGGGATGGTGGCCGAGGCCGGCGCGCTGCCCCAGCTGACCGACCACGACGGCTACGCCTGGCACCTGCACTGGACCTCGCCCTCCGCCCGCGTCGCCTCGCGGCTCGCGGCCGACGCCGGCATGGCGCTGGCCGAGGTCCTGCGCGATCAGGGGCCCGAGCGGCTGCGCAGCTGTGAGGCCCCGGAGTGCGAGGCGGTCTTCGTGGACCTGTCCCGCAACCGGTCCCGCCGCTACTGCGACACCGGCAACTGCGGCAACCGGATGCACGTCGCGGCCTACCGCGCACGGCTGCGGTCCGCGGACTCGGCCGGCTGACCCTGCCGCTAGACTCGTCCACTGCGCACTCGCGCCCCATGCCTGCAGTCCCCTGTTCGAGGAGTCCCGCTGTGTCCGAGGTCCGCATCGCTGCCGAGCCCCGCACCGAGTTCGGCAAGGGCCCGTCGCGGCGCATCCGCCGGGCCAACAAGGTGCCCGCCGTCCTCTACGGACACGGCGAGCAGCCGCGCCACTTCACCCTGCCGGGCCACGAGCTGATGCTGGCGCTCAAGCACGACGCCAACGCGCTGCTGACCCTGCAGACCGAGGACGGCGACCAGCTCGCGCTGCCCAAGGTGATCGTGCGCGATCCGATCAAGAACACCCTCGAGCACGTCGACCTGGTCGCGGTCCGCAAGGGCGAGAAGGTCACCGTCGAGGTCCCGGTCCACCTGACCGGCGACGCTGCTCCGGAGACCCTGGTCGACCAGCAGACGATGACCCTCACGGTCACCGCCGACGCGACCGCGCTGCCCGACCACCTCGAGCTGAGCATCGCCGGCAAGCGCGCGGGCAGCAGCCTGGCGGCCAAGGACGTTCCGCTCCCCGCCGGCACCGAGCTCGCGCAGGACCCCGACCACGTGATCGTCGCCATCCTCGGCGTCATCTCCGAGGAGGAGCTCGAGGCCGAGCTCGCCGAGGCCGAGGCCGAGCTGGGCTCCGGCCAGGCCGGCGCCGAGGCGCTCGAGGCCGAAGCGGCGGAGGCTGCGGGCGAGACCGAGGGCAGCGAGTCCGACAAGGCGGGCGAGGGCGACGAGGTCGGCGAGACCGACGCTCCCAAGTCCGAGACGCCCGCCGACTAGCAGGTGTCCGCCGAGCCGCTCTGGCTCGTCATCGGCCTCGGCAACCCGGGCCCGACCTATGCCGGGAACCGGCACAACGTCGGCTTCATGGTGCTGGACCTGCTCGCCGACCGCGTCGGTGGCCGGTTCAAGGCGCACAAGGGTCGGGCGGACCTCGTCGAGGGTCGCCTGGCCGGCGAGCGCGCGGTGCTGGCCAAGCCCAAGTGCTACATGAACGAGTCCGGTGGGCCGGTGGCCAGCCTCCGTGACTTCTTCAAGGTGCCCGCAGAGCGCATCGTCGTGGTCCACGACGAGCTCGACATCCCCTACGCCGCAGTGCGTCTCAAGCTCGGCGGCGGGGACAACGGGCACAACGGTCTGCGCTCGATCACCAAGTCGATCGGCAGCCGGGAGTACCTGCGCGTGCGGGTCGGCGTGGGGCGGCCGCCCGGGCTCCAGGACCCAGCCGACTACGTGCTCAAGGACTTCAGCGGAACCGAGAGGAAGGACCTCGGCTTCCACGTCGACCGGGCCGCGGACGCCGTCGAGGCGCTGCTGACCGGCCCGCTCGAGGCCGCGCAGAACGTCTTCCACGTCGACCCGCCCTGATGCACCCGCGTCTGGCCGCCGGCCTCGTGCTGCTGACCTCCGCAGCGGTGCTGGTCCTCGAGATCCTCGTCAGCCGTCTCGTCGCGCCGTACGTCGGGCTGACCCTCGAGACCTACACCGCGGCGATCGGCGTCGCGCTGGCGGCCATCGCTGCCGGCGCGGCGATCGGCGGGCGGCTCGCCGACGCCGTCGACCCGCGCCGCTGGCTGGGGATCGCCACGGCAGCGGGCGGCGCGCTGGTGCTGGTGTCGCGCCCGGTCGTCTTCGCGGTGGGGGACGCCTTCCGCGGCTCCGGTCCGGTGGGGACCGTCGTGCTCGTCCTGCTCGCCGTCGCGCCCGCGGCACTGGTCCTCTCGCTGGTGCCGCCCGGGGTCGTGAAGCTCCGGCTGCGCACGCTGGCCGAGACCGGCGCGACCGTCGGTCGGTTGTCCGCAGCCGGGACGCTCGGCGCGCTCGCCGGCACCTTCCTCACCGGCTTCGTGCTGCTCTCGGCGCTGCCCACCTCGAGCCTGCTGCTGCTGACCGGCGGCGTCCTGGTGGCCACCGGGATCGGCGTCGCCGTGACGCTCCGCGGCCCGTCCAAGGACCTGGCCGCCGTGCTGGTGCTGACCGCGCTGACCGGCTCCTGGCTGGTCGCCGCCGACGGCCCGTGCGAGTACGAGACCCGCTACTACTGCGCCTCGGTCGTGACCGATCCCGACCGGCCTGGCGGTCGGGTGCTGCTCCTCGACGGGCTGCGCCACTCCTACGTGGACCTCGACGACCCGATGCACCTGGAGTTCCGCTACGCGCAGCGGATCGGCGACGTCCTGGCCGAGCAGCCGACGGGGCCCCTCGACGTGCTGCACCTCGGCCTCGGTGGCGGCACGCTGCCGCGGCACCTGGCCGCCGTCCGCCCCGGCTCGCGCAGCACCGTCCTCGAGGTCGACCCGGAGGTGCCGGGCATCGACCGCGCGCGGCTGGGCCTGGGTGACGTACCAGACCTGGAGGTGCGCGTCGGCGACGCCCGCACCTCCCTGCCCGACCTGCCGGCCCAGGCGTACGACGTCGTGGTCGGCGACGCGTTCGGCAGCCTGGCCGTGCCGTGGCACCTCACGACCCGGGAGATGGTCGCCGAGGTCCGCCGGGTCCTGCGCCCCGGCGGCACCTACGCGCTGAACGTGATCGACTACCCGCCGCTCGCCTTCGTCAGGGCCGAGACCGCCACCCTGCTGGCCGCTTTCGCCCACGTCGCCGTCCTCGCTCCGCCGACCGCCGTCGCGGGCCGGACCGGCGGCAACCTCGTCCTCGTCGCCAGCGACCAGCCGTTCGACACCGCCGCCCTGGCTACCCGCGCCGCCGCACGAGGCGAGCCCGGCGCCGTCGAGGCAGACGCCAGGCGCTTCGCCGGTGACGCCGACGTGCTCACCGACGACGACGCTCCTGTCGACCAGCTGCTGACCCCGTACGCCCCGCCCCGCGCGTAGGCAGGAGCCGGCCGAAGGCGTAGGCGACCCCGGCGGACGTAACCTGGGGCAGCACCCCACCCCCCGGCGTTTCGCCGCGCGGGGCCCATCTGCGTTGCCTGGAAGAGGAACTCCGTGTCGCTCGCCGGCCTGCTCGACGTCGTCTCCGGCGACCCCTCCCTCGCCCGCGCGCTCGAGACCCCGACGCTCCCGACCCTGGACCTGTCCGGCCCCGCGGGCCTGCGGCCGTTCCTCATCGCCGGCCTCGTCCGGCAGGGCCGGACCGTCCTCGCGGTCACCGCCACCGGCCGCGAGGCCGAGGACCTGGTCGCCGCCCTCGGCGCGCTGATCCCCGCCGAGCGGGTCGCGCTCTACCCGAGCTGGGAGACGCTGCCGCACGAGCGGCTGTCCCCGCGCGCCGACACCGTCGGCCGCCGTCTCGCGGTCCTGCGCCGGCTCAAGCACCCGAGCACGAACGACCCGGCGACCGGTCCGCTCGACGTCGTGGTCGCCCCGGTGCGCAGCATCCTGCAGCCGCAGGTCCCCGGTCTCGGCGACCTCGAGCCGGTCGCGCTCACCAAGGGCGAGGACGTCGACGGCGGGCTCGACGCGGTCGTCCGGCGCCTGGTCGACATCTCGTACGCCCGGGTGGAGCTGGTCGAGAAGCGCGGCGAGTTCGCCGTGCGGGGAGGGATCCTCGACGTCTTCCCGCCGACCGAGGAGCATCCGGTCCGCGTCGAGTGGTGGGGCGACACGGTCGAGGAGGTGCGCTCGTTCAAGGTCGCCGACCAGCGCGGCCTCGGCGAGGTCGAGCACGGCCTGTGGGCCTCGCCCTGCCGCGAGCTGCTGCTCACGCCGGAGGTCCGGGAGAAGGCACGGCGCCTGGCGAAGGTGCACCCGGAGCTGACCGACATCTGCGACCGCATCGCCGACGGCACCCCCGTCGAGGGCATGGAGGCGCTCGCGCCCGTCCTGGTCGACGAGCTGCAGCTGCTGGTCGACGAGCTCCCGGCGGGCACCAACATCCTGGTGTCCGACCCGGAGAAGGTGCGCACGCGCGCGCACGACCTGGTGCGCACCAGCCAGGAGTTCCTCGAGGCGTCCTGGGCCACCGCCGCCGTCGGCGGGCGGGCACCGATCGACCTCGGCGCCGCGGCCTACCGGACGCTGGTCGAGGTGCGCGAGCACGCCGGCGAGCTCGGCATCCCCTGGTGGTCGCTGTCGCCGTTCACCGCCGACGAGGACCTCGACGACGAGACCGTCGTCCTGGCCGCCAAACCCGCGCCGAGCTACCACGGCGACGTCATGTCGGCGCTCGACGAGATGCAGAACTGGACCAAGGACGGCTGGCGCGTCATCGTCACCACCGAGGGCCACGGACCGGCGCAGCGCCTGCACGAGCTGCTCAAGGAGGCCGAGGTCCCGGCCGTGCTGTCCGACGCCCCGGTGCTCGAGCCGGGGCGGGTCCACCTGGCGACGGCGTGCTTCGACAGCGGCTTCCGCAGCGACCTGCTCAAGACGGTCCTGATCACCGAGACCGACCTCACCGGCACCCGCGGCGCAGGCACCAAGGACGTCAGCAAGCGCATGCCGAGCCGGCGCAAGAACGCCATCGACCCGGTGCAGCTCAAGGCCGGCGACACCGTCGTGCACGAGCAGCACGGCGTCGCGCGCTACGTCGAGATGGTCCAGCGCACGGTGCAGGGCGCGACGCGGGAGTACCTCATCCTGGAGTTCGCGCCGAGCAAGAAGGGCCAGCCCGGCGACCGGGTCTTCGTCCCGACCGACCAGCTCGAGCTCGTCACCAAGTACGTCGGCGGTGAGGCGCCGAGCCTCGACAAACTCGGCGGCGGCGACTGGGCGAAGCGCAAGGGCCGCGCGAAGAAGGCGGTCAAGGAGATCGCGGCCGGCCTCATCCAGCTCTACAGCGCGCGGATGGCCGCCCCCGGACACGCCTTCGGGCCGGACACCCCGTGGCAGCGCGAGCTCGAGGACGCCTTCCCGTACGTCGAGACGCCCGACCAGCTCGAGGCGATCGACGAGGTCAAGCAGGACATGGAGAAGGCGGTCCCGATGGACCGCGTCATCTGCGGTGACGTCGGCTACGGCAAGACCGAGATCGCCGTCCGTGCGGCGTTCAAGGCGGTGCAGGACGGCAAGCAGGTCGCGATCCTGGTGCCCACGACGCTGCTCGTGCAGCAGCACCTGCAGACCTTCGCCGAGCGGTTCGCGAACTTCCCGGTCAACGTGAAGGGCCTGTCGCGGTTCCAGTCCGACAAGGAAGCCAAGCTGGTCAACGCTGGTATCCGCGACGGCAGCGTCGACGTGGTCATCGGCACGCACCGGCTTCTCACCGCCGAGGTGCATTTCAAGGACCTCGGGCTGATCGTGGTCGTCGAGGCGCAGCGGTACGGCGTC
>JBKJQQ010000211.1:0-29734 GCA_046593875.1 Mycobacteriales bacterium | reverse complement strand
CCAGCCAGCTGACGTACTCCGCGAGCTGGTCGGCCAGCTCGGTGTAGGACAGGCCCTGCCGCCACGAGCCGAGGTGCACCTCGTAGACGCTCATCGGCCGGGCGTGGGCGGGCTCGGCGGCCCGCTTGGCCAGCCACTCCGCGTCGTCCCAGGTGTAGTGCGACTCGTCGACGATGCTTGCCGTCAGCGGCGGCACCTCGGTGCGCCGGGCCATCGGGTCGGCCTTGTCCCGCCAGGTCCCGTCGGCGCCGAGGACGGCGTACTTATAGTGGGTGCCCTCTCCGATGCCCGGCACGAAGAGCTCCCAGACGCCGCTGCTGCCCAGCACGCGCATCGGGTGGCTGCTGCCGTCCCAGCCGTTGAAGTCGCCGACGACGCGGACGCCGCGGGCGCTCGGCGCCCACACCGCGAAGGACGTGCCGGTGACCTCGCCGCCGGCGGTGTCGTAGCGGCGGACGTGCGCACCGAGAACGGTCCACAGCTCCTCGTGCCGGCCCTCGCCGATCAGGTGCAGGTCGACCTCGCCGAGCGTGGGCAGGTAGCGGTAGGGGTCGTCCGCAGGGTAGGTCTGGCCGAGGTAGGTGACGTCAAGGCGGTAGTCGGTGACCTTGCCGCCGGGGACGACCGCCTGCCAGACGCCGGCGTGGAGGTGGCTCAGCTCGACCTCGCTGCCCTCGATGCGGGCGACGACCTTCTCGGCACCCGGCCGCAGCGCGCGCACGACGACACCGCCACCGGCGGGGTGCATGCCCAGGATGCCGTGCGGGTCGTGGTGACCTCCGCCGGCCAGCCGCTCGAGCTCCTCGTGCGAGGGTCCGGACAGCGGCAGGGCGGGTGCCGGGGACACCGCCTTCTTGCGCGGCGCGCGCTTCCTGGGCGCGGGGGGCTGCTCGCTCACGGCTGAACTCCTTCAGAGGTCGCGGACGCGGCCAGGCGCTCGATGCTGCCCACCGGGATGGGCAGCCACGCGGGACGGTTGCGGGCTTCGTAGACGACCTCGTAGACGGCCTTGTCCAGCTCGAAGGCGCGCAGCAGCACGGCCTCGTCGCGAGGGTCGGTGCCGGCGGCCTCGGCGTAGCCGTCGCAGAAGGCCTGCCGGTTGCGCTCGGCCCACTCGGCGGCGCGGTAGGCCAGCTGCGGGTCGTCGCCCCGCTCGGCGAGCAGGTGTCGCGCGGCGTAGTCGTAGGAGCGGAGCATCCCCGCGACGTCGCGCAGCGGGCTCATCAGCGCGGTGCGCTCGGCCAGCGGCCGGGTCGGCTCGCCCTCGAAGTCGAGCAGCACCCAGCCGTCCTGCGTGCGCAGCACCTGCCCGAGGTGGAAGTCGCCGTGCACGCGCTGCACCTCGACCGGCTCGGTCCGGGCGGCGAGCTGGTCGTAGACCGCGCGCAGCGCCGGGGCGTGCCTCTCCAGCTCGGGCACGATGCCCAGGGCGACGTCGAGCCGCTCGTGCAGCTGCTGCCCGGTGCGGGCGGACTCCTGCGCATCGGCGGTGCCGGCCGGCAGCGCCGCCCGCAGTGCCAGGTGCACCTCAGCGGTCGCGACGCCGAGCCGCTCGGACTCGCCGGCGAAGTCGCCGCCGACCTCGTCGGCGTGCAGGTCGGCCTCGGCGAACAGGTCGCGGACGCTGGCAGTCGCCATCGCCCAGCCCTCGTTGCCGTTGCGCTGGAAGCACTGCAGCAGGCCCAGTGTCGTCGTCTCGCCGCCGACCTGACCCTCGATCCAGCCGAGCGGCTGGGCGATGTGCGGGGTGCCGGACTCGGCCAGCGCCCGGGTGAGCTCGAGGTCGGGGTTGAGGCCGGGCTGCACCCGCCGGAAGAGCTTGAGGACGTACTCCTCGCCGTAGACGATCGAGGTGTTGCTCTGCTCGGCGCTCATCACGCGTGGCGCGAGCGAGACGTCCAGCTCACCGGTGGAGGTGAAGGAGACGCGGCTCAGCTGCTCGTTGCCGGCGATCAACGCCAGCAGTGCGCCGGCCGCCGCCGGGTCGTGGACGGCGTCGTAGAGCGTGCGCCCGTCGACCTCGCCGATGACGGCGTTCTTCAGCCGTGGTTCGAGGTCGCCGGTGCGGTAGCCGAACAGCGCCTGGTAGAGCTCGGTCGCGCCGTCGTCGTCGGTGATGTGCAGCAACGCGTGGCGGATGTCCTCGCCGGCGGTCAGCCGCTCCTCGTGCTCGACGCGGACCGCGGCGACGCCGGTGCCCTTGCCGCCGTACCAGCGCTGGCTCGGCAGCCAGTCGCGAAGGACGTCCTCGAGGGCGCTCATGCGTCGTCCCCCTGCTGCAGGCCGAACCACAGGAAGCCGTGCCCCGGCAGCGAGAGCAGGTACGGCAGCTCGCCGATCCGGGGGAACTGCACGAGGCCGGTCAGCTCCACCGGGAGCATCCCCTCGAACCGGCGCAGGTCGAGCTCGACCGGCTGCGGGAAGCGCGACAGGTTGTTGACGCAGAGCACCTTGTCGTCACCGAACTCGCGCACGAACGCCAGCATCGAGGGGTTGCTCGAGCCGAGCTCCTCGTAGGTCCCCATGCCGAAGACGGGGTGCTCCTTGCGGACGTGGATGATCTTGCGCGTCCAGTTGAGCAGCGAGGACGACGAGCGCATCTGCGCCTCGACGTTGAGCGCCTGGTAGCCGTAGACCGGATCGAGGATCGCGGGCAGGTAGAGCGCCTGCGGGTCAGCGGTCGAGAAGCCGGCGTTGCGGTCGGCGTTCCACTGCATCGGCGTGCGCACGCCGTCGCGGTCACCGAGGTAGATGTTGTCGCCCATGCCGATCTCGTCGCCGTAGTACAGGACCGGCGAGCCGGGCAGCGACAGCAGCAGACCGGTGAACAGCTCGATCTGGTTGCGGTCGTTCTCGAGCAGGGGGGCCAGGCGGCGCGCGATGCCGATGTTGCTCTTCATGCGCGGGTCCTTGGCGTACTCCTTGTACATGTAGTCGCGCTCGTCGTCGGTCACCATCTCGAGCGTCAGCTCGTCGTGGTTGCGCAGGAAGATGCCCCACTGGCAGCCGTCCGGGATCGGCGGCGTGTTCGCCAGGATCTCCGAGATCGGGTAGCGCGACTCGCGTCGCACGGCCATGAACAGGCGCGGCATCAGCGGGAAGTGGAACGCCATCTGGCACTCGTCGCCCTCGGGACCGAAGTACGCGACGACGTCCTCGGGCCACTGGTTGGCCTCGCACAGCATCACGCGGTCCGGGTAGAGCTCGTCCACCTCCTTGCGCACGCGCTTGAGGTACTCGTGCGTCTTCGGGTGGTTCTCGCCGTTGTGGCCGAGCTCCTCGAACAGGTAGGGCACGGCGTCGAGCCGGAAGCCGTCGATGCCCATGTCGAGCCAGAACTTCAGGACGTCGATCATCGCGTCCTGGACGGCCGGGTTCTCGTAGTTGAGGTCCGGCTGGTGGCTGAAGAAGCGGTGCCAGTAGTACTGCTTGCGGACCGGGTCCCAGGTCCAGTTCGACGTCTCGGTGTCGACGAAGATGATGCGCGCCTCGGAGTACGGCTCGTCGGTGTCGTTCCAGACGTACCAGTCGCCGTAGGGGCCCTCGGGGTCGTTGCGCGAGGCCTGGAACCACGGGTGCTGGTCGGAGCTGTGGTTCATGACTAGGTCGGCGATGATGCGCATGCCGCGCTTGTGCGCCTCGTCCACGAGCTCGACGAAGTCACCCAGGTCGCCGAACTCCGGCAGCACCTTCATGAAGTCGCTGATGTCGTAACCGCCGTCGCGCAGCGGGGACTCGTAGATGGGCAGCAGCCACACGCAGTCGACGCCGAGCCACTGAAGGTAGTCCAGCTTGCTCGTCAGGCCCTTGATGTCGCCGGTGCCGTCGCCGTTGCTGTCGGCGAAGCCGCGGATGAGCACCTCGTAGAAGACGGCCCGCTTGAACCACAGCGGGTCGCGCGACTGCTCGAGCGAGACCAGCTCGCCGTGCTCGAGGTCGTGGTCGGGGGTCAGGGTCACACGTTGCTCCGGGAGACGGTGAAGACATGGGCGGGCTCGTCGAACGGGTCCAGCCGGACGTAGTTGTGCGCCGCCCAGTCGTAGGTGGCGCCGGTCACCTGGTCGGTCACCGCGACGCGACTGTCCCCGTCCAGGCCCAGCGCGGGCAGGTCGAGGTGGACGGTGGCCTCGCGGGCGCCGTGCGGGTCCAGGTTGACGACGACGAGCACGACGTCGTCACCGGTCTTCTTGGACCAGGCCATGACGTCGGGGGAGTCGACCTCGTGGAAGACGACGTTGCGCAACCAGTGCGTGGCCGGGTGCTCGCGCCGGACGCGGTTGAGCATCGTGAGGTACGGCGCCAGCGTGCGCTCCGGGTGCGACCAGTCGCGCGGCCGGTACACGTACTTCTCGCTGTTCTGGTACTCCTCCGAACCGGGCTTGACCGCGACGTGCTCGAACAGCTCGTAGCCGCTGTAGATGCCGTAGGTCGGTGACAGCAGCGCGGCCAGCACGGCGCGCACCTTGAACACCGGCGGGCCGCCGTACTGCAGCGACGCGTGCAGGATGTCGGGGGTGTTGGTGAAGAAGTTCGGCCGCATGTAGTCGGCCGCCTCGACCAGCTCCAGCGCGTAGTCCTGCAGCTCCTGCTTGCCGGTGCGCCAGGTGAAGTACGTGTACGACTGCGTGAAGCCGATGCGGCCGAGCTCGTGCATCAGCGCCGGCCGGGTGAACGCCTCGGCCAGCCACAGCACGTCCGGGTCGGTCGTCCGCACCTCCGCGATGAGCCGCTCCCAGAAGGCCAGCGGCTTGGTGTGCGGGTTGTCGACGCGGAAGATGCGCACGCCGTGGCTCGTCCAGTGCCGGACCACGCGCAGCACCTCGCGGTAGAGGCCCTCCGGGTCGTTGTCGAAGTTCAGCGGGTAGATGTCCTGGTACTTCTTCGGCGGGTTCTCCGCGTAGGCGATCGTCCCGTCGATGCGGGTGGTGAACCACTCCGGGTGCTCCTTCGCCCAGGGGTGGTCCGGTGCGCACTGCAGCGCGAGGTCGAGGGCGACCTCCATGCCGAGCTCGACAGTGCGGGCGAGGAAGGCGTCGAAGTCCTCGATCGTGCCGAGGTCGGGGTGCACCGCGTCGTGACCGCCCTCGTCCGAGCCGATGGCCCAGGGCGATCCCGGGTCGTCCGCGTCGATGTCGTGCGGCTTGCCGCCGGGCCACTCCGGGCTGTTCGGCCCCTTGCGGTTGACCTTGCCGACCGGGTGGATCGGCGGCAGGTAGACGACGTCGAAGCCCATCTCGGCGACGGCCGGAAGGCGCTCCATCGCGGTGCGGAACGTCCCGCTGCGCGGGGGCTCCACCGAGGCGCCCTCGGACCGGGGGAAGAGCTCGTACCAGGCGCCGTGCAGCGCACGCGCGCGGTCGACCCACAGGCGACGTGTCTCGGCCTTCGTGACCAGCTCGCGGACGGGGTGCTGCGACAGCAGGGCGACGACCTCGTCCGCGGTGGCGGCGGCCAGGCGGTCGAGCGGGTCGACGGCCTGGTCGCGCAGGACGTCGGGCAGGCCGGCGATGAACGCCTTGTCCTGACGGGTCAGCGACGTGGACAGCCCCTTGACGGCGCGCTCGTAGAGGCGCGCGCCCTCCTCGAGCATGAGGTCCACGTCGACGCCGGCCTCCACCTTCAGGGGCGCGTCGTGCCACCACGTGCCGAGCGGATCGCTCCACCCCTGGACGGTGAACGACCACATGCCGATCGCCGACGGGTCGTCCGGGATCTCGAGCCCGGCCGACCAGCGGTCGGTGCCGGGCGCGCCGGCGGCCATCCGCAGGAACGGCCTCCTCTTGCCGTCGGGTCCCTTCACCACGACGTCGGCCGCAACGGCGTCGTGGCCCTCGCGGAACACGTTCGCCGCAAGGACCACGGTCTCCCCCGTCACGGCACGCGCGGGGTACTGACCGCACGACACCGACGGGCTGATCTCTGTGACTGCTATCCGTCCCACCATTGCGGCGACCGTACCCAGGCGTCCCGAACCGGAACATCACGGGCGCGGCGCGGCTCCTACTAGGGTCGCCGCGTGAGAGCACTCCGCCGGTTCACCGTCCGCCTCGCCCTGCCTGCGCCGCTGGCCCCGCTGGGAGAGCTCGTCATGAACCTGCGCTGGTCGTGGCACCCGCAGTCCCTCGACCTGTTCCGCTCGGTCGACCCGAAGACCTGGGACGCCGTCGGTCAGGACCCCGTGCAGCTGCTCGGTGAGGTCAGCCCGGAGCGCCTCGCCGCGCTGGCCGGGGACGCGGGCTTCCTCGGTGAGCTGGCCGCCGCGCACGACGACCTGCAGGCCTACCTGACGACGCCGCGCTGGTTCCAGGGGCTCAAGGACGTGCCGGCCTCCATCGCGTACTTCAGCCCGGAGTTCGGCATCACCGAGGTGCTGCCGCAGTACTCCGGCGGCCTCGGCATCCTGGCCGGCGACCACCTCAAGGCGGCCTCCGACCTCGGCGTGCCGATCCTCGGTGTCGGGCTGCTCTACCGCGCCGGCTACTTCAAGCAGTCGCTCAACGCCGAGGGCTGGCAGCAGGAGCGCTACCCGCCGCTGGACCCGCACGGCCTGCCGCTCACGCTGGTCACCGAGGCCGACGGCAGCCCGGTCCTGATCGGCGTCGGCCTGCCGGAGGGGCGCACCCTGCACGCGCACGTGTGGCGGGCGCAGGTGGGTCGTGTCCCGCTGCTGCTGCTCGACTCCGACGTCGAGGAGAACGCCCCGGAGGAGCGCGAGGTCACCGACCGGCTGTACGGCGGCGGCACCGACCACCGGCTGCACCAGGAGATGCTGCTCGGCATCGGTGGCGTGCGCGCGATCCGCGCGTGGACCCGCCTCACCGGGGACCCCGAGCCCGAGGTGTTCCACACCAACGAGGGCCACGCCGGCTTCCTCGGCCTCGAGCGCATCCGCGAGCTGGTCGGCGCCGGGCTCACCTACGACGAGGCGCGTGAGGCGGTGCGCGCGGGCACGGTCTTCACGACGCACACGCCGGTCCCGGCGGGCATCGACCGGTTCCCGCGCGAGCTCATCTCCCGCTACTTCGGCGGCGACAACGCGGTGGAGGGCGTACCGGTCGACCGCATCCTCGAGCTCGGCGTGGAGGCCGACGAGAGCGTCTTCAACATGGCGCACATGGGCCTGCGGATGGCGCAGCGCCGCAACGGGGTCGCCAAGCTGCACGGCATCGTCAGCCGGGACATGTTCGCGGGCCTGTGGCCGGGCTTCGACGCCGCGGAGGTGCCGATCAGCTCGGTGACCAACGGCGTGCACGCGCCGACGTGGGTCGCCCGCGAGGTCTTCGAGCTGGCCGAGCGCGAGATCGGCAGCGCCATCGTCACCGAGGCGCAGGGCTGGGAGGACATCGTCAAGGTCGCCGACACGAGCATCTGGGCGGTCCGCCGCCAGCTGCGCGAGCGGCTCGTGCACGAGGTCCGTCGGCGCACCAAGGAGTCCTGGCTGCAGCGCGGCGCGACCGACGCCGAGCTCGGCTGGACGTCCTCGGTCTTCGACCCCGACGTGCTGACGATCGGCTTCGCCCGGCGCGTCCCGTCGTACAAGCGGCTGACGCTGATGATGCGCGACCCCGAGCGGCTGACGTCCCTGCTGCTCGACCCTGAGCGGCCGGTGCAGCTGGTCATCGCCGGCAAGGCGCACCCCGCCGACGACGGCGGCAAGGAGCTGGTCCAGCAGATCGTCCGCTTCGCCGACCAGCACGACGTGCGGCACCGGATCGTCTTCCTGCCCGACTACGACATCGGCATGGCGCGCTACCTCTACGGCGGCTGCGACGTGTGGCTGAACAACCCGCTGCGCCCGCTCGAGGCCTGCGGCACGTCCGGCATGAAGTCGGCGCTGAACGGCGGCCTGAACCTGTCCATCCTGGACGGGTGGTGGGACGAGATGTACGACGGCGAGAACGGCTGGGCGATCCCGACCGCCGACGGCGTCACCGACCCGGAGCGCCGCGACGACCTCGAGGCGCAGGCGTTCTACGAGCTGGTCGAGAAGCAGGTGCGCACCCGGTTCTACGACCGCGACGGCAACGGCGTGCCGCAGCGGTGGATCGACATGGTCCGCCACACGCTGCAGACGACGGGCCCGAAGGTGCTGGCCAGCCGCATGGTCCGCGACTACGTGCACCAGCTCTACACCCCCGCGGCCCTCTCCTCCCGTGCGCTGTCGGCGCAGTCCTACGCGCCGGCGAAGGAGCTCGCGCAGTGGCGGGCCGACGTCGTCAAGCGCTGGCCCGAGGTGCGCGTGGTGCACGTCGAGGGTGCGGGCGTCGGTGACGCCCCCGTGGTGGGCAACGTCCTGGAGCTGCGGGCCATCGTCGACCTGGCCGGGATCGAGCCGTCGTCGGTCACGGTGCAGGCGGTGTACGGCCGGGTCGACGAGGCCGACGAGCTGCGCGCGCCGTCGTACGCCGCACTGGCCGATGCCGGCACGGGCGAGGACGGGCTGCACCGCTTCGAGGGGACGGTGCCGCTGGCGCGGGCCGGGTCCTTCGGCTACAGCGTGCGGGTGCTGCCGCACTCCGACGCGCTGCCGAGCGACGCCGACCTCGCGCTGGTCACGACCGCCTGAGCGTCAGGTCAACCAGCCGTTGCGCATCGCGACCGCCACGGCGGCGGCGCGGTGCGTCGTGCCCGTCTTCTCGAAGATGTTGTCCATGTGCGACTTCACGGTCGCGGCGCCGAGGTAGAGCACCTCGGCCGCCTCGCCGTTGGTCATGCCGCGTGCGACGCAGCCCAGGACCTCGCGCTCGCGCTCGGTGAGCAGGCTGACCAGGGCGTCGAGCTGGTGGAGCCCGGCCGTGGCGGTGGCCGCACCCTCGGCGCCGAGCCTCCGGGCCAGCGCCGGGTCGGCCATCGCCGCCGGCCCCCCGACGAGCAGGGCCGCCCCGCCCGCGACCCGGCGCACCGCGGCCAGGCCGCGCCGCGCCGCGCCGACCTCGAGGTCGCGGTGCAGGCTGAGGCACACCGCGACCAGCCGCTCCTCCTCCGCAGCCAGCTCCACCAGGTCCTCCCAGGGCAGGCCCTCGCCGAGGACCGCGCGGTAGCCCCGCTCCTCGACCAGGTGGCCGAAGGCGTGCAGGCCGAGCACGTGCTGGTCGCCGGGCGGCGTGACGAGCAGGACGGTGCCGCGGGTCCCCGGGCCGGGCAGCGGCCGCAGCCGGGCGACCAGCCGCTGGCAGGCGCCGATCAGCCGGTGCGCCACCGCCAGGGAGGTGAACCCCTCGCCCCAGCCGTTGCCGGCTGCCGCGAGCTGTCCGGACACCACGCGGTAGACCGACCCGGCTCCGCCGGTGCTGCGCCACAGCGTCTCCGCCGCGAGCAGCGCCCGGTGCTCGTCGCCGGTGACCAGCGCCCGGACGAGCTCGGCCTCCGCAGCCTGGCTCAGCAGGTCCGCCGTCCCGCCGAGGAGCTGCGGTGGCTCGCGCTGGTGGTGGAGCACCGCGTCCTCCGTCGCGAGGCGCAGGCTCATCCTGCGGTCACCGCGATCGTAGAACCGAACAGCGCGTGACGGGGGCGTGTCGAGGCGCGTCGCGCCCGGGCGTCCCGCACGAGGACCGGCACGCCCGGCTCCGCCCGGGCCACCTCGGCTCCGTCGCGGAAGAAGACCTGGACGCCGTCCACGTCACGGCGCGCATCGGCGAGCACGCCCTCGAGCAGCCCGTCGCGGGACATGACGACCAGCACGCGGCTCACGGCTGGACCAGGAGGGTGGGGAGCGGGAGGGGCAGCAGCGAGCCGCCCCGAGGTCCCGACGTGGGCGACGGCGAAGGAGAGGCCGAGGCCGTCGGCGACGGCTGTGCGGCGGGCGCCGCGGACGGGGCAGGCGCTGTCGCCGGGGCGGGCTGGCTCGGCGCCGGGTCGGTCCAGCCGCGGGCGAGGAACGCGCTGGACGCGGTGTTCCAGTGCGTCGCGAGCCACGAGCCCGACGCCGGCGCGGTCGAGAAGTAGTCGTCGCCGCGGCAGTCCAGCAGCCGGCTCTGCGTGGTCGGGCAGACGGCCGTCTGCGTGCTGCCGGCCGTGCCGTCGGCGTAGCACATGACGTCGCTGCCGTCCCGGCAGTGCATCCCTCGCGTCGCGTGCGGTGCGCCCTGCTGCACCGCTCCGAGCATGTGCATCAGCTCGTGCGTCTCGGCCCGGCCCCAGCAGCTGCGGTCGATGCGTGCGTAGGACGGGTAGCGGCCGTTGTTGAGGTTGTCCTGCCCCGCGACGTCGTCCTGGTAGGCACTCGCGACGCCGCAGTAGCCCTTGGCGTCGGTCCACACGAGGTACTTCACGTCCGGCTCGTCCAGCCCCAGGTCCTGCAGGGCGCTGATGGTGGCGGAGAAGGAGCCGAAGGCCTTGCCCGGCAGCGTCACGCGCAGCACCGACAGCGAGCAGGACTCGCCGTCCGGCACGCTGGCGAAGCGGACGTGGCGCGCCCCCCGGGTCTTGCGGGCGCTGTCGTCGACGGCCTTCTCGACCGCTCCCGCCCAGCCCTGGAAGCTCCGCAGCGTCGCCGCGTAGCGGTCCGGCTCGGTGGCGGGGCGGGCGTAGACCGTCTGCACGCGCGGGCCGCGGGTGTAGCAGCCGATCCGCGTCGAGGCCGTGGAGGCGGCGCTGTCGCCCTCCCCGGCTGCCGTGGTGCCGCCCTGGAGCTGTGCGTCGTCGCCGTGCGAGCAGACGCGCAGCCCGCGCACGACGTCGCAGACGACGCTGCCGGCCACGGCGCGTCGCAGCTGCGTGACGGCGGCGGGCCGGGCGGCGGCGGCGGCAGCGGCCGGCGCCGCGGTGGCGCTCGACGCTGCCGTGCCTGCGTCGAGGCCGGCGACCGGCCGCGCCAGAGCGACCCCGCTCGGCAGGACGGCGACGGCGGCCGCGACCAGGAGCGCGACGGCTGCGGAGGTGGAGCGGGGGCGGGAGACCGAGGGCACGGGGACCTCCGAGTGGGAGCGGTACCGGGCCGACTGGCTCGGTGCCATCTCTTCGACGGTCGCTTCGCCCTGTCTTGAACCAGCTTGTCCGCACTTGCAGGGGGCGAACAGGTGCTGCGTATCCCCCATTCGGGGGACACGCAGCGGACCCGTCGCCGGTCCTGCGGGCCGGGCCGCGCACGACCACCTGCGCTGGAAGGGGGACGTGCAGGCGGGCGGTCCACGCACGCCGTCGTTATGGAACCGTGACCTACCCTCGGGTAGCGGGCTCGCGCAGGCTCCGCAGCAGCACCACGGACCGGCCCGTCACCGCGAGGACGCCTCCGGCGGCGACGTGCACCCCGGCGCCGGGCCGTTCGTCCGCGGTGTCGAGCAGCACCTCGTACGACACCGCCCACGGCGGACCCGGCAGCCTCACGTCGGCGTCCTCGGCGGCCGTGTGCAGCACGACCAGCAGGCTGTCGTCGTCGACGAGCTCACCCCGTGACCCGCGCGTCCGGATGCTCCGACCGTCCAGGTACATCGCGAGCGTGCGCTGGCCCGGGTCGAACCACTGCTCGTCGGTCAGCTCCTGACCGCCCGCACCGAACCACGCCAGGTCCTTGACGATGCCGTCGACACCGGGCCGGCCGAGGAAGAAGCTGCGCTGCCGGAGCACCGGGTGCGCGCGGCGCAGGGCGATGAGCGCGGCGGTCCAGTCGCACAGGGCGAGCGCGTCGCCGTCGAGGTCCCACGGCTGCCACGACAGCGGACCGTCCTGGCAGTAGGCGTTGTTGTTGCCCTGCTGGGTGCGGCGGACCTCGTCGCCCATCGTCAGCATCGGGACGCCGCTGGACAGCAGCAGCGTCGCGAGCAGGTTGCGCCCCTGGCGGCGCCGGAGCGCCTGCACGTCCGGCTGGTCGGTCTCGCCCTCGACGCCGCAGTTCCACGACCGGTTGTGGGACTCGCCGTCCCGGTTGCCCTCGCCGTTGGCCTCGTTGTGCTTGTGCTCGTAGGTGGTGAGGTCGCGCAGCGAGAAGCCGTCGTGCGCGGTCACGAAGTTGACCGAGGCCGAGGGGGAGCGGCCGTCGTCGGAGTAGAGGTCGCTCGAGCCGGACAGCCGGTAGGCCAGCTCGCGCACGCCGCCCTGGCCGCGCCAGGCGTCGCGCACGGCGTCGCGGTAGCGGTCGTTCCACTCCGACCACAGCGGCGGGAACTCGCCCACCTGGTAGCCGCCCTCGCCGACGTCCCACGGCTCGGCGACCAGGCGCACCGACGACACGACCGGGTCCTGGTGGACGACCTGCAGGAACGAGCTCAGCTTGTCGACGTCGTGCATCGAGCGGGCCAGTGCGGAGGCCAGGTCGAAGCGGAAGCCGTCGACGTGCATCTCGGTCACCCAGTAGCGCAGCGAGTCCATGATCAGCTGCAGGACGTGGGAGTGCCGCACGTCGAGGGTGTTGCCGCAGCCGGTGTAGTCGCGGTAGCGCGCGCGGTCGTCGGCGAGCAGCCGGTAGTAGCTCTCGTTGTCGATCCCGCGCATCGACAGCGTCGGTCCGGTCTCGTCGCCCTCGGCCGTGTGGTTGTAGACGACGTCCAGCAGCACCTCGATGCCGGCCTCGTGCAGGGCGCGCACCATCGCCTTGAACTCGCCCACCTGCTGGCCGTGCGCGCCGCTCGCGGAGTAGCCGGCATGGGGGGCGAAGTAGCCCAGCGAGTTGTAGCCCCAGTAGTTGGTCAGACCGCGCCGCAGCAGGTGCGGCTCGCTGACGAAGTGGTGCACCGGCAGCAGCTCCACCGCGGTGACGCCGAGCGCCAGCAGGTGCTCGACGGCGGCCGGGTGCGCGAGACCGGCGTAGGTCCCGCGCAGCTCCTCGGGCACCCCGGGATGCCTTGCGGTGAAGCCCTTCACGTGCAGCTCGTAGACGACGCTGTCGGCCCACGCCGTGCCCGGCCGCCGGTCCTGGCCCCAGTCGAACTCGTCGTGCACGACCACCGAGCGCGGGACGTGCGGCGCGCTGTCCCGGCGCGGCTCGAAGACCGCGTCGTCGAGCCGGTAGCCGCCGGAGATGGCCCGCGCGTAGGGGTCGACCAGCAGCTTGCTGGGGTCGTGCCGCTGGCCGCCGGGCGGGTCGTACGGCCCCTCGACGCGGTAGCCGTACTCCTGGCCGGGACGCACGCCGGGCAGGTAGCCGTGCCAGACGTGGGCGGTGCGGTCCTCCAGGGGGATCCGCGTCTCGCGGCCGGCCTCGAACAGGCACAGGTCGACCGCCTCGGCGCTGGCCGAGAACAGCGCGAACGACGTGCCCTCGCCGTCGAAGGTGGCGCCGAGGGGGGCCGGGCGTCCGGGCCAGGCGCGGTCGGCCCGGGAGGAGTTGGTCAGCACCGGCAGATGATGCCGGTCAGGCCGTGCCCGCAGACGGCGGTGCGGCGGCGCGGGCGGCGGAGCGCCGCTCGCGCGGGATGAGGTCGGCCAGGGACTGGCCGACGGGCAGCACGATCGCCTGGCCGCGCTTCTTGCGCTCGAGCATCGCGTGGACGACGAGCGCGTTGCGCATCAACGTCGCGAACTCCTCCGGCTCGGTCATCAGCCAGCCGTGCCGGCCGGCGACGACCTCCGCCGGTAGCGCCCCGGTGACGGCGCCGAGCTCGCCCGGCGCGATGAGCCGGTCGGCGTCGCCCCAGATGAAGAGCACCGGCAGGCCGCGGGCGATCAGCGCCTCGGCCTGGCCGGCGAGCGACGCCGACAGGGCGAGCCGGGCCGTCAGCGCGAGGGTGATGGGCTTGCGCACGACGTTCGGCACGAAGGCGCGCAGGAGCGAGGGCGCGGCCCGGGCCAGGTGCTGGGGGCTGAGCTCGGTCGCGGCGCCGGCCGCCCAGCGCCACCAGGACGCGTCGACGATCCCGGTGCGTCGGCTGGGAGCGCCGCCGACGGAGTTGACCAGGGTCAGCGAGCGCACCCGCTCGGGGCGTTCGGTGGCCAGCTGCAGCGCCACCCCACCACCGAAGGAGTGGCCGGCGACGAACACCGGCGTGTCCAGCCCGAGGACGTCGAGCAGCCGGCCGATGCGCACCGCGTAGGCGTGCAGGTCGACGCCGCGCAACGGCGGCCCGTCGCTGCCGCCGAAGCCGGGCAGGCACGGCGCCACGACGCGCACGCCGGCGCGGGTCAGCCGCGACATGCCCTCGGCGTAGCAGCGCGGCGACAGCCCCCAGCCGTGCAGGAAGACCAGCGGGTCGGCCGCGGGGTCGCCGACCTCCATGACCCGCACGACGGCACCGTCGACGAGCACGTCGCGCCAGCGCGGCGACGGGTGCATGACGGCTCCAGCGGGTCAAGGGCGGGTCCCGAAGTGTTGCACCCGCGATGCACGCGGCCGATCAGGACGAGGCGTGTCCGGGGCCCAGGTCCTGGTGCAGCGTCGCGTGCCGGGCGACCAGCGGCTCGTGCTCGACCTTCTTCTGCCGCTCGCCGTGGGCGAGCACCAGGTGGCCGAGCAGCTTCTCGTGGTCGGAGACCAGACCGGCCCACTCGTCGACGAGGTCGGCCGCGGCGACCAGCGCCTCCAGGCGCACCCGCACCGGGAGCAGCAGCAGCTCGCGCTCGAGCGCGGTGACGAGCTCCTCCGGGAGCACCCGCCGTGGGTCGGCCTCGTCGTCGTCGTCGAGCTGCGCGGGGTCGAGCAGGGTCCTCGGGTCGGGGTCGTCGTCCGGAGCGCCGAGCAGCCCGAGGTCGAGCTCCTCGTCGTCGTCCTCGTCCTCGTACTGCGCCTCGACGTCCTCGAGGGACAGCCCGGCCTCCGCAGCCCAGCGGGCCTCCTCCTCGAGGTCGACGTCATCGGGCAGCGCGGCGAAGAAGGCGTCCTGCCAGCGCTCCACGAGCTCGCGCACCGCGTCGCAGCGCTCGAGCACGCCGCCGATGTCGTTGCTGCCCTCCGGGGACAGCAGCGCCTCCTGCAGCGCTGCCGCGGCGCCGGGCGGCAGGTCGGCCAGCGGCTCGGCGGAGGAGACGGTGTGCACCACACCGTGGGAGTCGCGGAACATGCTGCGCAGACTAGGGTCTGCCGCTCCGGCGGGACGGCGTGCGAGGAGACGGTCATGGGCGAGTTCGTGCGGCTCGAGGTCGACGGCGCGGTGGGCACGATCCGCCTCGACCGACCGAAGATGAACGCCATCGACGGCCAGGTGGTCGCCGAGCTCAAGGACGTCGCGGAGCAGGTGCGCGACGCGGCCGACGTGCGCGCCGTCGTCCTCTACGGCGGGGAGCGCGTCTTCGCCGCGGGCGCCGACATCAAGGAGATGTCGACCCTGACCTTCGCCGAGATGCTCGCCTGGGGCAGCCGGCTGCAGGAGTCGCTGAAGGTCGTCGCGCGCCTGCCCAAGCCGGTCATCGCGGCGGTCACCGGCTACGCTCTCGGCGGCGGCTTCGAGCTGGCGCTGACGGCTGACTTCCGGGTGCTGGGGGAGCGGGCCAAGGTGGGCGTCCCCGAGATCACCCTCGGCGTCGTCCCCGGCGCCGGCGGCACCCAGCGGCTCAGTCGCCTCGTCGGCCCGGCCAAGGCCAAGGACATGATCTTCACCGGCCGGCACGTCGCCGCCGAGGAGGCGCTGGCCCTCGGGATCGCCGACCGCGTCGTGCCGGACGCCGAGGTGTACGAGACCGCGCTCGAGATGGCCCGGTCCTACGCGAAGGGCCCCGCGGTCGCCCTGCGCGTGGCCAAGCAGGCTGTCGACGACGGCCTGGAGATGGACCTCGACAGCGCCCTGCGCCTGGAGACCGCGCTGTTCGCCGGGCTCTTCAGCACCGAGGACCAGCGCATCGGGATGACGTCGTTCCTCGAGGCCGGGCCGGGCAAGGCGGAGTTCACCGGCAGCTGAGCCGCGGGGTGACGCAGCGCACGCGGGCGTCGGGGTCCGGCCCCGTTACCCGCGGGTAACCTCGCGGGCGCGGGGCAGTGAGCGGGGTCGAGTTGCGCCCCGATACCGTTGCCCTCACCTTTGCAGTACCGCTGCAGGATCGTCTTTCCCGGTCCACCCCATGCACTTCAGACGGAGGTCGGCGCCCCACGTGAACATCGTCGTACTGGTCAAGCAGGTGCCCGACACCTGGGCCGAGCGCAAGCTCCAGGACAGTGACAAGACCCTTGACCGCGCGTCGGTCGACGTGGTCATGAACGAGATCGACGAGTACGCCGTCGAGGAGGCCCTGAAGATCAAGGAGGCCTCCGGCGGCGAGGTCACGATCCTCACCATGGGCCCGGACCGCGCCGTCGAGACCATCCGCAAGGCGCTGTCGATGGGCGCCGACAAGGCCGTCCACCTGAGCGACCCGGCCCTGGCCGGCTCCGACGCCGTGCAGACGTCGTACGCGCTGGCCAAGGTCCTCGAGACGCTCGAGTACGACCTGGTCATCACCGGATCCGAGGCGACCGACAGCCGCATGGCGATCATGCCGGCGCTGCTCGCCGAGCGCACCGGCCAGCCGCAGCTCTCGGGGGCCCGCAAGGTCACGGCCGAAGCCGGCTCGGTCCGCATCGAGCGGCAGACCGAGAACGGCTACGACGTCGTCGAGGCCGCGACCCCCGCGATCGTGTCGGTCGTCGAGAAGATCAACGAGCCGCGCTACCCCTCCTTCAAGGGGATCATGGCCGCCAAGAAGAAGCCGCTGACGACGCTCACCATCGCCGACGCCGGCATCGACGCGGGACAGGTCGGCATCGCGTCCGCCCCCTCGCAGGTCGCGTCCTTCAGCAACAAGCCGCCGCGCCAGGCGGGTCAGGTCGTCAAGGACGAGGGTGACGGCGGCACGAAGATCGCCGAGTACCTCGCGTCGCAGAAGCTCGTCTGAGAGGCATCGAAACATGGCTGAGGTCCTGGTCCTCGTCGACCACGTCGACGGAACCCCCAAGAAGGTCTCCTACGAGCTGCTGACGCTCGCCCGCGAGCTGGGCACGCCCTCCGCGGTCGTGCTCGGCAAGGGCGCATCCGCCGCCGCCGAGAAGGTCGGCGCCTACGGCGCCGAGAAGGTCTACGTGTCCGAGGCCGAGGAGCTGGACGGCTTCCTGGCCGGCCCGAAGGCCGCCCTGCTCGCGCAGCTGGTCGCCGACAAGAGCCCGGCTGCCGTGCTCCTGCCGAGCAACAGCGAGGGCAAGGAGGTCGCCGCCCGCCTGGCGATCAAGACCGGCAGCGGCCTGATCACCGACGCCGTCGGCGTCACCGCCGACCTGACCGCCGAGCAGCCGATCTTCGGTGGCAGCGTCGTCGTGCAGTCCAAGGTCGCGACCGGCACGCCGATCATCACGGTCCGCGCCAACAGCACCGCCCCGTCGGAGTCGCCGGCCTCCGGCACCGTCGAGCAGGTCACCGCGACCTTCTCCGACGCCGACAAGGCCGCCAAGATCGTCGAGTCCGTCGTCGAGGACAAGGGCGGCCGCCCCGACCTGGGCGACGCCTCGATCGTCGTCTCCGGTGGTCGCGGCGTCGGTGCCGCCGAGAACTTCTCGATCGTGGAGAAGCTCGCCGACACCCTCGGTGCCGCCGTCGGCGCCTCCCGCGCCGCCACGGACGCCGGCTGGTACCCGCACCAGAACCAGGTCGGCCAGACCGGGCGGACCGTCTCCCCGCAGCTCTACATCGCGGTCGGCATCTCCGGCGCCATCCAGCACCGCGCCGGCATGCAGACCAGCAAGACGATCGTCGCCATCAACAAGGACCCCGAGGCGCCGATCTTCGAGCTGGCCGACTTCGGCCTGGTCGGTGACCTGTTCACCGTCGTGCCGCAGCTCACCGAGGAGATCAGCAAGCGCAAGGGATAGTCCCTGCTGCCTTGACGGCCCGGCTCTCCCTCGTGGAGCGCCGGGCCGTCGCGCGTCCGCCCCTCGTGACGTCCACAGCATCCGGGTGCTGGGGACGTGACGATCGTCCGCGCTCGGCTGCGGTGGCCGCCACACGACGCGGTCGGGACGCGCCGTACGAGGGCCGGCTGAGGGGGCTCGTGCCGCGTGTCGCGCGCGGGTCGTGTGCGGGCCCGGCGGGACACGTCGTGATCCACGTCCGAGGTCCGCCGGGCGTGGACCTGCGCGCCGACGATCACGATGTGTGCGGGCGGGCCGCGGCGCTCCCTAGACTCCGCACCCATGGCCGCCTCCTGGGACCGACGTCCGCCCGCACAGCTCGCGAAGGCGCGTGAGGCGGCCGTCCGCACCCAGGTCGTCGACGCCGTCGGGCCGTTCTCCCCCTTCTGGCGCGGCCGGCTGAAGGCCCTCGGCAGGAGCTCGGCGTCGATCGCCGGGCTGGCCGGACTGGCCTCGCTGCCGGCCGCCGGTGAGCGCGACCTGTGCCCGGACGGCAACCCGGCCGGCGCGGCCGGGCTGGTCCTGCAGGCCGGCGAGAGCGGCTACGCGCTGCACGCCGAGGGGCCGCGGCTGCGCAAGGCGCTGACCCGCCGGCTCGCCTCCCCGGGCTCCTACGCCGCGCTGATCGAGCAGGACACCCGACCGACGTCCTACGTCTGGGCGGGTCTGGGGCTCCGCTTCCCGCTGGCCAGCACCCGCAGCGACCTCGACGTCGTCGCCCGGGCCGGAGCGCGGCTGTGGCAGGTGCTGGGCCTGACCCGCGCGGACGTCGTCGTGAGCGCGCTGGCGACGCTGCCGACCGCGCAGACCCAGGCGCTGGCGCTCGGCGCGCTCGGTGCCGGCTCGCCGCTGCTCGCGCCGGGCCCGCGCGTCGACGGCGTCGTGGGCGCGCTGGCGCTCGTGCCCGCGACGGTGCTGGTCGTCCCGGCCACCGGCGGTGCCGCACTCGTCGAGGCGCTGGCCGAGGCGGAGGCCGCGCTGAGCACGGTGACGACGGTCCTCATGGCAGGCGCGCCGTACGACGACGAGCGGTCCGACCTGCGTGCCGCCCTCGACGCCGCCGGTCTCGACAAGGCCGTCCTGCTGGCGATCCACGTCCCCGACGGCCACCGCCTGCTCTGGGGGGAGTGCCGGCAGTCCGGCGGCAGCACCGGACTGCACACCTACCCCGACCTCGAGGTCGTGGACCTGGTCGACGCGGAGACCGGCGAGGCCGGCAAGGGCGCGGGCGAGGTCGTGGTCACCCAGCTCGGGATGCGCGGGAGCGCGCTGCTGCGCTGGCGCACCGGCGACCTGGCCGACGCCGTCACCGACGGGCCGTGCCCGAAGTGCAGCCGCAGCGTCCCGCGCGTCGTCGGCGCCCGCCGCGCGGCCCTGGTCCCCGAGCTCGACCTGCGCACCGGCACCTGCGCGGTCGACCTGCGCGCGGTGGCGTCCGCGGTCGGTGGCCGACCGGACGTCCGGGACTGGCGGGTCGTGCTGGGTCGCAGCTCGCGGGACGACGCCGACGAGCTGGTCGTGCACGTCCTGCCGGGCAGCGGTGCGGACGCCGCCGAGGTCGCTGTCGGAGTCGCCCGCGACGTCCGGGTGGCCTGCGGACTGCTGCCGACGCAGGTGGTCGTCGCCGAGGAGGGCCGGCTCCCGGTGGGGGAGGGCATCACCCGCCGCCTGCTCGGCTGAGCGGACCGCCCCCGCCCGAGGCTAGGCTCGGCCCGTGGCCTACCTCGACCATGCGGCCTCGACGCCCATGCTGCCCGAGGCCGTCGAGACGATGACCGCCGCGCTGCGGGAGGCCCTCACCGCCACGGGCAACGCCTCCTCGCTGCACGCTGCCGGCAGGCAGGCCCGCCGCGTCGTCGAGGAGTCGCGCGAGCAGCTGGCCGCCGCGCTGGGCGCCCGCCCGTCGGAGGTCGTCTTCACCGGCAGCGGTACCGAGAGCGACAACCTGGCCGTCAAGGGGATCTGGTGGGCCCGCCGCGCCGCCGACCCCCGGCGGACCCGCATCCTGGCCAGCGCGGTCGAGCACCACGCGGTGCTGGACGCCGTCGAGTGGCTGGTCACCCATGAGGGCGCCCGCGTCGAGTGGCTCGTGGTCGACACCGAGGGGCGGGTCGACCCGGACGTACTTCACGAGGCGATCGCGCGCGACCCGACCGACGTCGCCCTCGTCACGGTGATGTGGGCCAACAACGAGGTCGGCACGGTGCAGCCGGTCCGACAGCTCGCCGACGTCATCCACGAGCACGACATCCCCTTCCACTGCGACGCCGTCCAGGCCGTCGGCCAGCTGCACGTCGACGTCGCCGCGAGCGGGGTCGACGCGCTGACCCTGACGGGTCACAAGCTCGGCGGTCCGCTGGGCGTCGGGGCGCTGGTCCTCGGGCGCGACGTCGCCTGCACCCCGCTGCTGCACGGCGGCGGGCAGGAGCGCGACGTCCGCTCCGGCACCCTGGACACCCCGGCGGTGGCCGGACTGGCCGTCGCGGCCGCGCTGGCCGTCGAGCGGCAGCCGGCCCACCACGCGAAGCTGTCCGCGCTGCGCGACGACCTGGTGCGCCGGGTCCGCGAGGCCGTGCCCGACGCGGTGCTCAACGGTCCCGAGGGCGCCGGCCGGCTGCCGGGCAACGCGCACTTCAGCTTCCCGGGCTGCGAGGGCGACTCGCTGCTGCTGCTGCTCGACGCCCGCGGCGTCGAGGTGTCCACGGGCTCGGCGTGCTCGGCCGGTGTCGCCCGACCGTCGCACGTCCTGCTCGCGATGGGCGCCAAGGACGACGACGCGCGCAGCTCGCTGCGCTTCTCGCTCGGCCACACGAGCACCGCCGCGGACGTCGACGCCCTCGTGGAGGCGCTGCCGGCGGTCGTCGAACGGGCCCGCCGCGCCGCCCTGAGATGAGGCTCCTGGCCGCCCTGTCCGGCGGCGTCGACTCGGCGGTGGCTGCGGCGCTCGCGGTCGAGGCCGGGCACGACGTCACGGCCGTGCACCTCGCGCTGTCCGAGGCCCCCGCGACGCTGCGCACCGGCTCGCGCGGCTGCTGCTCCAAGGAGGACGCCCGCGACGCGGCGCGGGTGGCCGACCTGCTCGGGATCCCCTTCTACGTCTGGGATCTCGCTGAGCGCTTCCGCGAGGACGTCGTCGACGACTTCGTCGCGGAGTACGCCGCCGGCCGCACCCCGAACCCCTGCCTGCGGTGCAACGAGCGCATCAAGTTCGCCGCCGTGCTGGACCGCGCGCTCGCGCTCGGCTTCGACGCGGTCGTGACCGGCCACCACGCGCGCCTGACCGACGGCGTGCTGCGCCGGTCGGTCGACCACGGCAAGGACCAGTCGTACGTCCTGGCAGTCCTCACGCCGAAGCAGCTGGCGGGCACGGTGCTGCCGCTGGGTGAGCTCACCAAGGACGAGGTGCGGGTGCTGGCCGCCGAGCGGAGGCTCGGCGTCGCCGACAAGCCCGACAGCCACGACATCTGCTTCATCGCCGACGGCGACACCGCGGGCTTCCTGCGCGACCGGCTCGGCGTGCAGCCCGGCCCGGTCGTCGACGCCCTGACCGGCGCCGTCGTCGGGCAGCACGACGGGGCCTACGCCTACACCGTGGGGCAGCGTCGCGGCCTCGCGCTGACCGTGCCCGCGCCGGACGGCCGGCCGCGCTACGTGCTCTCGATCGAACCGGTCAGCCGCACGGTCACCGTCGGACCGGGGGAGGCGCTGGACACGACCGTCGTCCGGGCCGACCGGCCGCGCTGGCTGGACGAGCGGCCCCTGCCGCTGTCGTGCGAGGTGCAGCTGCGGGCGCACGGCGCCGTCCACGGCTGCGTCGCGCACCGCGACGTCGGGCCCGAGGGTGATGGCTGGCGGCTGGACCTCGCGACCCCGGCGCGCGGGATCGCGCCCGGCCAGGCCGCAGTGCTCTACGACGGCGACCGGGTGCTCGGCAGCGGCACGATCGCCTGACGTCCAGCGGGTCTACCTGGCGCGACCGCGGGGACTCCCGGACGGCTGGCCTCCAGCTGCCCAGCCGGCCGCAGCGGGCGAGGGCGACCGACGACGCCGTCCAGATCGCGTCGGCCCACCCCGGGCGGGTGCTGCGCCAGTCGGAGCAGGCCCCGCACTGGCAGGTCCTGCCCCGCTGAACGCCCCGGTTCTGGCTAGGCTCGCGCGCATGGCCGACGACGACGTGCAGCTCACCGACCTCGAGGTCATCCAGCGCTACAGCCTGGCCGTCCGAGGCGCCTCCGCGTCGCGGGCCGAGCTGGTCGCGGCGCTGCAGGCGGACCTGGCCTGGCTGCAGGGCGGCCGGCGCGCGCCGGTGAAGACCGCTGCGCCGGTCAAGGCCCCCGTGAAGGCCCCCGCCCCGGTCAAGACCCCGGCGAAGACCGCCCCGGTCAAGGCCCCCGCGGCCACGAGAGCCCCTGCCACGAAGGCGCCCGCCAAAGTCGCCGCCGGCAAGCGCAGGGCTTGAGCGACCCCGCCGACCGGCTCCCCAGCGGCGTGCGCGCCACCGGCATCGGCAGCATGCCGGGGACCGACCCCGGCGAGGCGGTCCGGATGGTGCTCGGCCTGCTGCCCGATCTGCCGTACCTCCCGGAGCTCCCGGCGCGCGGTCAGCACGGCGACCTCGCCGGCCGCAGCGCCGCGCTGCTCGCCGATCTGCCGGTCGACCTGCAGCCCGCCGGCTGGCGTCTGACGAGCGGGCGCTCGCGGGACGGCGCCCGCGCCCGCGACCACCTGTCGTACGACCTCGACGCGCTGCAGGAGGCCGCCGACTCCCCGCCCGCGCTCAAGCTGCAGTGCGCCGGGCCGTGGACCCTCGCTGCGCTGCTCGAGCTGCCCAAGGGCGACCGGGTGCTGGCCGACCCGGGTGCCGTCGACGACCTCGCGCAGTCGCTCGCGGAGGGGCTCACCCGGCATCTCGCCGACGTCGCCGCGCGGCTGCCGGGCACCCGGCTGGTGCTGCAGCTCGACGAGCCGTCGCTGCCGTCGGTGCTCGGTGGCGGCATCCCGACGGCGAGCGGCTTCGGGCGGCTGCGTGCGCCGGCCGCCTCGCGCGCGGTCGAGGTGCTGGCGCGGGTGCTCGCGGTCGCCGAGGACACGGTCGTGCACTGCTGCGCGCCGCAGGTGCCGATCGCCCTGCTGCGCAAGGCGGGGGCGCGCTCGGTCAGCCTGGACGCGACGCTGCTCACCCCGCGCGACGACGACCAGCTCGGCGAGGCGGTGGAGGCAGGAACCGGTCTGCTGCTCGGCCTGGTGCCTGCGGTCGGCCCGCGGTCGTCGGACCTCGCCGCCATGATGGCGCCCGTGCAGGCACTCTGGCGACGGCTCGGACAGGCGCCGGAGCAGCTGCTGTCGACGGTGGTCGTCACGCCCACGTGCGGGCTCGCCGGCGGGACGCCCGCGCAGGCCCGGTCCGCGCTGGAGGCCTCCGTCGAGATCGCGCGCCGGCTCGAGGACGCCTCCCATGACTGACGACCCCCGCGAGCGGCACGCCGAGCTGTGCCGGGTGCTCGATGAGAACGCCTTCCGCTACTACGTGCTGGACCAGCCGACGGTCGCCGACGCGGAGTACGACGCGCTCATGGCCGAGCTGCGCGCGCTCGAGGACGCGCACCCGACGCTGCGCACGCCGGACTCACCGACGCAGAAGGTCATGGGCACCATCTCGACCGACTTCACGCCGGTCGACCACCTCGAGCGGCTGATGAGCCTGGGCAACGTCTTCAGCGCCGACGAGCTGCACGAGTGGGCGGGGCGCGCGCGCAAGGAGGCGGCGGCCGCGAGATGGCTCTGCGAGCTGAAGATCGACGGCCTGGCCGTCGCACTCGTCTACCGCGACGGCCGGCTGGTGCGCGGGGCAACCCGCGGCGACGGCCGTACGGGCGAGGACATCACGCCCAACGTCCGCACCCTGCGGCAGGTCCCCGACGTGCTGACCGGGCCGGGCGTACCGCCGCTGCTGGAGGTCCGCGGCGAGGTCTTCATCGCGACCGCGGACTTCGCGCTGATCAACGAGCGGCTGGTCGCCGAGGGAAAGGCGCCGTTCGCCAACCCGCGCAACGCCGCCGCCGGCAGCTTGCGGCAGAAGGACCCGCGCGTGACCGCGTCACGTCCCTTGTCCCTGACGCTGCACGGGATCGGCGCGCGCGAGGGCTGGGAGCCCGCGAGCCAGAGCGAGGCCTACGCGCAGCTCGCGCAGTGGGGCCTGCCGGTCAGCGAGCACGCCCAGGTGTTCGACGACCTCGACGGCGTGCTCGGCTACATCGCGCACTGGGGCGAGCACCGGCACGACGTCGCGCACGAGATCGACGGCGTCGTGGTGAAGGTCGACCAGGTGCCGCTGCAGCGCCGGCTCGGCGCCACCAGCAGCGCCCCCCGGTGGGCGGTCGCGCACAAGTACCCGCCCGAGGAGGCGACGACCAGGTTGCACGACATCCGCGTCAACGTCGGCCGCACCGGGCGGGTCACGCCGTTCGCGTACATGGAGCCGGTGCAGGTCGGCGGCGTGATGGTCAAGCTCGCGACGCTGCACAACAAGGACGAGGTCAAGCGCAAGGACGTCCGCATCGGCGACACGGTCGTGGTCCGGCGGGCCGGCGATGTCATCCCCGAGGTCGTCGGTCCGGTGGCGGCGCTGCGCGACGGCACCGAGCGGGAGTTCGTCATGCCGACGCACTGCCCGGAGTGCCAGACCGAGCTCGGCCGCCCCGAGGGCGAGGTCGACATCCGCTGCCCCAACACGGTGTCCTGCCCGGCGCAGCTGCGGGAGTCGGTCTTCCACTTCGCCGGCCGTGGCGCGATGGACATCGACGGGCTCGGCTACGAGACCTCGATCGCGCTGCTGCAGGCCGGCCGGCTGACCGACGTCGGCGGGGTGTTCCACCTGACCGAGGAGTCCTTCGACGGGCTCCGCGGCTTCGGGCCGAAGAAGCGCGAGCAGATCCTGCGCGGCGTCCAGGCCGCCCGCGAGCGGCCGCTGTGGCGGCTGATCGTCGGGCTGTCCATCCGGCACGTCGGGCCGACCGCCGCGCAGGACGTCGCCCGCCACTTCCGTACCCTCGACGCGATCATGGCCGCCTCGCCCGAGGAGCTGGCCGGCGTCGAGGGCGTCGGCCCCGTCGTCGCGCAGGCGCTGCACGCATGGTTCGCCGACCCGCGGCACCGCGACATCGTCGAGCGCATCCGCGCCGGCGGCGCCCGCTTCGAGGACACGGGCGCGGAGGAGGGTCCGCGACCGCTCGAGGGCGTGACCGTCGTGGTCACCGGCACGCTCGCGTCGTACAGCCGTGACGGCGCGACCGAGGCCGTGCAGGGGCTCGGCGGCAAGGTGTCCGGCAGCGTCAGCAAGAAGACCGACTTCGTCGTCGTCGGCGTGGACCCCGGGGCGAGCAAGTACGAGAAGGCGGTCAAGCTCGGCGTCCCGATGCTCGACGACGCCGGGCTCACCGCGCTGCTGGAGCAGGGGCCCGACGCCGCCCGCGCGCTGGCCGTGGTGCCCGCGGACTCAGGCTCGGCGTAGTTCCTGCCGACGCTCCGGGGGAGGGGCGCCGGTCGGGCGCCCGCGGACAAGGGCAGGGGTGACGTGTCCGGACCCGCACCTGTGCCGACGCCGGACTACCGCAACGACTTCTCCGGCCGGCGCGATCGGCGGTTCCGGCTGTACGTCACCGCGGTGACGGTGCTGGGCCTGTCGGTCCTGCCGTTGGCCCTGCTGTCCCTGACGCCGCGCACCGTGCTCGCGCTCGAACCGGCGGTGTGGGCTCTGTGCGCGCTGCTCGTGCTGACCGAGGTGCGGCCGCTTTTCACCGCCGGTGCGCGCGACGTCAACGGCCTGCATCTCTCGACGAGCTTCGTGTTCGCGCTGCTGCTGGGCTTCGGGCTGCCGCTGGCGATCGTCGTGCAGGCGGTCGCGACAGTGATCGCCGACATCTCGCGCCGCAAGGCGCCCTGGCGGACCGCCTTCAACATCGGGCAGTTCTCGCTGTCGTGGGCGGCGGCCGCCGGGGTGATGAACCTGCTCGGTCACCGGGCGAGCGTCGCGGAGCCTCTCGCCCTGACCCAGGCCGACCTGCTCGCCGCCGGCGTCGGCGGCGTCACCTACTTCCTGGTCAACCAGCTGCTCGTCGGCGCCGCGGTCTCGCTCAAGTCGGGGCAGCCGATGTGGCGCCTCATCCGCGAGGACCTGGCCTACGAGGGGGCGGCGAACGGCGCGCTGCTCACCCTGTCGCCGCTCGTCACGATCGTCGTCGAGCGCGGGACGGCGTTCCTCCCGCTGCTGATCCCGCCGCTGCTCGCCGTCTACCGGGTCGCCAGCATCGCCCTCGAGCGCGAGCACCAGGCCCAGACCGACGCGCTCACCGGCCTGCCCAACCGCACGTTGCTGACCACCCGTACCGCCGAGTCGCTGGTCGAGGCCGGCGACGGCGGCACCGCGCTGCTGCTGGTCGACCTCGACCGCTTCAAGGAGGTCAACGACACCCTCGGTCACCACGTGGGCGATCGCTTCCTCCAGGTCATCGCCAACCGCCTGGCCGCGGCCGTGCGCCCCACCGACACCGTGGTGCGCCTCGGTGGGGACGAGTTCGCGATCCTGCTGCCGGGCACCGATGCCGACGCGGCAGAGGACACCGCACGGCGCCTGCAGGGCAGCGTGTGCGCGCCGATCGTGCTGGAGGGCCTGCAGGTCGACGTGTCCGCCAGCATCGGCATCGCCGTGGCGCCGCAGCACGGCGCGGACCTCGATGCGCTGCTGCAGCACGCCGACGTCGCGATGTACCTCGCCAAGGAGACCGGCACCGGGGTCGAGCAGTACGCCGCCGAGCGTGACCGCAACACGACCTCGCGCCTGGTCATGCTCGGCGAGCTGCGTCGGGCGCTGACCGAGGGCGAGCTGGAGGTGCACTACCAGCCGCAGGCCGAGCTCGCCTCCGGCCGGATCACCGGGGTCGAGGCGCTGGTGCGCTGGCTCCACCCCGAGCGAGGCCTCGTGCCGCCGGACGAGTTCGTCCCGCTCGCCGAGAGCAGCGGCCTGATCGAGACCCTCACCCAGCACGTCCTCGACGTCGCGGTCGGCCAGCTGGCCGAGTGGCGCGCACAGGGGCTGTCGCTCAAGGTCGCCGTCAACGTCAGCATGCGCGACCTGTCCGGCACCTCCCTCGTACCGAGCGTGCGCGCCGCACTGGAGCGCCACGACGTCCCCGCGCGGTGCCTGCTGCTCGAGGTGACCGAGGGGTCGCTGTTCGCCGAGTCGCACCGCGCGGCCACCACGCTCCGCCTGCTCGACGAGCTCGGTGTCGCCCTGGCGCTGGACGACTTCGGCACGGGCTACTCCAGTCTCGGCCACCTGCGTCGGCTCCCCGTCCAGGAGCTGAAGGTGGACCGGTCCTTCGTCCGCCGCATGTGCGAGGACGCCCGCGACGCCGCCATCGTCCGCAGCGTCGTCGACCTCGGCGTCGGCCTCGGGATGCGCGTCGTGGCCGAGGGTGTCGAGGACGAGGCGACCTGGGCGCTGCTGCGCGAGATGCAGTGCGACGAGGCGCAGGGCTGGCTGCTCTCGCCGGCCGAGCCGGCCGAGGTGCTGACCCCGTGGCTGGTGGCCCGGGCGACAGGACTCGCCGTCAGGCGCTGACCGACGCCGACACCGTGGCGACGATGCCCGCGAGGTGGCCCAGCCGCAGCACCTCGGAGCCGCGGAAGCGCGGACCACCCGGACGGCCCACGAGCACGACGCGGTCCGGCGAGCCGACCGGTGCGGCGACCAGCTCGGTGCCCAGCACCTCCCAGCGCTCCGGCACCCACGACGCCTCCGGGTCGAGCCGACGGGCCGCGTCCAGCGGCAGCCAGGGCAGCTCGAGGTCCTGCACCTCCGGTGCCCCGGCCGAGGCGTGCAGCACCGTCGGGCCGGCCTCGAGCAGCAGCGCCCAGCCGGCGCGGAAGACCCCCGGCGCGTGGTCGGTCAGCAGCGCGCCGGCCCGGGCGGGGTCGGCGGCCAGAGCGTCCACCAGCTCCAGGTCGCGGTGCAGGTCGGACGCGCCGTAGTACGGGCGCAGCGACTCGACGACGACGCCGGGCACGGACTGCGCACTGGTGATGAGCGCGTCGGCGAGACCGCCGGGAGGCAGCGAGACGACGAGGTCGTCGACGGCGCCGTCCGGACCGCGCTCGACGACGTCCAGCGAGAGGATGTCGGCGCCGCACGACCCGAGCGCGGTCGCGACCGCGCCGAGCATGCCCGGGCGGTCGGGCAGCACGAGCCGCAGCAGGTAGGACATCGGGCTCCTTCCGTCGTCGCCGCCAGTCTCGCGGCCGCTGGTTGCGCACACGTTGCCTACCCGTCTCGGTGAGGGAAACGCGCCGAGGCGGCGACCCTAGACTCCTTCGGACGCCCATCCGCCCTGTCGAGGAGCCGCATGCCCGAGATCACCCGCGAGGAGGTCGCGCACCTCGCGCGCCTGTCGCGGCTGGCCCTGGACGACCACGAGCTCGACGGCCTCGCCGCGCAGCTCGACGTCATCCTCGGTGCCGTCGCCCAGATCTCCGAGGCCACCGACACGGCCGACGTGCCGCCGACGACGCACGCCGTGCCGGTCGAGAACGTCCACCGGCCGGACGTCGTGACGCCGTCGCTGCCGCGCGAGGACGTGCTCGCCGGGGCGCCTGCGGCCGAGGACGGGCGCTTTCGCGTGCCCAGGATCCTGGACGAGGAATGAGCGACCTCACCCGCCTGACCGCGGTGCAGACCGCGGCGGCGATCGCCTCGCGCGACACCAGCGCCGTCGAGGTCGCGCAGGCCCACCTCGACCGCATCGCTGCGGTCGACGGTGCGGTGCACGCGTTCCTGCACGTCGACGCCGAGGGGGCGCTCGACCAGGCCCGCCGTGTCGACGCGGGCGAGATCAGCGGCCCCCTCGCGGGAGTGCCCCTGGCCCTCAAGGACGTCATCGTCACCAAGGGCATCCCCACGACGGTCGGCTCGAGGATCCTCGAGGGCTGGCGCCCGCCCTACGACGCGACGGTCACCGAGCGGCTGCGTGCCGCGGGCGTCGTCGTGCTCGGCAAGACCAACATGGACGAGTTCGCGATGGGCTCCTCCACCGAGCACAGCGCCTACGGACCGACGCACAACCCGTGGGACCTCACCCGCATCCCGGGCGGCTCCGGCGGCGGCTCGGCCGCAGCGGTCGCGGCGTACGAAGCGCCGCTCGCGATCGGCACCGACACCGGCGGCTCGATCCGTCAGCCCGCGGCCGTGACCGGCACCGTGGGCGTCAAGCCGACCTACGGCGGCGTCTCGCGCTACGGGCTCGTCGCGTTCTCCAGCAGCCTGGACCAGGCCGGCCCCTGCGCCCGTACCGTGCTCGACGCGGCGCTGCTGCACGAGGCGATCGCCGGGCACGACCCGCGCGACTCGACCTCCATCGACAAGCCGGTCCCGCCGGTCGTCGAGGCCGCGCGCAAGCACGACGTCGCGGGGCTGCGGGTCGCGGTCGTCAAGGAGCTGTCGGGCGAGGGCTACGAGGCCGGCGTGCAGGAGCGGTTCGACGAGGCCGTGGCGCTGCTGCAGGAGCTCGGCGCGACGGTGACCGAGGTCAGCTGCCCGCACTTCCGCTTCGCGCTGCCGGCCTACTACCTGATCGCCCCGTCCGAGGCGTCCTCCAACCTCGCCCGCTTCGACAGCGTGCGCTACGGACTGCGCGTCGGCGACGACGGCGTGAACTCCCTCGAGGAGGTCATGTCGGCGACCCGCGCTGCCGGCTTCGGGGCCGAGGTCAAGCGCCGCATCATCCTCGGCACCTACGCGCTCTCGAGCGGCTACTACGACGCCTACTACGGGCAGGCGCAGAAGGTCCGCACGCTCATCACGCGGGACTTCCAGGCCGCCTTCGAGCAGGCCGACGTGCTGGTCTCGCCGGCCGCCCCGACGGTCGCCTTCCCGCTCGGCGCCAAGCTCGACGACCCGCTGGCGATGTACCGCCAGGACCTCGCGACGATCCCGTCCAACCT
>JBKJQQ010000079.1:0-5167 GCA_046593875.1 Mycobacteriales bacterium | reverse complement strand
TGCTGGCGGGCCGGGGTGCCCGGCGTCGAGCCCATTCGGCCCGCGCGCGCGGGGTGCAAACCCCCACCCGGCGCGCGATCGCGGAACCGTCGGTGGGAAGAATGGTCCCGCGTGAACGCTGAAGCACCGTCCGGCCTGGTCGTCGTCGACAAGCCGGGCGGGCTGACCTCGCACGACGTCGTCGCGCGGTTGCGGCGGATCCTGCGCACCCGCAAGATCGGTCACGCCGGGACGCTCGACCCGATGGCCACCGGCGTCCTGGTGCTCGGCATCGGTCGCGCGACCCGGCTGCTCGGGCACCTCGCGCTGACCGACAAGGCCTACGACGCGACCATCCGGCTCGGCGCGACGACGGTCACCGACGACGCGGAGGGCGACGTCGTCGAGGAGCGCGACGCGTCCGACGTCACCGACGCCGCCCTCGAGCAGGCGATCGCGGCGCTGACCGGTGAGCTGCAGCAGGTCCCCTCGTCGGTCTCCGCGGTGAAGGTCGACGGCGTCCGCTCCTACGCCCGCGTGCGCGCGGGGGAGCAGGTCGAGCTCAAGGCCCGCAGCGTCACGGTCAGCCGCTTCGCGCTGCTCGCGCGCCGCGGGGACGACGTCGACGTCGCCGTCGAGTGCACCTCCGGGACGTACGTCCGCGCGCTCGCCCGCGACCTCGGCGCGGCGCTCGGCGTCGGTGGCCACCTCACCGCGCTGCGCCGCACCCGCGTCGGGCCGTTCGGCCTGGACGTCGCCCGGACCCTGGAGCAGGCCGCGGAGGACCTCGGCGTCGTACCGCTCGATGCCGCGGTGGCCGCCGCCTTCCCGCGCCGCGACCTGACCGAGGACGAGGCGGTCGCGCTGTCGTACGGCAAGAAGCTCGTCGCGAGCGAGGCGGCGGGGACGCTGGGGGCGTTCGCCCCGGACGGGCGCTGCATCGCGCTGCTCGAAGACCGGGACGGCGTGGCCCGTCCGACCGTGGTCTTCGCGCCGGCCTAGTCGCGCGCCCGGTCCCGCTCGACCTCGGCGCGCTCCTGCTCGATCTCCTTGTTGAGGAAGTAGTTCAGCGCGGTGCGGATGGTCGCGACCGCGGCCAGCTTGCCGATCTCCTCGAAGGTCGGGGCGATGGCCGTGCTCAGGATGTCGCCGGCCAGCTGGAACTCCAGCCCCAGCGCGAGGTAGCGCCCCAGGCCGAGCCGGATGCGGGTGAAGCGCCGCTCGGTCTGCCTGCTGACCGCGGCCTGCACGCAGCGCACCGCGGCGACCAGCGCGCCCACGAAGATGATCAGTGCGCCGGTCGCCTCGACGGCGCGGACGAGCAGGTCCACGGCGTCGCGCAGCGCGTCCTCGGCCAGGAAGCCCTCGGCCAGGGCTGTGGTGATCATGCTGCCGCTGTACCCCGCGCGGACCGTGGCAGTCTGGGGTCGTGGAGCGCTGGCGCGGAGTGGAGGGCGCACCGTCCGGGTGGGGCCGGTGCGTGGTCACCATCGGCGTCTTCGACGGCGTGCACCGCGGCCACCAGCAGATCATCGGCGCGGCCGTCGCCCGGGCTCGCGCGATGGGCGTCCCCGCCGTCGTGCTCACCTTCGACCCGCACCCGAGCGAGGTCGTCCGCCCCGGCAGCCACCCGCCGATGCTCACCGGCCAGCACCAGAAGGCCGAGCTGCTCGAGGCGCTCGGCGTCGACGTGATGTGCGTGCTGCCGTTCACGCTGGACTTCAGCCGGCTGGCGCCGGACGAGTTCGTGCACGCGGTGCTCGTGGAGCGGCTGCACGCCCGGGTCGTCATCGTCGGCGAGAACTTCCGCTACGGCCAGAAGGCCGCCGGCGACGTCGCGGCGCTCACCGCAGCCGGCCGGCGCTTCGGCTTCAGCGTCGAGGGCGTCCCCTTGCAGGGGACCGAGGACACCGCGTGGTCCTCCACGTACGTCCGCTCGTGCGTGGACGCGGGCGACGTCGAGGGAGCCGCGGCGGCGCTGGGGCGGGACCACCGGATCGACGGCGTCGTCGTGCGCGGCGACCAGCGCGGACGCGACCTGGGCTACCCGACGGCCAACCTGGAGCCCTTGCCCTGGAGCGCCGTGCCGGCCGACGGCGTCTACGCCGGACGGCTGCTGCGGACGGGCGGCCGCGCGCTGCCTGCGGCGGTCAGCATCGGCACCAACCCCACCTTCGCGGGTCGCGAGCGGCGGGTCGAGGCGTACGTCCTGGACGCCGAGCCCGGGCTCGACCTGTACGGCGAGCACGTCGGGCTGTCGTTCGCGGCTCGGCTGCGCGACACGCTGACCTTCGACGGCGTCGAGCCGCTGGTCGCGCAGATGGGCGTCGACGTCCAGCGCGCCCGCGAAGTCCTGAATGGTCACCCGGAGGGGTGACACCCCGCTGCTCCGCCCGGTCGATCTGATCGGGGACAGGGGAGGAGCCCTCATGCGCAAGATCCTGATCGTGGACGACGACGCCTCCGTGCGCTCGCTGGTCCGCGACGTCCTCGAGATCGAGGGGTACGACGTCGACGTGGCCGAGGACGGCTTCGCGGCGCTGCGCCGCATCGACGCCGACCGCCCGGACTGCGTCGTCCTGGACGTGATGATGCCCGGCATGGACGGCCACGGGGTGCTGAACCGGATCCGGTCGGCGGACACCGGTGCCGCCCTCCCGGTCGTCATGCTGACCGCGGCGGCGGACGACCACCAGGCCTGGCAGGCGTGGAGCGGCGGCGTGGACTACTTCCTGGCCAAGCCGTTCGACCCGAGCGAGCTGCTCCGCTACCTGGACTACCTGTTCGAGAGCGCCGCCAGCCCCCTCGCCGGCTGACCCCGGGCGCCGCACGCCCGCGCTGCTAGGCTGCAGATCACGGCGGCTCGTCCGCCGGTGTGTCTGTTTGCCCGGGTGCTGAAGACCCCGAGCGCACACCTGGGTACCGGAGGAACTGTGGCACTGACCACGGATCAGAAGCAGTCCATCATGGCCGAGTACGGCACGGTGCCCAACGACACCGGTTCGCCGGAGGTCCAGGTCGCCATGCTGAGCAAGCGCATCGCGGACCTGACCGAGCACCTCAAGGAGCACAAGCACGACCACCACACCCGACGCGGTCTGCTCGGGATGGTCGGTCGCCGCCGGCGCCTGCTGAAGTACCTGGAGAAGACCGACATCACGCGCTACCGCGCGCTCATCGAGCGCCTCGGCCTGCGCCGCTAGACGTTCCACAGGGGAGTGCCTCCACCGAGGCGCTCCCCTTCGTCGTAGGGCAACCCGTCCTGCGGCGCCACGAGCCGGAGCTCCGTACACGGGCACGGTCCTCGGGAGTGGACGTCGAGCACTCGACCTCCTCCACTGAGCACCGCGTCCGGCCGCGAGGGCACGGCGCGCAGTGAAGAGGAGACGCCCATGACGGGCGAGAGCAACATCTACGGCAGCGAGTTCGTCGACGCCGTCATCCAGAACCCCGGCGGGGCCACCCGCACGCTCCGCCTCGAGACCGGCCGCCTCGCGCAGCAGGCCGCCGGCGCGGTGACGATCTACCTCGGCGACACGATGGTGCTGTCCGCCACGACCGCCAGCAAGCGCCCGAAGGACAACCTCGACTTCTTCCCCCTGACGGTGGACGTCGAGGAGCGCATGTACGCCGCGGGCCGGATCCCCGGCTCCTTCTTCCGTCGCGAGGGCCGGCCGTCCGAGGACGCGATCCTCACCTGCCGCCTCACCGACCGCCCGCTGCGCCCCTCCTTCAAGAAGGGCCTGCGCAACGAGGTCCAGGTCGTCAGCACCGTCATGGCGCTGGACCCCGACCACCTCTACGACGTGCTCGCCATCAACTCGGCGGCCGCGAGCGTGCTGCTGTCCGGTCTGCCGTTCACCGGCCCGGTCGGCGCCACCCGCGTCGCCTGCGTCCGCGGTGAGTGGATCGCCTTCCCGAGCCACAGCGAGCTCGCGACGGCGACCTTCGACATGGTCGTCGCCGGTCGCCTGCTCGACGGCGGCGACGTCGCGATCATGATGGTCGAGGCAGAGGCCACCCGCGAGGTCTTCGAGCTCGTGCAGGACGGCGGCACCGCCCCGACCGAGGAGGTCGTCGCGCAGGGCCTCGAGGCTGCGAAGCCGGCCATCGCCGCCATCTGCAAGGCGCAGAAGGATCTCGCCGCGAAGGCCCCCAAGGAGCCGCTCGAGTTCCCCGTCTTCCTCGACTACGAGGACGACGTCCTGCAGGCCGTCACCGAGGCCGGCGAGGCCGACCTGTCCGCCGCGATGCAGATCGCCGGCAAGCAGGAGCGCGAGGCTGCCAGCGACGCCGCCAAGGCCAAGGTCGTCGAGGCGCTCGCCAGCACGTTCGAGGGTCGCGAGAAGGAGGTCAGCGCCGCGTTCCGCAGCCTGACCAAGACGGTCGTACGACGTCGCATCGTGAAGGACGGCGCCCGCATCGACGGCCGTGGTCTCGAGGACATCCGTCAGCTGTCGGCCGAGGTCGAGGTGCTGCCGCGTGTGCACGGCTCCGCGCTGTTCGAGCGCGGTGAGACCCAGATCCTGGGCGTCACCACGCTGAACATGCTCCGCATGGAGCAGATGGTCGACACGCTCAACCCCGAGGCCCGCAAGCGCTACATGCACCACTACAACTTCCCGCCGTACTCCACGGGCGAGACCGGCCGCGTCGGCTCCCCCAAGCGCCGCGAGATCGGCCACGGTGCGCTCGCCGAGCGCGCCCTCGTGCCGGTCCTGCCGAGCAAGGAGGACTTCCCCTACGCGATCCGTCAGGTGAGCGAGGCGCTGTCCTCCAACGGCTCGACGTCCATGGGCTCGGTCTGCGCCAGCACGATGTCGCTGCTCAACGCCGGTGTGCCGCTCAAGGCTCCGGTCGCCGGCATCGCCATGGGCCTGGTCTACGAGGGCGGCGAGTGCGCCGTGGCCGATCTCGCGACGCTTCGGCGAACCGACGCGGCCGGTCTCGCCGTTGGCCCACGGCGGCATGTTGTAGTGGTGCAGGAAACGCTTGGTGCCCTGCGGCGACAGCGAGTCGATCATCTGGTTCATGCGGGGCATGGCCATGGTGAGCACGTTCATCACCTGGGTCTCGCCACGCTGGAAGAGGCCAGAACCGTGAGCGTTCGGCAGCACGCCCACTTCGGCGGTGACCGGACGCAGGTCGGCGGTGCCACGACCGTCGATGCGCAGGCCTTCGTCGACGA
>JBKJQQ010000231.1:0-23606 GCA_046593875.1 Mycobacteriales bacterium | reverse complement strand
GGCGGCCTTCGTCGCCGGGGCCTTGGCGGCCGCAGCCTTCTTGGCGGGGGTGGCGATCGGCGCCTTGGCCGCGGCCTTGCTGGCCTTGACCGCCGCAGCCTTCGGCGCGGCCTTGGCCGGCGCCGCCTTGGCCGGCGCCGCCTTCGCGGGAGCCGCCTTCGCGGGAGCGGCCTTGGCGGGAGTCGCCTTGGCGGGAGCCTTCGCGGCGGCGGTCTTGGCCGGAGCGGCGGCGGGCTTCGCCGGCTTGGCCAACGGCGCAGCCGCCTTCGCCGCAGCGCTCGGGGGCGTCGTGACCGGCGAGGGCTCCTTCTTGTCCGACGACTTCTTGCCGCCCGGCAGCAAGCTGCGGACCTTGCCGAAGCGCGTGGCCATACCGCCCCCTCACGTCCGCCACGCCCGGGAGGGCATGATCACAACCGCGCGCAGGATACGTGCAGGTCGCACAGGGCACAAAGCGCACCACGCGGGAGCGCCCCGCCCGTCTGCCCCCACCAGTGCGGACGGGGCCGGCCGGGCTGCACACGACGCTCACTCGACACGCCGGGCCAGCGGCCGGACAGCGCCTCGTACGGCATGTCGCCGCCGGGTCGTGTGCAGCGGCAGGTGGGCACGCCCGCACACATCGTGATCGTCCGTGCGGCACCCGCACGCTCAGCGCCCCCGGAAGTGGATCACGATGTGTGCGCCCGGGTCCTTCCCGCCGCACACGACGCTCGCGCGACACGCCGGGGCCGGCCCCGCGCCGGCCCCGCGCCGAGCCCGCCACGGCATGTCGCCGGGTCGTGCGCAGCACGGGCGACCGGATCCGTCGACGGCGGTCGTACGATGGGACCGTCGCAGCGACGGGGACCAGTAGCCGCGGACGCAGCCCAGAGCGAACCGGGGACGGTGGGAGCCCGGTGGCGTGCCCGCGCGTGAACATCAGCCCCGTGTCCTCGGAACCGCAGCGGCACCCGTACGACAAGAGCGGGAGCCCCCCAGGGACTCCAAGGAGGGTGGTACCGCGGGGCCGACCAGCCTCGTCCCTCCGTCGAGAGCACCAACCCGACGGAGGACCCCCGCATGAAGCAGCTGCCCGCCCAGGTCGACCTGCCCGCCGTCGAGCGCGCGGTCCTGCAGCGCTGGGAGACCGGGAAGGTCTTCGAGCGCAGCCTCGAGCAGACGGCCGGCGGCGAGCCGTGGGTCTTCTACGAGGGCCCGCCGACGGCCAACGGCAAGCCGGGCACGCACCACGTCGAGGCGCGGGTCTTCAAGGACCTGTTCCCGCGCTTCAAGACGATGCAGGGGCGGCACGTGCCCCGCAAGGCCGGCTGGGACTGCCACGGCCTGCCGGTCGAGCTGGCGGTCGAGAAGGAGCTCGGCTTCTCCGGCAAGGGCGACATCGAGGCGTACGGCGTCGCCGAGTTCAACGCGAAGTGCCGCGAGAGCGTGCTGCGGCACGTCGACGAGTTCGAGCGCATGACCACGCGCATGGGCTACTGGTGCGATCTGGGCGACGCCTACCGGACGATGGACTCGTCCTACGTCGAGTCCGTGTGGTGGTCGCTGAAGCAGATCGCCGACAAGGGGCTGCTGGTCGAGGACCACCGGGTCGCGCCGTACTGCCCCCGCTGCGGCACCGGCCTGTCCGACCACGAGGTGGCGCAGGGCTACCAGACGGTGACCGACCCGAGCGTCTACGTGCGCTTCCCGGTGACCGCCGGACCGCTCAAGGAGCTCGGCGCGGCCCTGCTGGTCTGGACGACCACCCCGTGGACCCTGGTCAGCAACACCGCCATCGCCGTCAACCCCGGCGTCACCTACGTCGCCGCGCGCGCCGCCACCCCGGAAGGTGACAGCGAGGTGCTCGTGGTCGCCGAGCCGCTGCTGAGCGTCCTCGGGGACGACGTCGAGATCCTCGAGCGCTTCCCCGGCAGCGCGCTGGAGCACACGACGTACTCCCGTCCCTTCGACTGGGTCGAGATCCCGGACGCGCACTACGTCGGCGTGGCCGACTACGTCACCGTCGACTCCGGCACCGGCCTGGTGCACCAGTCCCCCGCCTTCGGCGCCGAGGACATGCTGGTCGCCAAGAAGTACGGCCTGCCGGTCGTCAACCCGGTCCGCGCCGACGGGACGTTCGAGGAGCACCTGCCGCTGGTCGGCGGGCAGTTCTTCAAGGCCGCGGACAAGGCGCTGGTGAAGGACCTGCGCGAGCGCGGCCTGCTCTACCGCGAGCTGCCGTACGAGCACAGCTATCCGCACTGCTGGCGCTGCGACACCGCGCTGCTCTACTACGCGCTGCCGTCCTGGTACATCCGCACGACCGCCATCAAGGACCGGCTGGTCGAGGAGAACGAGCGGACCACCTGGTACCCGAGCACCATCAAGCACGGCCGCTACGGCGACTGGCTCGACAACAACATCGACTGGGCGCTCTCCCGCAACCGCTACTGGGGCACGCCGCTGCCGGTCTGGCGCTGCACCGCGGAGGCCAAGCACTGGCAGGCGTACGGGAGCCTCGCCGAGCTCGGCGCCGCCGCCGGGCAGGAGCTGTCCGCGCTCGACCCGCACCGGCCCTTCGTCGACGACGTCGTCGTGCCGTGCGAGACCTGCAGCGCCGAAGCCCGGCGCGTGCCTGAGGTGATCGACGGCTGGTACGACTCCGGCGCGATGCCGTTCGCGCAGGTCGGCTACCCCCACAGCGGCGTGGAGCCGGCCTACCCGGCGCAGTTCATCTGCGAGGCGATCGACCAGACCCGCGGCTGGTTCTACACGCTGATGACGGTCGGGACGCTGGTCTTCGACCGGTCGTCGTACGAGAACGTGCTGTGCCTGGGCCACATCCTCGACGGCGACGGCCGCAAGATGAGCAAGCACCTGGGCAACGTCCTGGACCCGCACGAGATCTTCGAGCGGCAGGGTGCGGACGCCCTGCGCTGGTACATGCTCTGCGGCGGCAGCCCCTGGTCGGCGCGCCGCGTCGGGCACGAGCAGGTCGACGAGGTCGTCCGCAAGGTGCTGCTGACCTACTGGAACACCGCCGCCTTCCACACGCTGTACGCGACCGTCAACGGGTGGGACCCGGCCAGCGAGGGTGGCGGCGAGCGGACCCTGCTCGACCGCTGGGCCCTCAGCCAGGTGCACGCCACCGCGCTCGAGGTGACCGCGGCGCTCGAGGACTTCGACTCGCTGCGCGCCGGGCGCCGGCTGGCGCAGTGCATCGACGACCTGTCCAACTGGTACGTCCGGTCGAGTCGCCGCCGCTTCTGGGACGGCGACCCGACGGCGCTCGGCACCCTGCACGAGTGCCTCTACGTGATCACGCTGCTGATGGCGCCGTTCACGCCGTTCATCACCGAGGAGGTCTGGTCGGGGCTCTACGCCGGACAGGCGGACCTGCCGGACAGCGTCCACCTGGCGACCTGGCCCACGGTCGACGGGTCGCTCGTCGACACCGAGCTCACCGAGCAGGTGGCGCTGGTGCGTCGGCTGGTCGACCTCGGTCGGCAGGCCCGCGCGGAGTCCAAGGTGAAGACCCGTCAGCCGCTCGGCCGCGCGATGGTCAGCGCGCAGGGCTGGCAGGCGCTGCCGGCGTCGCTGCAGGACCTCGTCAGCTCGGAGCTCAACGTGGTGACGCTCGAGCCGCTGACCGGCGACCTCGTGGACGTGACGGCCAAGGCGAACTTCCGCGCGCTCGGCAAGCGCTTCGGCAAGGGCGTGCAGGCGGTGGCCGCAGCGGTCGCCGAAGCCGACGCGGCGGAGCTGGCGGCTGGTCTGCGCGACGGCACGGCAAGCGTCCTGGTCCACGGCGAGCCGGTCGCCCTGACCCCGGACGAGGTCGTCATCACCGAGACCCCGCGGACCGGCTGGGCCGTCGCGAGCGGCGCCGGCGAGACGGTCGCGCTCGACCTGGAGATCACGCCGGAGCTGCGCCGGGCCGGTCTGGTCCGCGAGGCCGTGCGCCTGGTGCAGGACGCCCGCAAGACCAGCGGCCTGGAGGTCAGCGACCGGATCGAGCTGTGGTGGGCGGCCGACGGCGAGCTTGCCGAGGCACTGGTCGAGGGCGCGGCCCGGCTCGGCGAGGAGGTCCTCGCGGTGTCGGTGGCGCAGGGGCCGCCGACCGCGGGGGTGGCCGAGCACGAGGACGCCGAGCTGGGGCTGCGCTTCTGGCTGCGGGTCGCCGGCGCCTGACGGGCCGGTCCGGATCTGTCCCGGTTGCTCCGTACGGCCGCGTTACATGCGATCACGAGGATCACCCGAACGGCCCCGTCAGAACGGGCTGGTCCGGGACCGATGCTCCTGGTGACACCACGCGCTGCTCCACCCGGAGCAGTCCCTGACCCTCCGGAGGCCACGGTGACCACGTCCGCCGTCGAGCTCGACAGCAAGCCGGTGCACCGCTCGTTCCGCCTGACGCGCCCGTCGTCGTCCCCGCAGGTCGCCACCCAGGTGCGTCCCGCCATCGTGCTGCCCGACCGCGAGGCACGCGCCCTGCTGGTCGCCGCGGAGCGCGCCGACGTCTCCCGCGGCGGCTGCTACTCCGCCGGCCCGGCCGGCGTACAGGTCTGGAGCGGCCCGTGGAACGGCCTGCTCGGCCGGCACGGCGACAGCGAGCACCTCGGCTCGGTCGACTGGTCCTACGACACCCCGTCGCGGCACTACATCACCGTCTACCGCGTCATGGTCACCGCGCGGGGCCACGCCGCCGGCGAGACCCCGGACTCGCTGCTCCAGCGCGTCCTCGGCCTGGCCGGCGTGCAGGCGCCGTCCGGCGCGCTGTCCATGGCCTTGCCGCCGCCGCGCGACCCGTTCCGCTCGGAGCTGCGCGCCACGCAGCTCTAGGACCACGACACGACGGAGCCCGGACGAGCGGCGTGGCGGCTCGTCCGGGCTCCGTCGTGCGCGGGAGCAGCTACGGCTTGCAGACCCCGCAGGCGGCGTAGCCCTGGCGGGTGGCAGCGCTCCTGGTCAGCACCTCGGCGCCGGGCACGCCACGCACGTAGCGGCACTCGGCCTGGTGGAACTTGCCGCGGTCGGGGATGACGACGACCGAGCCGGGCTTCTTGGCCGCCTTCGCGGCGGCGGGCGTGGAGGCGACGGCCGCGACAGCGGCCTTGCTCGGCGCCTTGCGAGCCGGCGCGGCAGCCTTGGCGGGAGCGACGGCCTTGGCGGGGGCCTTGGCGGGCGCCTTCTTCGCGACAGCAGCCTTCGTGGCCGGAGCCTTCACCGCGCGGGTGGCGGCAGCGGTGCGGACCACCGGGACCTCGACGCCGGGCACGTCCTGCTCGACGACGTCCTGCTCGTCAGGCTCGTCCTCGAACTCCAGCTCGGCGAGCGCGTCGTCGGGCTTGCACACCCCGCACGGGGTGAAGCCCTCCTCGCGCGCGTCGAGGACGTCCACCTCCTCGGCCTGCTTGCCGGACAGGTAGCGGCAGCCGCCCACGTGATAGCGCGGCCGGCCCTCGACGACCAGCACGGTTCCGCCGGTGGTGAGCTCCTCGTCGGCGCTCTCGGCGATCGGCTCCCGCTCGGTCACCCGCCGGGAGGTGCCGACCTGGCTCGGCAGGACCGTCGTGACGTCGTCGGCCGGCTGCTCGGCCACCTCGGGCGCGGCAGCGGCGGTCTCGGTGCCGGTGTCGCCGCGGCGCTGGAGGATCCCGATGACCAGGAACACCAGCGAGACCAGGCTGACGCCGATCGACGCGTAGACGAACGTGAGGTCCGGTCCGACGACGCCGACGATGAGCAGGATGAGGGCGACGAGGACGAGGGCCCCGCTGATGACGATCACGTGGTGGGTCCTTCAGGCGTGGGGGCGAGCGGCGGGGGCAGCCTAGCGGCGGGGTGCGGGCGGGCCGCCGAGACGGCCCGGCGGGCGCTCAGCGCTCGTCGGCGTCGGACGGCCGGACGACGCTGAACGGCCCGACGGCGGCGGAGTCCTGGGCCAGCGGCGGGACCGCACGCAGGCTCGACGGGGAGTCGGCCTCGCGGGGCGGGCCGTCGGCGGCGTCCTCGTCGTCGGCCTCGGGGGCCGCCGCGGCACCGCTCGGTGCCGCCGCGGGGACCACGCCCGGGCCACCCGGACCGGCGACCGGGGCCGGGCCTCGCCTCCCGGCGTTGCCCGCGATGGCCGCGCTGCGGGCGCCGGCCGGGACGCCCGCGCCGCCGTCGTCCGGGGTGGCTCCGGTGTCGAGGTCACGCAGCTGCGACTCGAGGTAGGCCTTGAGGCGGGTGCGGTACTCGCGCTCGAAGGCGCGCAGCTCCTCGATGCGCTGCTCCAGCTCGCGGCGGCGGTTGTCCAGGTCGCCGGTGGCGGCCTGGATGCGTGTCGCGACGTCCTGGTCGATGCTCGCGGCCTTGGCCTGCGAGGCGGCCAGCGTGGACTCGGCCGTGCTCCGGGCCGAGGTGAGCGTCGTGTCGGCCTCGGAGCGGGCCGAGCTCAGCGTGGTCTCGGCCTCGGAGCGGGCCGAGGTCAGCGTCGTCTCAGCCTCCTCGCGCGCGGACGTCAGCGTCGTCTCGGCCTCCTCGCGGGCGGCGGTGACGATCTGCGCGGCCTCGGCGCGGGCCTCGGCGATGGCCTCGTCGGCGGTGCGCTGGGCGAGCAGCAGGGTGCGCAGCGCGGCCTCCTGCCCCTCCATGCCGCCCAGCGGGGCGGCGTGAGCCGCCGCGGGGACGGGCGCGGGCGTCGAGGCAGCGGCGGCCAGCGGCGCCGCGGCCGGGCGGTCGCCCACCCCGGCGTTGTCGCGCAGCAGCCGGGTCAGCTCGGTCTCGACCTCGTCGAGGAAGGCGTCGACCTCGTCCAGCGAGTAGCCGCGGAAGGCGATGCGGAACTGCTTGTTGGCGACGTCGGTAGGGGTCAGCGGCACGGGGCGGCTCTTCCTCGGGAGGCGGTGACGGGAGCGATCATGCCGACTGCGCGGCGTTGCTGGCGACGCCCATGAGGATGCGCACCACGATGAACAGCACGATGAAGCCCAGGTCGATGCTGATCTGCCCGATCCGCAACGGGGGCAGCACGCGGCGCAGCGCCTTGAGCGGCGGGTCCGTGACGGAGTACGCCAGCTCCAGCGCGATGGCGACCAGGCCGGCCGGGCGGTAGGAGCGCGCCAGCAGGAAGACGTACTCCATCACCAGGCGGAAGATCAGGAACAGCAGGAAGACGAGCAACGCGAAATAGACGGCTTGCCAGACTGCCGACACGGCGGGACTGCTCCTGAGGACGAGGGACGGCGGGACGGACCTTGCCCGCTGCGGGACCGAGGCTACGTGCCCCTGCTGGCAGGTCCCTCAGGACTGGTTGAAGAAGCCGCTCTCCGCGATGCGGGCCTTGTCCTCGGCGGTGACCTCGACGTGCTCGGGCGAGAGCAGGAACACCTTGGCCGTCACGCGCTCGATGCTGCCGCGCAGCCCGAAGATCAGGCCGGCCGCGAAGTCGACCAGGCGCTTGGCGTCGCCGTCGTCCATCTCGGTGAGGTTCATGATCACCGGGGTGCCGTTGCGGAAGTGCTCGCCGATCTGACGGGCCTCGTTGTAGGTGCGCGGGTGCAGGGTGGTGATGCGGTAGCCGTCCTCGAAGGCCGGGACGGGCGCGGGCCGCAGCTGCGTGTCCAGGGCGACCGAGCCGCGGGTGCGCATCGCGCCCGCACCGACCGGCTCGGGCGCGCGGCGCAGCGCCGTGGTCGGCGCCGGCTCCTCGGTGGCCCAGCGGCGGGAGGTCACCGGCTGGGACGCGACCTCGTGCAGGTCCTCGTCGTCGTAGGCGTCGTCGGCGTAGCGCCGGTCGCGCGCGTCCTCGTCGTCCTCGACCAGGCCGAGGTACAGGCCCAACTTGCGCATGCTGCCTGACATCGCGGGCTCCCTCTGAACGCTCTGGCGGACGGTCGTACCGGTCGCCGACGCTAGCGGACGACGGGCGTTCTGCGGCCGAGCAACGCCGTACCGACACGCACGTGTGTCGCGCCGTGCTGCACGGCGGCCTCGAGGTCGCCGCTCATCCCCGCGCTGATCGCGACGGCGTCCGGGTGGTCCTCGCGCAGTGCTGCCGCGAGCCCGGCCAGCGCGGCGAAGGCCGCCGGCGCGTCGGCGTCGATCGGGGCCACGGCCATCACGCCGGCGAGCCTGAGGCCGTCGGCGAGGGCGGTCCGCGAGGCCAGCGCGGGCAGGTCGGCCGCCACCGCTCCCCCGCGTCCGGCGTCGCCGTCCAGGCTCACCTGGAGCAGCACGTCGAGCTCGCGTCCCGCGCGCACGGCCCCCTTGCTCAGCGCGTCGACCAGCGCGAGCCGGTCGACCGAGTGCACGACGTCGGCGTACGACGCGACGCTGGCCGCCTTGTTGGTCTGCAGGCCGCCGACGAAGTGCCAGCGGACGCCGTCGACCTCCGCCGCCTTGGCCCGGGCCTCCTGGTCGCGGTTCTCGCCGAGGTCGCGCACGCCGAGGTCCCGCAGCAGCGCGCAGTCGCCCACCGGGTGGGTCTTGGTGACGGCGACCAGCACGACCTCGTCGCGGCTGCGGCCGGCGGCCGTGCACGCGGCGGTCAGCCGCTCTTCGAGCGCAGCCAGCGCCTGCCCCAGCTCCTCGGCGCGGGTCAGCTGAGCCACACCACGCCGGCGGAGCGGCCGGTCACGCCCTCGCGCCGGTAGCTGTAGAGGTCGTCGTGCTCGACCGTGCAGCCGGGCAGCTGCTCGACGTCCTCGCAGTGCGGCGCGAGCTGTTCGAGGACGCCGGCGGCGATGTCGAGCGCGGGCGTGCCGTGCCGGGTGATCGAGCGCGCGACCGGCACCTGCGCGGCGACCTCGTCCCGCAGCGCGGCGGGCACCTCGTAGCAGCGCCCGCAGACCGACGGCCCGACCCGGCCGAGCAGGGTCTTCGCGCCGAGGTCCCGCATCGCCCCGACCAGCGCGGCGACGACCCCGCCGGCCATGCCCTGGCGGCCGGCGTGCGCGACGCCGACGACACCCTCGGCCGGCGCGGCGAGCAGGACCGGGGTGCAGTCGGCCACGAGCACGGCGAGGGCCAGCCGCGGCGTGCGCGTGACGAGGGCGTCTGCCTGCGGCGGCTCCCCCGGCCACGGCCCGGTCACCTCGACGACGGTCGTGCCGTGCACCTGGTCGGCCACGACGAGGTCGGTCGCGCCGACGGCCTCGGCGACCCGGCGGCGGTTCTCGGCGACGGCGGCCGGGTCGTCACCGACGTGGCTGCCGAGGTTGAGGCTGTCGTACGGCGGCCGACTGACCCCGCCCTCGCGCGTGGTGAAGGCGAAGCCGGCGCCGTCGACGTGCTCGACGGGCAGCGCCAGCGGCACTACTTCAGGAAGTCGGGGACGTCGAGGTCGTCCTCGAAGACGACCGTGCGGCGCGGCGGGGGCGCGACGGCCGAGGGCGCCGGACGCTGGACGGACGGCTGCGGCGTGCGGACCGGCTGCGGGGCGGCGGCCGCGGGGGCGGCGTCGTCCTGCGGGCGGCGGGTCTCGACCCGGCGGACCGGCGTCGGCGCTCCCGCGTCGAAGCCGGCCGCGATGACGGTCACGCGCACCTCGTCGCCGAGAGCGTCGTCGATGACCGCGCCGAAGATGATGTTGGCGTCCGGGTGGGCGGCGTCGGCGACCAGCTGGGCCGCCTCGTTGATCTCGAACAGGCCGAGGTCGCTGCCGCCGGAGATGTTGAGCAGCACGCCGTGGGCGCCGTCCATGCTGGCCTCGAGCAGCGGGCTGGCGATGGCCATCTCGGCGGCGACGGCGGCGCGGTCGTCGCCACGGGCGTTGCCGATGCCCATCAGGGCGCTGCCGGCGCCGGACATGACGGCCTTGACGTCGGCGAAGTCGAGGTTGATCAGACCCGGGGTCGTGATCAGGTCGGTGATGCCCTGGACGCCGGACAGCAGCACCTGGTCGGCGCTCTTGAAGGCGTCCATGACGCTGACCGAGCGGTCGCTGATGGAGAGCAGGCGGTCGTTGGGGATGACGATGAGGGTGTCGACCTCGGCGCGCAGGGCCTCGATGCCCTCCTCCGCCTGCTGGGCGCGCTTGCGGCCCTCGAAGGAGAACGGCCGGGTGACGACGCCGATGGTGAGTGCGCCGAGCGCACGGGCCACGCCGGCGACGACGGGCGCGCCGCCGGTGCCGGTGCCGCCGCCCTCGCCCGCGGTCACGAAGACCATGTCGGCCCCCTTGAGGACCTCCTCGATCTCGTCGCGGTGGTCCTCGGCGGCCTGGCGGCCGACGTCGGGCTGCGCGCCGGCACCGAGCCCGCGGGTGAGCTCGCGGCCGACGTCGAGCTTGACGTCGGCATCGCTCATGAGCAGCGCCTGCGCGTCGGTGTTGATGGCGATGAACTCGACCCCCTTGAGGCCGACTTCGATCATGCGGTTCACGGCGTTGACGCCGCCTCCCCCGATGCCGACCACCTTGATGACGGCGAGGTAGTTCTGCGGTGCTGCCACGGTGGCGGGGCCTCTCGAGAGCGATGGACGTACGGGGCGGCGGGGAAGCCTGGCGGTGCAGGTGAAGAGCAGGTCGAGGGTCGGATCGGAACCCTCGACCTCAAGGAGACGCTTACAGTTATGTCAAGCTGGGCTGACGTGGCGGGACGTTAGGGGAGCCGCCCGAGCGGGTCAACCACCCAGCGGCGTGTCGCGAGATCCGGTGCGTCGCCGGGTCGTTCCCCGCTCGCCGACTGCCCCCGCGACCGTGCCAGCCGGGACCGCCGCTGCCGCTTGATTCGGGCGGCGCGGGACGCACGGGTCAGCGGCGGCGCTTGGCGGCGTACATCCGCTCGTCGGCCCGGGCCAGCAGCCCCTGCGGGTCGTCCGCGCCGCCCTGCGACATCGCGACGCCGACGCTGACGCCGACCTCGACGGGCGTGCCGTGCACCTCCAGCGGCGCGGTCACCGCGGACAGCAGCCGCGGGACCAGCGCGTCGAGCGCCGCCTGGCTCGCGCCCTCGACCAGCACCACGAACTCGTCGCCGCCCAAGCGCGCGGCGGTGTCGGCGGGGCGCACGGCCGAGCGCAGCCGGTCGGCCACGGCCCGCAGGACGGCGTCGCCGACGGCGTGGCCGTGCTGGTCGTTGACGTCCTTGAAGCCGTCCAGGTCCAGGAACAGCGCGCCGGTCGCCTCACCCGAGCGGGCGTCCCGCGCGAGCGACGTGCGCAGGCGCTCCTCGAGCAGCGCCCGGTTGGCCAGGCCGGTGAGCGGGTCGCGCACGGCCTGCTCGCTCAGCACGGCGGTCAGCTCGCGCAGCTCCTGCTCGGCCCGGCGCCGCTCGCTGATGTCCTGCGCGCTGACGGCGAACCACGCCGGCCGGCCCTCCGCCGACATGACGGTCGCCACGCCGTGCAGCAGCCATCTGGTCCGGCCGTCGGGGTGGACGAACTGCCGCTCGGCCTGCACCGAGGTGACGCGCCCCGACAGCAGGTCGGCCAGCGCACCCGGGTCACCCCCGGCCAGCACGTCCCCGACGGGGATGCCGATGAGGTCCTCGGGCTGCCGGCCGAGCATCGCGGCGTAGGTGTCGTTGACGCGCACGTAGCGGCCGGTCAGGTCCGCCAGCGCGAGCCCGATCTGGGAGGCCTCGAAGAAGGTCTCGAACACGTCCCGGCTCGCGGTGAGCGCGTCGATCGTGACCCGCGCGGCCAGCGCTCGCTCGCCGCTGAGGACCACGTCCTCCGGCGACGCCGGCCGTGCCTGCGCGTCCGCTGCCATCACTGCGTGTCGTGCCCCGGACGACGCGCGGTCACTCCGGCGCGGGCGACACAGTCGGCTGTCCTCCGCTCACCACGACGACGTCCCCGGCGCTCACGTCGTACGACGTCCCGGGCTTGGAGAGCAGCGCCAGCGCGGCGGCGGCCTTGCGCTCGGTGTCGCCGGGGCGCCCCCACACGACCTGCCGGCCGTCGTCCAGGCGAAGCACCACGCCGGACGGCGAGGTCGCCCGCACGATCCGCACCCGTGATCGCAGGGCGTCCGGCAGCGCGGCGTGCACCTCGAGCGACGCACGGGTCGAAGGGTCGTCCGGCCCGGGCTCGAGGACCTGCAGCCGTACGGCCCCCGCGGGCAGGGCCGCCTCGGTGCCGAAGACGACCCCCTCCGCGTCGAGCAGCGCGTAGCGGCCGTCCTGCAGCACCCCGGCCACCGCCGTCCGCTCGATGACGTCGACGGTCAGCGTGCCGGGCCAGGTGCGACGGACCGACACGTCGGCGACCGGGGCGAGCTCCTCCACGCGGCGCTCGACGGCGCCGGTGTCGACGCGGGCCAGCGGCGTGCCGTCGGCGACCGCGACCGCCGCGACGACGGCGTCGGCGCGCAGCCGCTCGACCCCGACGACCTCCACGCGGTCGACGCCGAGCCAGGTCGAGGCCAGCAGCACCCAGGCCAGCGCGGCCAGCGGCAGCAGCACCGCGAGGCCGCTGCCGATCCGGTGCAGGACGCGCCCGCGGCGGGCCGAGCGCGCCGCCGTCGCGCGGGCCTCGAGGCGCGGGCCGGCGGGGACGATGGCCGGCGGGCGGCGGGTCGGGGCGGTCATGCGCACTCCAGCTTCACGACGAGGGTCAGGACGAGGGCCAGGACGAGGGCCAGGACGAGGGTCAGGACGAGGGTCACGGTGCGGCTCCGGACAGCAGCCGCAGCACCTCGGGGCCGATGGCGGTGACATCGCCGGCACCCAGCGTCAGCACCAGGTCGCCGGGGTGCGCGCGGTCGGCGAGCAGCTGCGGGACGGCGGTCCAGGACGGCTCGAACACGACCCGCTCGTGCGGGACGGCGGCAGCCACGGTGCTGCCCCCCGCGCCGGGCACGGGGTCCTCACCGGCGGCATAGACCTCCATCACGACGACCTCGTCGGCGGCGCCGAGCGCGGCGCCGAAGTCCGCGGCGAAGGCCAGCGTGCGGCTGTAGCGGTGCGGCTGGAAGGCCACCACCAGGCGCCCCTCCCCCGCGACCTCGCGCGCCGCGGCCAGCTGCGCGACGAGCTCGGTCGGGTGGTGGGCGTAGTCGTCGTAGACCCGCACGCCGGCCACGGTCCCCTTGAGCTCCATCCGTCGGCGCACGCCGGTGAAGCCGCCGAGCCCGCTCACGAGCGTCGCCTCGGGCAGGCCGAGCCCGATGCCGGTCAGCAGCGCCGCGCCGGAGTTGAGCGCGAGGTGCCGCCCGGGGACGGCGAGCGCCACCGGGGGCAGGCGCCGCCCGCGCAGCACCGGTTCGTACCGGCTGGTGGTGCCGCTGATCGTGACGTCGGTCAGCCGGAGGTCGGCGTCCTCGGCGGTGCCGTAGGTGCGGACGTCGATGCCGCGCTCCCGGGCGTACGACGCGAGCCGCCGGGCGCCGGGGTCGTCCGCGCAGGCCACGACGAAGCCGGCCGGGTCCACGGTGGCGACGAAGTCGTCGAAGGCCCGGTCGACTGCGGCGGCGTCGCCGTAGTGGTCGAGGTGGTCGGCCTCGACGTTGGTGACGATCGCCGCGTAGGGGCGGTAGGCGAGGAAGCTGCCGTCGCTCTCGTCGGCCTCGACGATGAACAGCTCGCCGCTGCCGTGGTGGGCGTTGCTCGCCGCCTCGTTGAGGTCGCCGCCGATGGCGAAGGAGGGGTCGACGCCGCAGTGCTGCACGGCGACGGTGAGCATCGAGGTGGTGGTCGTCTTGCCGTGGGTGCCGGCGACGGCGACGCCCCTGCGGCCGGCCATCAGCGCAGCCAGCGCCTCGGCGCGCAGGAGCACGCGCAGACCCCGGTCGCGGGCGGCCACCAGCTCCGGGTTGTCCGGCCGGATCGCGGTGGACACCACGACCGTGTCGGCGCCGCTGACGTGGTCGGCGGCGTGCCCGAGGTGGACGGTGGCGCCGAGCGCGCGCAGGGCGGCGGTGGTGCGGCTGTCCTTGGCGTCGCTGCCGGAGACCGTCTGACCGCGGGCGAGCAGCACCCGGGCGATGCCGCTCATGCCGGCGCCGCCGATGCCGACGAAGTGGACGCGACCCAGCTCGGCACTCATCGGGCAGCCCTGAGCACGAGGTCGGCGAGCGCCTCGTCGGCGTCGCGCGAGCCGTGGGACGCGGCCGCGGTGGACATGGCGGCCAGCCGCTCTGGCGACCGCAGCAGCCCGATCACGGTGTCGCGCACGTAGTCGGGCCGGAAGTCGGCGTCGTCCACGAGCAGGCCTCCCCCGGCGTCGACCACGGGGCGGGCGTTGAGCGCCTGCTCGCCGTTGCCGATCGGCAGCGGCACGTAGACCGCGGGCAGGCCGACCGCGGACAGCTCGGCGCAGGTCATCGCGCCGGCCCGGCAGACCACGAGGTCGGCGGCGGCGTAGGCCAGCTCCATCCGGTCGACGTAGGCCAGCACGTGGTGCGTCGGCTCTGAGACAGCGGACTGCACGTCGGAGGCGTTCTTGGGGCCGGCCACGTGCAGCACCTGCACCCCGGCGGCGGCCAGGTCGGCGGAGGCGCCGGTGACCGCGCCGTTGACGGTGCGCGCCCCCTGCGAGCCGCCGGTGACCAGCAGCACCGGACCGTCGCCCAGCCCGAAGGCAGCGCGGGCCTCAGACCGCAGCGCCGCGCGGTCCAGCCGCGAGATGGCCGTGCGCAAGGGGATGCCGAGCACGACGGCCCCGGACAGGCCGCTGCCCTCGACGGCGGCCGCGACGTGGGGCGTCAGGCGCGCCCCCACGCGGTTGGCCAGGCCCGCGCGGGCGTTGGCCTCGTGCACGACGAACGGCGTGCCCCGCCGCCGGGCGGCGAGGTAGGCCGGCAGGGCGACGTAGCCGCCGAAGCCGACGACGACGTCGGCCTGCACGCGGTCCAGGTGCGCGCGGGTCTGCCTCACCGCGGCCCCGACCCGGCCGGGCACCCGCAGCAGGTCGACGGTCGGGCGGCGCGGCAGCGGCACCCGTGGGATCTCGGCCAGCGCGTAGCCGCGCGCCGGCACCAGCCGGGCCTCGAGGCCGGTGGCCGTACCCAGCGCGGTGATGACGGTCGAGGCGTCGCGGCGGCGCAGGGCATCGGCCAGCGCCAGGGCCGGCTCGACGTGGCCGGCGGTGCCGCCGCCGGCCAGCACGACGGAGAGCGGCACTAGCGCCGGCCGGGTGAGCGACCGGCGCGGCCGGTGCTGGCGCGGGAGGCCCCGCGCGGGACGGGACGGGCCCGCTCGGCGGTGCGCGAGCGGATCGGGGTGACTTCGCCGCGCAGCCGCCCGCGCAGCGTCGGCGACATGGCGAGCGCGGCGGCAGCGCCCGGCTCGAGCCGGGCGAAGGACAGCAGCATGCCGATGGCGACCAGGGTGACCAGCAGCGCGGAGCCGCCGAAGGAGACCAGCGGCAGCGGGATGCCGGTGATCGGGAGCAGCCCGACGACCGCGCCCATGTTGATGATCGCCTGGCAGCCGAGCCACGCGGTGACGCCGGAGGCAGCGAGCCGGACGAAGGAGTCGTCGGTGTTCTGCGCGATCCGGATGCCGGCGTAGATGAGCACGGCGAACAGCCCGACGACGGTGAGCGTGCCGAGCAGGCCGAGCTCCTCGCCGATGATCGCGAAGACGTAGTCGGTGTGCGCCTCGGGCAGGCCGCCGGACCACTTCTCCCGGCTGGCCCCCAGGCCCAGGCCGAAGAAGCCGCCGGAGGACAGCGCGTAGAAGCCCTGCACCGCCTGGTAGCCGGTGTTCTCGGCGTCGGCGAACGGGTCGCGGAACGACAGCAGGCGCTCCATCCGGTGCGGCGTCGTCACGGCCAGGAAGACCGCGCCGGACACCACGACCGCGACCAGCGACGCGAAGATGCGCATCGGCGTGCCGACCACCCACAGCAGCGCGATGACGACGGTGCCGAGCGAGACGGCCGTGCCGAAGTCGGGCTGCAGCATCACGAGCAGCAGCACCAGGCCGGCCACCGGCACGAGCGGCACCAGCAGGTGCATGCGGATGTCGAGCAGCTTGTGCTTGCGCACCAGCAGGTCCGCGCCCCACAGCACGAGCGCGAGCTTGGCGAGCTCGGCCGGCTGCAGGTTGAAGCCCATCGGCAGCGGGATCCACGACGTCGCGCCGTTGACGGACTTGCCGACGAACAGCACCGCGACCAGCAGCACCAGCGAGGCCACGAGCAGCGGGTAGGCCAGCGCGCGGTAGAACCGCACCGGCATGCGGGACGCCGCGAACATCAGCGGCAGGCCGAGGCAGATGAAGGTGGCCTGCTTGATGCCGGTGGCGAACAGCGAGCCCGTGGTGGCGTAGGACCGCAGGCTCGAGGCGCTGAAGACCATCACCAGGCCGAGGACCAGCAGGAGCAGCGTGCTGGCCAGCAGCAGGTGGTAGCTGGCAAGCGGCCGGTCGAGCAGCCCGGGCCGGGGCTCGTCGTCGAGGACGGTCATGCCTGCACCGGCCCTGACACGTGCAGGGCGAACAGGTCGCCGCGCTGCGCGTAGTCGCGGAAGCAGTCCATGGAGGCGGCCGCGGGCGCGAGCAGCACCGTGTCACCGGGGCGAGCCAGGCCGCGCGCAGCGGAGACGACGTCGAGCATGGCGCCAGTGTCGAGGCGCGCGACCTCCACGACGGGGACATCGGGCGCGTGTCGCGCCAGTGCCTCGCGGAACGGCTGGCGATCGGTGCCGAGCAGCACCACCGCGCGCAACCGGTGCGCCGCCCGACGGACCAGGTCGTCGACGTCCGCGCCCTTGAGCAGCCCGCCTGCGATCCAGACGATCGAGCCGTAGGCCGCCAGCGACGCGGCCGCGGCGTGCGGGTTGGTGGCCTTGCTGTCGTCGACCCAGACGACGTCGTCGGCGGTGGCGACCAGCGCGTTGCGGTGGGCGTCGGGGGTGAAGGCGCGCAGCCCGTCGCGGACCGCCTCGTGCGGCACGCCGTACGACCGGGCGAGTGCGGCGGCGGCCAGCGCGTTGGCGACGTTGTGGGCGCCGGGCACCGTGAGGTCGCCCAGCGTCGCCAGGGCGGTCGCCTCGCCGGCGACGTCCGGGAACGCCCGGTCCACCAGCAGGTCCTCCACGACGCCGAGCTCACCGCGCGCGGGGCTGCCGAGGGTGAAGCCGACGCGGGTGTCGGCGTGCGCCGCGAGGCGCTGCGAGGCGGTGTCCTCGCGGTTGTAGACGGCCACCGTGCCGGGCGCGTGGATGCGGCCCTTGGCGGCGGCGTAGGCGTCCAGCGAGCCGTGCCAGTCGACGTGGTCGGGCGCGATGTTCAGCACCACGGCGGTGTGCGGGCGGACCGTGGAGGACCAGTGCAGCTGGAAGCTGCTCAGCTCGACCGCGAGCACGTCGTAGGGCTCGAGCACGGCGTCGAGCAGCGGCAGGCCGACGTTGCCGGCGGCGACGGTGCGCAGACCGGCGGCGGACAGGACCGCGGCCAGCATCTGGACGGTCGTGGTCTTGCCGTTGGTGCCCGTCACGGCCAGCCACGGGGCGTCCCCCCGGACGCGCCAGGCGAGCTCCACCTCGCCGATGACCTCGATCCCGGCAGCGGCGGAGCGCACGAGCAGCGGAGAGTCCGGACGCCAGCCCGGACTCGTGACGACCAGGGCCGTGCCGGCCGGCGGCGCGTCGGCGGAGACCACCGTGAAGCCGTCCGCCCGCAGCGGCTCGGCCCGCTCCTCGCTCGCGTCGACGACGGTCACCTGCGCGCCGCGGTCGCGCAGGACCCGGGCCGCGGCCGCTCCGCTGATCCCGGCGCCGGCGACGACGACCGGCATCCCGTCGTACCGGACGTCGTCCGCGCTCACCCCCGCACCCCTTCGCCCTTGTCCGCCCGCAGCAACATCAACGAGCCGAGAGGATGTTGCTGCGGGCGGACAAGCGGGGAAGGCGGGAGCGTCAACGCAGGGGGCCGGCGGAGAGGTACTCGGCGTAGAAGACGCCCAGGCCGAAGGCCACGGCCAGCCCGGCGATGATCCAGAAGCGCACGATGACGGTGTTCTCGACCCAGCCGGCCAGCTCGAAGTGGTGGTGCACCGGCGCCATGTTGAAGACCCGCTTGCGGGTCAGCTTGAAGACGCCGATCTGGATGATCACGGAGATCGTCTCGACGACGAACAGCCCGCCGAGCACGATGAGCAGCAGCTCGGTCTGGGTGACGATCGCGATGCCGGCGAAGGCGCCGCCGATCGCCAACGAGCCGGTGTCGCCCATGAAGATCTTGGCCGGCGAGGCGTTCCACCACAGGAAGCCGAAGCAGGCGCCCATCGCCGCGGCGGCGACCAGCGCGACGTCCAACGGGTCACGCGCGGTGTAGCACTGCTGCAGCTCGGGCTGCAGCACGCAGGAGTTGCGGAACTGCCAGAAGCCGATCACCACGTAGGCGCCGAAGACCATGATCGACGAGCCGGCCGCCAGTCCGTCCAGGCCGTCGGTGAGGTTCACGGCGTTGGAGGTCGCGGTGATGATCACGTACGCGAAGATGAGGAAGCCGATGGTGCCCAGGCTGATCGCCGCGTAGTCGCGCACGAACGACAGCTGCTTGGACGCCGGCGTCAGCCCCTGCTCGTTCTTGAACTGCAGCGCCGCGATCGCGAAGCCGATCCCGACGACGAACTGGCCGATGAACTTCGACGCGGCGTTCAGGCCCAGCGAGCGCTGCTTGCGGATCTTGATGAAGTCGTCGAGGAAGCCGACCAGCCCGAGCCCGGTCATCAGCCCGAGCACCAGCAGCGCGCTGGCCGTGGGTCCGCGCCCGGGCTGGTTGATCACGCCCAGGTGGGCCACGAAGTAGCCGATCAGGGTGGCCGCGATGATCACGGCGCCGCCCATGGTCGGCGTGCCGCGCTTGGTGGCGTGGCTGCTCGGGCCGTCCTCGCGGATCTCCTGGCCGTAGCCGCGCCGCCGGAACAGCCGGACGACCGCGGGCGTGCACAGCAGCGACACGATGAGCGCGGTCATCGCCGCGGTCAGGACCGACCTCACTGCTGCGGCTCCGCCGGGGTGGTGGGGTGGGTGAAGCCCTGCGCGGAGGGGCGGGCAGGGTCCACGGCAGGTGAGTCTCCCAGGCCGTCCTGCAGGAGGGCCGCAGCGACGCGCTCCAGACCGGCTGAACGTGAGGCCTTCACCAGCACCACGTCGCCGGGCGCCAGCTCCGCCCGCAGGAGGGTCAGCGCGGCGTCGACGTCGGGCACGTGCACCGACTCGCCGCCCCACGAGCCCTCGAGCACGGCGCCGGCGTGGATGCCGCCGGCCTGCTCGCCGACGACGACGAGCTGGCTGATGTCCAGGCGCACCAGGAAGCGGCCGAGGTCCTGGTGCGCCGCGCGGGCGTCATCGCCGAGCTCGGCCATCGGCCCGAGGACCGCGATCGTGCGGCGGCTCTTGCCGGCGCTCATGACGGCCAGCGCCTTGAGCGCGGCACGCATCGACTCGGGGTTGGCGTTGTAGGCGTCGTTGACCACGGTCACGCCGTCGGCCCGCTCGGTGACCTCCATGCGCCAGCGGCTGACGGGCCGGGCCTGCGACAGCAGCGCCGCCACCCGCGCCACGTCGTCGGTCACGTCGCCCAGCACGGCGGCCAGGACCGCGAGGGCGTTGGAGACGTGGTGCTCGCCGACCAGCTGCAGGCGGACCTGCGCGCCGCGGACCGTGAAGCTCGCGCGTCCGGAGTCGTCGAGCTGCACGTCCTCGGCCAGGACGTCCGCGTCCGGCGAGGTGCCGAAGGTGGTGACCGGCCGGTCGGTGCGGCTGCGCATGGCCCGGACCAGCCCGTCGTCGGCGTTGAGGACGGCGCGGGTACGGGCGGCCTCGACCAGCTCGCCCTTGGCCTTCGCGATCCCCTCGCGGCTGCCGAACTCCCCGAGGTGGGCCGACCCGACGTTCAGGACGACCCCCACGTGCGGCGGCACGATCCCGCAGAGGAACGCGATGTGGCCGACGCCCCGGGCGGAGTACTCCAGTGCGGCGTAGCGGGTCTCGGCGGTCCGGCGCAGCACCGTCAGCGGCAGCCCCAGCTCGTTGTTGAAGGACCCCGTCGGCGCGAGCGTCGGCCCGAAGTCGGCCAGCACCTGCGCGAGCAGGTCCTTGGTGGAGGTCTTGCCGCTGCTGCCGGTGATGCCGATGGTCAGCGGCTCGGGGGCGAGCGCGTGCACGTGGGTGGCCAGCGCCTGCAGCCCGGCCAGCGGGTCGGCGACCACCAGGCACGGCACGCCCTCCAGCGCCCGGCCGGTGACGGCGGCGACGGCGCCGGCCCGGATCGCGGCCGCGGCGTGGTCGTGCCCGTCGACCCGCTCCCCCGGCAGCGCCACGAACAGGCCACCCGGGCGTACGAGCCGGCTGTCGACCTCGACGTCGGCGGTGATGCGGGCGTCCACGGGGGCGGTCGTCACGTGGACGGCCGCGCTGATGACCTCGGCGACGGCAGCGAGGTCGAGGGCTATCACTGACCCATCACCTCACGCAGCACCAGCCGGTCGTCGAAGGGGGTCACGACCCCGCCCGCCTCCTGGCCGCTCTCGTGCCCCTTGCCGGCGACGACCACGGCGTCACCGGGCGAGGCCATCGACACGGCCAGCGCGATCGCCGCGCGCCGGTCGACCTCGCGCAGCGCGTCCGGCGCGCCCACCGCCATCGCGGCCAGGATCGCCTGCGGGTCCTCGCTGCGGGGGTTGTCGCTGGTCAGGATCGCGACGTCGCAACCCGCCGCGAGGGCCGCGCCCATCGGTGCGCGCTTGCCGCGGTCCCGGTCGCCGCCGCAGCCGAGCACGCCGATCACGCGGCCCCGGGTGACGGTGCGGACCGCCGCCAGCAGCCGTTCCACGGCGTCCGGCGTGTGGGCGTAGTCGACGACGGCGAGGTAGGGCTGGCCGACGTCGACCCGCTCCATCCGGCCCGGCACGCCGGACAGCTCGGCGATGCCGCGGACGGCGTCCTCGACCGCCACGCCGGCGGTGACGAGCGCGGCCACGGCGGCCAGGGCGTTCGCGACGTTGAAGTCGCCGGGCAGCTGCACCGCGGCGGGCAGGTCGACGCCGTCAGGGCCGCGCAGGCGGAAGCGGCTGCCGTCGGGCCGCAGGTCGACCTCGCGGGCCTGCCAGTCGGCGTCCTCGCCGAAGGTCACGCGCGGCAAGGCCGTGTCGCGCGCGATCCGCCGGCCGGCCGCGTCGTCGCAGTTCACGACGCCGCACAGCGCCCGCTCCGGCGTGAACAGCGACGCCTTCGCGGCCTCGTACTCCTCCATCGAGGCGTGGAAGTCCAGGTGGTCCTGGCTCAGGTTGGTGAAGACGGCAACGTCGAAGACCACGCCGTCGACCCGGCCGAGGCTCAGCGCGTGGCTGCTGACCTCCATCGCGACGGCGGTGGTCCCGCGCTCCCGCATGACCGCGAGCAGCGCCTGCAGGTCCGGCGCCTCGGGCGTGGTGCGGATGCTCGGGACGACCTCGTCGCCGATGCGGGTCAGGACGGTGCCCAGCAGGCCGGTGCGGTGGCCCCCGGCCCGCAGCCCGGCCTCGAGCAGGAACGCCGTCGTCGTCTTGCCGTTGGTGCCGGTCACGCCCAGGACGAGCAGCTCCTGGCTCGGCGCACCGAACACCCAGCGCGCGCACGCCCCCAGCACCCCGCGCGGGTCGTCCGCGACGACGACCGGGATGCCGTAGGCCGACGCGCGCCCGGCGCCGGCCTCGTCGGTGAGGATCGCCGAGGCGCCGGCCGCCGCGGCCTGCGCGCTGAAGTCGGCGCCGTGCGCCTGGGCTCCGGGCAGCGCGGCGTAGAGGTCGCCGGGCTGGACGGCCCGCGAGTCCAGCGTGCAGCCGGTCAGCACGACGCCCTCGACGGACTGGTCCGCGCGCAGGGCCGGGACGTGGCCCAGGAGCCCGGACAGCGGCCGGGGTGCAGGCGCGGTCGGCCGCAGGGTGGCCACTAGTACGGGTCGGAGGCGCGCAGCCGCAGCTTCGGGGAGGGGGCGCCGGTCGGCGGGACCCGCATGCTGCGCAGCGCGAACTCCATGATGTCGCTGAACACCGGACCGGCGACCGCGCCGCCGTAGTAGCCGTTCTTGGGGGCCTGCACCGAGACCGACAACGCCAGCCGCGGCGCGTCCGCGGGGGCGAAGCCGACGAAGCTGGCGGTGTAGCTGCCGTCGTAGCGGCCGCCGACGACGCGCTGGGCCGTGCCGGTCTTGCCGGCGACGCGGTAGCCGGGGATCGCCGCCGTGACAGCGGTCCCGCCCTCGTTCGTCACGCCCTCCAGCATCCCGCGCAGCTGGTCGGCCACCTTCTGGCTGATGATCCGCGTCGGCGCGGCCACGTCGTTCACCCGGGCGGTGCCGTCGGCGTTGCGCATCCCCTTCAGGATCGTGGGCTGCACCCGGACGCCACCGTTGGCGATCGTCGCGTAGACCGACGCCATCTGGACCCCGTTGACGCTGTAGCCCTGGCCGATCGGGTGGGTGCCGTAGTCGGTCCCCGACCACTGGTCCTTCTCGTCGCGCAGGATGCCCCGGCTCTCGGCCGGCAGCTCGATGCCCGTCCGCTTGCCCATGCCGAACCGGGTGAGCATCTCGTGCAGCTTGGCGCCGCCGACCTTCTGCGCAGCCATGATCGTGCCGACGTTGCTGGACTCGACGAGCACGCCGGTGAAGGTCATCTGCTCGACCGGGTGGTCGTGGCTGTCCTTGAAGGTCTTGTTGGAGATGCGGATCCGGTCCCCGACCGACAGCACGCTGTCCGGGGTGAGGACGCCCGCCTCGAGAGCGGCGGCGGCCGTGATGGCCTTGCCGATCGAGCCGGGCTCGAAGACGTCGCTGACCGCGCGGTTGCCCCGGACGGCCGCGTCGGCCTTGCCGGGCTCGTTGGCGTCGAAGGTCGGGACCGACACCAGCGCCAGGATCTCGCCGGTCGTGACGTCCATGAGCGTCGCGCTGCCGCTCTCGGCGTCGGCCTCGGCGATCTTGTCGAGCAGCACCTTCTGGGCGTACCACTGCAGGTCGCGGTCGATCGTCAGCTGGACGTCGCGGCCCGGCGCCGGGTCGACGGTGCTGGTGTAGCCGTTGGGGATGATGCGTCCGCCGCCGTCGACCTCGGCGATGCGCTTGCCGTCCTTGCCGGCCAGCACGCTGTCGAACTGGTCCTCGACGCCCGCGGTGCCCGCGCCCTCGACGGTGGTGAAGCCCAGGACGTTGGCGCCGAGCTCCCCGCCGGGGGCGACCCGCCGCGGCTCGGCCACCGTGCCGATGCCGACCAGCCCGAGGTCGCGCACCTGGTTGGCCTTGACGGCCTCGAGACCGCGGGCCAGGTAGGCGAAGCCCTTGCAGCCGAGCATGTCGGTCTTGGAGCAGCTGGCGCCGGTGGCCTTCGGGCTCAGGACGAGCTTGGCCTCGAGCTCGCTCGCCGGCAGGCCCAGCACCGGGGCGAGCGCTGCGGCGATCGTGCGGGGCTCGCACGGGGTCTTGGCGGCGGGAGAGCACGTCGCCTTGGCGATCGTCCGCGGCTCGGCGTAGATCGCGCGGGCGTCGACCGACAGCGCGAGGACCTGGCCGTTGCGGTCGCTGATCGAGCCGCGCGGGGCGGCCAGCTTGACGGTGGACAGCCGCTGCTTGGTGGCCTCGGAGGCGTAGGCCTCGGCCTGGAAGCCCTGCAGCCACACCAGCCGCCCACCGATGAGCGACAGCATGATCAGGACGACGAGCAGCCCGCCGCGCAGGCGCACCCGCGGCCGGCCCATCGCGACGCGA
>JBKJQQ010000043.1:0-6666 GCA_046593875.1 Mycobacteriales bacterium | reverse complement strand
CCAACAGCGTGGGGTCAAGGGACAATGCGGCGGCGCGACGTTCCGCCAGGGGCGAGTCGCCCTCGTAGAGGAACTGTGCGACGTAGCCGAACATCAGGCTGCGGGCGAACGGTGACGGCATCGGCGTCTCAACCTCGACGAGACGCACCTTGCGGGACCCGATCTCGCGCATCAGGGTGCTCAGCCCTGGCACGTCGAACACGTCCTGGACGCACTCACGCACCGTCTCCAGGATGATCGGGAAAGATGCGTAGTGGCTTGCCACGGTGAGCAGCTGGGCCGACCGCTGTCGTTGCTGCCACAGTGCCTGGCGCCGGTCGGGACGGCGACGCGGCAGCAACAGAGCACGCGCCGCGCACTCGCGGAAACGCGCTGCGAACAATGCAGATCCGCCGATCTCGGTGGTGACGAGATCGTGCACCTCGTCCGGATCGAGTGCGATCAGGGACATCAGCTCGAGCCCCAAACCGGTCGACCCAGCCGCGCCATCGAACTCGATGTCGGGAAGCCGGAACACGATGCCGTCATCGCCATGCATGGCCTGAACCTCGACGCCGAAGCGCTCACGCATCCTGGCTGCAACGCACAGCGCCCACGGCGCATGCACCTGCGCGCCGAAGGGGGAGAGCACGGCCACGCGCCAGTCGCCGAGCTCGTCCCGGAACCGCTCGACCACGATCGTGCGGTCATCGGGGACGTGTCGGGTGGCCTCGCGCTGTTCGTCCAGATAGGTGAGCAGGTTGTCCGATGCCCACGCATCCAGGCCAGTTGCGCTCACCCGGGCCCGCGCCCGATCAGGATCTAGCCGCCCCAGCTCGCGGACGAACTCACCCACGGCGCGGCCGAGCTCGGCCGGCCGGCCAAGGGAGTCGCCCTTCCAGAACGGCAGCTTGCCGGGCTGACCTGGCGCCGGGGTGACCAGCACCTGGTCGTGGGTGATGTCCTCGATCCGCCATGACGACGTGCCCAGAGTGAAGACGTCGCCGACGCGCGACTCGTAGACCATCTCCTCGTCGAGCTCGCCGACCCGGGACCCCTTCTCGCCGACCAGGAAGACGCCGAACATGCCGCGGTCCGGGATGGTCCCGCCGGAGGTGACCGCGAGCCGCTGCGCACCAGGCCGACCGGCGAGCACACCCGTGACGCGGTCCCACGTGATGCGCGGCCGGAGCTCGGCGAAGTCGTCGCTCGGGTAGCGGCCGGACAGCATGTCGAGAACGGCCTCGAGCGCGCTCTGCGGCAGCGACGCGAAGGGGGCGGCCCGCCGGACGACGGCGGCGAGGTCCTCGACCTGCCAGGACTCCAGCGCGCACATCGCGACGATCTGCTGGGCCAGCACGTCGAGCGGGTTGCGCGGGTAGGTCGTCGCCTCGATGCCGCCGTCGACCATGCGCTCGGCGACAACGGCGCACTGCACGAGGTCGCCGCGGTACTTCGGCAGGATGATCCCGCGGCTGATCGCGCCGACCTGGTGGCCGGCACGGCCCACGCGTTGCAGACCGCTGGCGACCGACGGCGGCGACTCGACCTGCACGACGAGGTCGACGGCGCCCATGTCGATGCCGAGCTCCAACGACGACGTGGCGACGACCGCGGGCAGGCGGCCGGACTTCAGCGCCTCCTCGATCTGCATGCGCTGCTCGCGCGACACAGATCCGTGGTGGGCGCGGGCGATCTCGACCATGCCCGGGGCCTCGGCGCCGTGCCCGTTGCCCCAGCCGGCCTTGCCCACGCCGCCCTGGCCCGGGTGCTGGGCCGGGCCGCGCTGGAACGACAGCCCGTCCGGCTTCACGCCCGACGACCCCAGCGGCCGGTCCAGGTCGACCGGCTCCGGCTCGGGAGTGGGGAACGCCCGCTCGGTGGCGATCTCGTTCAGCCGGCTGGTCAGCCGCTCGGCCTGCCGGCGGCTGTTGCTGAAGACGATCGTCGCCCGGTGCTGCTCGACCAGGTCGACGATCCGCTCCTCGATCGCCGGCCAGATCGAGGCCGTCGGAGCAGCCCCCGCCGCGGAACCCCCCCGCACCGGACCGGTCTGCTCGCCCAGCGCCGACATGTCCTCGACCGGGACGACGACCTGGACCTCGATGGTCTTGGTGGACGGCGGCTGGACGACGACGACCTCGCGGGTGCCGCCGAGGAAGCGCGCCACCTCGTCGATCGGCCGCACGGTGGCCGACAGGCCGATGCGCTGCGCCGGCTTGTCGAGCAGCTCGTCCAGGCGCTCGAGCGACAGCGCCAGGTGCGCGCCGCGCTTCGTCCCCGAGACGGCGTGGACCTCGTCGATGATGACCGTCTCGACGCCGCGCAGGGACTCGCGCGCGGCGGAGGTCAGGACGAGGAACAGCGACTCCGGCGTCGTGATGAACACGTCCGGCGGCACCTTGTTGAAGCGCCGCCGCTCGTCGGCCGGGGTGTCCCCGGAGCGGATGCCGACCTGCAGGTCGGGGATCGGCAGGTCGAGGCGCTGCGAGGCCTGCCGGATGCCGGTGAGCGGCGCGCGCAGGTTGCGCTCGACGTCGACGGCCAGCGCCTTCAGCGGGCTGATGTAGAGCACCCGGCAGCGGTGCCGCGGCTCCTCCGGCGGCGGTGTCGAGGCGAGCCGGTCCAGCGACCACAGGAAGGCCGACAGCGTCTTGCCGCTGCCCGTCGGCGCGACGACCAGGGTGTCGCGACCGCTCGCGATCGCGTCCCACGCACCCTCCTGCGCCGGCGTCGGCGCGGCGAAGGCACCGGTGAACCACGCCCGCGTCGCGGGGGAGAAGCGGTCCAGCGCGGTCATCCGCTCATCCTCCCCCGCGGCGCTGACGTCTACCTCTCGAGGGCTCGACAAGGTCGCCTGCGCGCAGCTCCATGCACCGTGCCGTCGACCACCACGACCATCGCCCGGGCACCCGAGGACGTACGAGCACTGCGCGTCGAGCTGCAGCCCTTCCTCGCGCGCCCGGTCGACGGCCGTACGGGCGAGCTCGCCGGCGACGCCGCGTCCCTCGACCTCGCGCGGGACGAGGGTGTGCGTCATCGCCACCGTGCCCGGGGGCGCGTGATCAGACCCAGGTGGGGCAACCTGCTCGTACCCGGCGGTCGTCCGGGCCGGAGAGCGGAGCCGCATGTCCCTGAGTCCGCGTGCCCCCGGGCGCCTGCTGCCGGTCCTCGCCCTGACGCTGGTCGGACTGCTCGCGGCCGCACTGCCGGCGACGGGCGTCCTGTCGGCCGAGCGGCCGCCGCTGTTCGCCGGCTCGCTGCTCGAGGAGGTGGGGCCGCCGGCGAAGAAGGTGCTGCGGGCCAGCGACGAGATCGTGCCGCCGCGGCTGGCGCGCCGCGCCAGCCTCGTCGCCCCGACCGACCCGGTGACCGCGCCGTTCCTGGTCACCTACACCGGCTTCGACAGCCAGCAGCGCGCGTCCTTCCAGCAGGCCGTGGACATCTGGTCGCGCATCCTGGTCAGCAGCGTCCCGATCCGGGTCGAGGCCACGCTCAGCACCCTGGAGCCGGGGGTGCTCGGCGCCGCCGGGCCGGGCAACGCCTTCCGCACCTCGGGCGCCGACGCGTCCTTCTACGCGGTGGCCCTGGCGAACTCGATCGCGGGCCGGGACCTGGACCCCGACCGCTCGGACATCCAGGCGGAGTTCACCAGGGACCCCGCCCTCGTCCACTTCGGCACCGACGGTCGGCCGCCGGCGGGCACCTTCGACTTCCCGACCATCGTCCTGCACGAGATCGGCCATGGGCTGGGCTTCTTCGGCGGCCTGGAGGTCGTCAACGGCGTCGGAACCTACGACCCGGGCTCGCCCGAGCCGACGCCCTTCATCTACGACCGCTTCACCGTGCAGCAGACCGGAGCGGGCTTCCGCCGGCTGCTGGACCTGCCCCGCGGCAGCGCGGAGCTGGCGGCGGCCCTGCAGAGCGGCGCGGTCTTCTGGGACGGCGGCAGCGCTGTGGCCGCGGCCGGCGGCGTACGGCCGCAGCTCTACGCGCCGCCGCAGTGGGAACCGGGCAGCAGCTACAGCCACCTGGACGAGAGCGCCTACGCCCCGGGCAGCATGAACGCGCTGATGACGCCGTTCGCGGCACGCCAGGAGGTCCTGCGCGACCCCGGGCCGATCGCGCTCGGCATCCTCGAGGACCAGGGCTGGGACCTGTCCAGCGCGGCCGACCCGACGCCGGATCCCGCGTCCGGTCAGGCGTCGGCAACGCCGACGGCGAGCTTCGCGCCGGCGCCCGCCCCGTCGCCTGCCTCGGCCGCCCCGGGCTCGCGCTACACGCCGGTCGACCCGCGGCGGCTGCTCGACACCCGCGACGGCAGCGGGCGGGTGCAGGCCGGCAGCAGCGTCCGCCTCGTCGTCGCCGGCGGCACCACGGGCGTGCCCGCCGGTGCGACGGCGGTCGTCCTCAACGTCACCGGTGTCTCGGCCACCGTCTCGACGGACGTGCGGGTCTACCCGGTGCGGTCCGACGGCTCAGTCCCGTCGGTGTCCAACCTCAACCTGGGCGCAGGTCAGACCCGGGCCAACCTCGTGACCGTCGCCGTGGGGGAGCAGGGGGCCGTACGACTGCGCAACCAGTCCGGCAGCGTGCACCTGCTGGCCGACCTGGCCGGCTACTACCTGCCGAGCGCGGCGGCCACGTTCTTCCCGCTCGAGCCCGATCGCGTGCTGGACACCCGCGCCGGCATCGGCAGCCGCGAGGGCCTCAAGCTCGGCGCCGGCGGAACGCTCGACCTGCAGGTCGCCGGCACCCCGTCGGTCCCGGCGACCGCCCGCGCCGTCGTGCTGAGCGTGACGGCCGTCGGCGCGACCCGCAGCACCGACGTGCGGGTCTACCCCCGCCGCATCGGCAGCAGCGCCGTGCCCACGATCAGCAACATCAACGTGGCGCCGGGCGGGCCGGTCCCGAACCTGGTCATCGTGCGCGTCGGCGACGACGGACTGGTGCGGCTGCGCAACAACGCCGGCGAGATCTCCCTGGTGGCAGACGTCTTCGGCTACTACGACGCGAGCAGCACCGGTGCGCTGTTCCGCCCGCTGACGCCGCAGCGCCTGCTGGACACCCGGCCGACCAGGCTCGGTGCGCGCGAGCTGCTCGACCTGGACACCTCCGGCCGGGGCGGCGTCCCCGAGGGCGCCACCGCCGTCGCGCTGAACGTGACCGGGGTCGGAGCGAGCGCCAGCACCGACATCCGCGTCTACCCGACGCCACTGGGGCAGACCAGCCCGCCCCCGTCGGTGTCGACGCTGAACCTCACCCGCGGGCAGACCGCGGCAGGCGCGGCGATCGTCCCGACCGGCAACGGCTCGGCGATCCGCTTCTACAACAACAGCGGGACGGTCGCACTGCTCGCCGACGTCGCCGGCTGGTTCGGGCCCTAGTCGGCCGGGGGCGTCCAGACCTGGTCGGCCGGCTCGGGCGGTGGCGGCAGGGTGACCCAGCGCTGCCGCTCGCTGTCGAGCACGAGGCCCCCGTCCACCCCATCGTCCGGTCGTACGAGGTGTCGAACGCCGCATCGCGGAGGTGCTCCCAGCGTCTCGCCGCCGGGTCGAGCGCGAGCACGTCGTCGACCGCACCGTCGCGCGGGGCCTCGCGCAGGTCGCGGACGCAGGAGGCGTTCGGCGGGCAGTTCGGTCTCCTCCCACGAGGCTCCGGACGTCGTGGAGGTGAGGCGGCCTCGCCGCCGCGTGCTGCGACGGCTCGATGCCTATCGTGGTTCCGGTGCGGATCACGGAGTTCTGGCGCCGGATGGAGAACAGCTTCGGCGCCGCCTACGCCCGGTCCTTCGCCGCGGACCAGGTGCTCTCCTCGCTCGGCGGGCGCACCGTCGAGCGCGCGCTGGCCGACGGCGACGACGTGAAGGCGGTCTGGCGCGCGGTGTGCGAGGTACGGGCGGTGCCGGCCTCCGAGCGGTGAGTGCGGCGTGTCGCCGCCCTTCGAACGGGTGTTCGGTCTAGCGTCGCTCCTGTCCGGGTGTCCACAGAGTGGCCGGCAGCCCTTCCGGACTGTCGCAGGCCGCTCCTAGCGTCACCGTCGATCGGACAGCCGACCTCACCGAAGGAGCTCCACATGGCAGGACCGGACCGCGAGAAGGCCCTCGAGATGGCTCTCGGGCAGATCGAGAAGAGCTTCGGCAAGGGGTCGGTCATGCGGCTCGGTGACGAGGTGCGCGTCCCGATCGGGGTCATCCCGACCGGCTCGATCGCGCTCGACGTCGCGCTCGGCATCGGCGGCCTCCCGCGCGGCCGCGTCGTGGAGATCTACGGACCGGAGAGCTCGGGAAAGACGACGGTGGCTCTGCACGCGGTTGCCAACGCGCAGGCCGCCGGTGGCATCGCGGCCTTCATCGACGCCGAGCACGCTCTCGACCCGGAGTACGCGAAGAAGCTGGGCGTCGACACCGACGCGCTGCTCGTCTCGCAGCCCGACACCGGTGAGCAGGCGCTCGAGATCGCCGACATGCTGGTCCGCTCCGGCGCCCTCGACATCATCGTCATCGACTCGGTGGCCGCGCTCGTGCCGCGCGCCGAGATCGAGGGCGAGATGGGCGACAGCCACGTCGGACTGCAGGCCCGCCTCATGAGCCAGGCGCTGCGCAAGATGACCGGTGCGCTGGCCAACACCGGCACGACCGCCATCTTCATCAACCAGCTCCGCGAGAAGATCGGGGTGATGTTCGGC
>JBKJQQ010000256.1:0-12008 GCA_046593875.1 Mycobacteriales bacterium | reverse complement strand
CGCGAGCAGTTCTTCTGGCACCGCTTCTTCAGCCACCAGCCGGACCTCAACTACGAGAACCCGGCCGTGCAGGAGGCGATGATCGACGTCCTGAAGTTCTGGCTGGAGCTCGGCATCGACGGCTTCCGGCTCGACGCGGTGCCCTACCTGTTCGAGCGGGAGGGCACCAACGGCGAGAACCTCCCGGAGACCCACGACTTCCTCAAGCGGGTCCGCAAAGAGGTGGACGAGCTCTTCCCCGACCGGGTCATGCTCTGCGAGGCCAACCAGTGGCCGCAGGACGTCGTCGAGTACTTCGGCGACCCCGAGACCGGCGACGAGTGCCAGATGGCATTCCACTTCCCGCTGATGCCGCGGCTGTTCATGGCGGTCCGCCGGGAGTCGCGCTACCCGATCTCGGAGATCCTCGCCAACACGCCGGCCATCCCGCAGAACTGCCAGTGGGGCATCTTCTTGCGCAACCACGACGAGCTGACGCTCGAGATGGTCAGCGACGAGGAACGCGACTACATGTACGCCGAGTACGCCAAGGACCCGCGGATGAAGTCCAACGTCGGCATCGCGCGCCGACTCGCACCGCTGCTCGAGAACAGCCGCGACCAGATCGAGCTGTTCACCGGTCTCCTGCTGTCGCTGCCTGGCTCGCCGGTCCTCTACTACGGGGACGAGATCGGCATGGGCGACAACATCTACCTCGGTGACCGCGACGGCGTCCGCACCCCGATGCAGTGGAACGCCGACCGCAACGCCGGGTTCTCCACCGCAGACCCGCAGCGTCTGTACCTCCCCCTCATCCTCGACCCCGTCTACGGCTATCAGGCCATCAACGTCGACGCCCAGATGCGCTCGTCGAGCTCGCTGCTGAACTGGACCCGCCGGCTGCTCGAGATCCGCAAGCAGCACCCGGTGTTCGGCCTCGGGACCTACGAGGAGCTCGGCGCGAGCAACCCGTCGGTCCTGGCGTACGTGCGCGAGTTCGGCGAAGACCGCGAGCTGTGCGTGGACAACCTGTCGCGCTTCCCGCAGCCGGTCGAGCTCGACCTGTCGCGCTTCGAGGGCTCAGTGCCGCGAGAGTTGTCCGGACAGGTGCCCTTTCCGAAGATCGGCGAGCTGCCCTACCTGCTCTCGCTCCCCGGGCACTCGTTCCTGTGGTTCGGCCTGGAGGTGTCGGAGTGAGCACACTGGAAGACCTGCTGCGGGAGTGGCTCCCCACCCAGCGCTGGTACGGCGGGAAGGGCACGGCGCTCGCCGCCGTCGCGGTGGAGTCGTCGACCCCATTGCTCGATGGCGAACCCCGCGTCGACCACCTGGTGCTGCGCACCGAGTCCGTGGCCGGCACGGTCGACCGCTATCAACTGCTGCTCGGCCGCCGACCTGGTGAGATCGAGGAGCGACTGCAGCACGTCGCGATCGGCGAGGTCGACGGGTCAACGTGCTACGACGCCGTGCACGACCCGGCAGCCACCGCGGTCCTCCTTCAGCACCTCACCGTCGGCGGTCATCTCGGCGACCTGGAGTTCACGAGCGCCGCCGACCTCGACCCGACGCTGACAGCTCGGGTGCTCTCGGTGGAGCAGAGCAACACCTCGATCGTCTACGGCGACCGCTACATCTTGAAGCTCTTCCGGCGCTTGCAGCCCGGCGCCAACCCGGACATCGAGGTGACCAAAGCCCTCGCCGACGCGGGCAGCCCCCACGTCGCAAGACCCCTGGCCTGGGTCGACGGCACCATCGACCACACGATCACGACGATGGGGCTGCTCCAGGTCTTCCTGCTCGGCTCCAGCGAGGGCTGGGCCACCGCGACGGCGAGCGTCCGCGACCTTTTCGCCGAGGGCGACCTGCACGCCGATGAGGTCGGCGGCGACTTCGCAGGGGAGGCCGAGCGACTCGGCGGCGCCACCGCCGAGGTTCACGCCCTGATGGCTCAGGTCCTGCCCACGGCGTTCGCCGACACCGCGCAATCCGAGGCCACCGCGCAGCAACTGCAGGAGCGGCTCGACGCTGCGCTGCTCGTCGTCCCCGAGCTCGCGCCCTACGCCGAGGACCTGCGGCGCGCCTACGAGGAGGTGGGTCGGCGCACCGAGCCGGTCGCGGTCCAGCGCATCCACGGCGACCTGCACCTCGGTCAGGTGCTCCGTACCCAGGAAGGCTGGGTGCTGCTCGACTTCGAGGGCGAGCCGGCGCGCCTGCTGTCGGAGCGCACCGCGCTGATGAGCCCGCTGCGCGACGTCGCAGGCATGCTGCGCTCGTTCGACTACGCCGCCCGTCACCTCCTCGCGGAGCGGGCGGCAACGAGCGGCAGTGCCGGTGGCGGTGCACCTCAACTGGCGTATCGCGCGCAGGAGTGGGCCGAGCGCAACCGGGAGGCCTTCTGCGACGGCTATGCCCGAGCGGCGGGGATCGATCCGCGCGACGAGCAGGTCCTGCTGCGGGCCTTCGAGCTCGACAAGGCGGTCTACGAAGTGGTCTACGAAGCGCGTAACCGGCCCACCTGGCTGGCGGTCCCGCTGAGCTCCATCGAGCGACTTGTCGGTGCTCGGGCATGACCGAGACGCCGACACCGACACCGCGCAAGCGGGCCCCCCGCAAGGCCGCTGCCAAGAAACTCACCTCCGCGGCAGTTGGCACCGTCGCCCATGAGCTCGAGCAGGTCGCTGGAGGCGCGCACCACAACCCACACGGACTGCTGGGTGCCCACGTGGTCGCGGACGGGATCGTCGTGCGTTGCCTGCGACCCGGCGCCGAGCAGGTCGCCGTGCGCATCGGTGAGCAGGCCATCGAGATGACCCACGTGCACGCCGGGATCTGGGAGGCGCACCTCGACGGCACCGTCCTGCCGGACTACCGGCTGGACGTGACCTACCAGGGCACCACCTACCCGTCCGATGACCCGTATCGCTTCCTTCCGACGCTCGGCGAGGTGGACCTGCACCTCATCGGCGAGGGTCGACACGAGGCGCTGTGGACCGTGCTGGGCAGCCATGTCCGCCAGCTCGGCCAGGTGACGGGGGTCAGCTTCGCGGTGTGGGCGCCCAACGCCCGTGGGGTCCGCGTCGTCGGTGACTTCAACGGCTGGGACGGCAGCAGCCACCCGATGCGGGCGCTCGGCAGCAGCGGCGTCTGGGAGCTGTTCGTCCCCGGCATCGGCGAGGGCACGCACTACAAGTACGCGGTCCTCGGCGCCGACGGGACCTGGCGCCAGAAGGCGGACCCGATGGCGCGCCGCACGGAGGTGCCGCCGCTGACGGCGAGCGTCGTCGACGTCTCGAACTACACCTGGAACGACGCGGCCTGGCTCGAGCAGCGCGCGAAGACCCAGCCGCACGCCGCCCCCATGAGCGTCTACGAGGTGCACCTCGGCTCGTGGCGGCAGGGACTGTCCTACGTCGAGCTCGCCGAGCAGCTCGTCGAGTACGTCAGCTGGCTGGGCTACACCCACGTCGAGCTCATGCCCGTGGCCGAGCACCCCTTCGGCGGCTCGTGGGGCTACCAGGTCACCGGCTACTACGCGCCGACCTCGCGCTTCGGCACTCCCGACGAGTTCCGCTACCTGGTCGACCAGCTGCACCAGGCCGGCATCGGCGTCATCGTCGACTGGGTCCCGGCCCACTTCCCCAAGGACGAGTTCGCGCTGGCGAAGTTCGACGGGACACCGCTGTACGAGCACGCGGACCCCGAGCGCGGCGAGCAGATGGACTGGGGCACCTACGTCTTCGACTTCGGCCGTCGCGAGGTGCGCAACTTCCTGGTCGCCAACGCGTCGTACTGGCTCGAGGAGTTCCACATCGACGCGCTGCGCGTCGACGCCGTCGCCTCGATGCTCTACCTGGACTACTCGCGCAAGGACGGCGAGTGGAGCCCGAACGTCTTCGGCGGGCGCGAGAACCTCGAGGCGGTGGCGTTCCTGCAGGAGATGAACTCCGTCGTCTACCGCCGCTCCCCCGGCGCGATGACGATCGCCGAGGAGTCGACGGCGTGGCCGGGCGTCTCGCGGCCGGTGCACCTGGGCGGCCTCGGCTTCGGCTTCAAGTGGAACATGGGCTGGATGCACGACTCGCTGGACTACATGGCCCGCGAGCCGGTCTACCGCGGCTACCACCACCACCAGATGACGTTCTCGATGGTCTACGCCTACTCCGAGAACTACACGCTGCCGATCAGCCACGACGAGGTCGTGCACGGCAAGGGCTCGCTGCTCCGCAAGATGCCGGGCGACCGGTGGCAGCAGCTGGCCAACCTGCGCGCCTACCTCGGGTTCATGTGGGCCCATCCCGGCAAGCAGCTGCTGTTCATGGGCCAGGAGTTCGCGCAGGAGTCGGAGTGGAGCGAGGAGCGCTCGCTGGACTGGTGGCTGCTCGACCTGCCCGACCACCGCGGGGTCGCCCTGACCGTCCGGGAGCTCAACGCGGTCTACACGAAGACGCCCGCGCTCTGGTCACAGGACGTCGACGCCGCCGGCTTCGCCTGGATCGACGCGAACGACACGGCCGGCAACGTCTTCTCGTTCCTGCGCATCGCGACCGACGGCTCGGTGCTGGCCTGCATCAGCAACTTCTCCGCCGTGCCGCACGACGGCTACCGCCTGGGCCTGCCCTGGGCCGGGCAGTGGGACGAGGTGCTCAACACCGACGCCGCGCAGTTCTTCGGCAGCGGCGTCGGCAACGACGGCGGCGTGAAGGCCGAGGCCGACAGCTGGCACGGCCAGCCCGCCTCGGCACTGCTGCGGGTCCCCCCGCTCGGCACCGTGTGGCTGCACTCCCTCGCGCCCTGACCCCGGAGGGGCGGCGGGGTCGCGCCGCATAGGGTCCACCGCATGACGACCGTCGAGCACGACCCCGCCCGGGTGGGCATGGACGCCGACCGCCTGGCCCGCATCGACACCCACCTCGCGCGCTACGTCGACGACGGCCGGCTCGCCGGCTGGCAGGTGCTCGTGACCCGGCACGGCCAGGTCGTCCACTCCAGCGTGCGCGGGACGGCCGACCTGGAGGCGGGTCGTCCGGTCGCGCTGGACACGCTGTGGCGCATCTACTCGATGACCAAGCCGATCACGTCGGTCGTGGCGATGTCGCTCTACGAGCAGGGAGCGTTCTCGCTGAACGACGAGCTCTCCCGGTACCTGCCGGAGTTCGCGGACATGCGGGTGCTCGTCGGCGGCAACGCGCAGCAGCCGAAGACGGTCCCGGCGACCGAACCGATCCGGCTGTGGCACCTGCTCACCCACACCGCCGGCCTCACCTACGCCTTCACCCGCTCCAGCGTGCTGGACGAGATGTACGCGCAGGCCGGCGCCGACCCGCTCGTGGACGCCACCGCCGACCTCGCCACGATGTGCCAGCGGTGGGCCTCGCTGCCGCTGCTGTTCGAACCCGGCACGGCCTGGAACTACTCGGTCGCCACCGATGTGCTCGGCCGGCTGATCGAGGTGCTGACCGGCGAGACGCTCGAGCAGGCCTGCGCCCGCGTCGTGCTGGACCCGCTGGGCATGACCGACACCCGGTGGTGGGTCGAGGGCGACGACGTCGACCGGCTGGCTGCCCTCTACGTCCCCAACCCGTCCGGCGGCCCCGTGCTGCGCTACGACGCGATGGGCGACAACGCGCTGACGCCGCCCGCGCTGCTGTCCGGTGGCGGCGGCCTGGTCTCGACGGCCGCCGACTACGCCCGCTTCACGCAGCTGCTCCTGCGCGGCGGCGAGCTCGACGGGACGCGTGTCCTGAGCCCGCGGACGCTGGCGTACATGACGAGGAACCACCTGCCCCGGGGCGGGACGCTGGTGAGCCTGGGCCGCGGGCAGTTCGCCGAGACGACCTTCGACGGGATCGGCTTCGGGCTGGGCTTCGGCGTCAACGTGGACCCGGTGCTGTCCCGGATCAGCACCAGTCCGGGCGAGTTCACCTGGGGCGGCCTGGCGAGCACGGCGTTCTGGGTGGACCCGGTCGAGCAGCTGACGGCGCACTTCTACACCCAGCTCGTGCCGTCGAGCACGTACCCGATCCGCACCGAGCTCCGGCAGCTGGTCTACAGCGCGATCGTGGGCGACCGGCAGGGGTGAGCGACCCTGCGTCGAAGTAGGCGGCATGCGCCGACTCCTCCCGCTGCTCGTCACCGCCGCCGTCCTGGTCCCTGCCGCCCCCGCGTTCGCGCACCCGACGGCCCCGTTGGGCCCGACGCTGCCGACCGACCTGACGTTCGCGTCGACCGACAACGTCGAGTACCTCGGCCGCTTCCCGGAGCACACGGGCACCGCCGGCGGCGCACCGTCCGCGGATGGCAAGCGCTTCTTCCTCACCGACCCGCGCGGTGTCTACGTCTACGACACGACGACGCCGGCCGTCCCGACCCTGCTCGGCTCGCTGCGGCTGTTCCAGACGGGGGCCGGTGCCGCGCTCGCGCAGGAGGACCCGGACACCAACGACCGCATCCTGCTCGTCGACGGCGGTCCGACGCCCGCCGGTCCCTCCGCGCTGAACATCGTCGACGTCAGCAACCCCAAGGCCCTCAGGGTGCTGGCCACCGTCCCGGTGACCGACCACACCTGGACCTGCGTGAGCGGGGTCAACGCGCAGAAGAAGAAGGACTCCTGCGCCTGGGCCTACGGCCGGTCCGGCCACATCGTCGACCTGCGCGAGCCGAGCAAGCCGGTGCTGCTGGAGACGACCTGGCGCGAGGCGGTCGACTACGGCAAGCGCGGCAACAGCCCCTACACCCACGACCTCACCGAGATCCGGCCCGGCCTGGTCATGTCGGCCGGCTCCACCTCGATCCTCATGGACACCAGCATCCCGACCCGGCCGCTGCGGCTGACCGCGATCGACCAGGCCAAGCGCTTCCCGAGCCTGGGCTTCCACTCCCTCGAGTGGGCCAAGGGCGGCACCTCGCCGTGGCTCATCGCCGGCACCGAGATCGCCCCCGGCGGTCCCACCAACACGGCCGGCAGCGACTGCAAGGGCGACAACTCGGTCATCGAGACGTGGGACGCCCGCGCCGTCGTCGCGGCGCTGAACACCTACCAGCCCGGCACCGGCGCCAAGGGCCTGCGAGGAGCGGCCTTCACCAAGGTCGATGCCTACTCCGCCGGCGCCCGCGGGCTGTTCCTGGACGGCGCGGCGCCCGGCCACGTCCTGTACTGCGCCCACTGGATGGAGCTGCACCCGGCGTTCGCCGGCAGCGGCAAGATGGCCGTCTCGTACTACGACCGCGGCACCCGCTTCGTCGACGTCGGCAAGGACGGGAAGATGAAGGAGCTCGGCTGGATCACCGCGGCCGAGGGCTACAGCGGCGCGGCGCAGTGGATCAGCAAGGACGTCGTCTACGTCATGGACTACCGCCGCGGGCTCGAGGTCGTCCGGCTGCTGGACAAGGCCGCGACCGGCACCCGCCGCAGCGCTGTCGACCGGGTCGCCCCCGGCTCGGTCGAGCTGGCGGCTGCCGAGCAGCCGCTGCCGGGCTCGCCCGTGCAGACCGGCCTCCTGACGGCGGTCGTCGCCGCGCTGATCTTCAGCGTCGGCCTGCTCCGCCGCCGCACCCTGCGCCTGCTGGCCCTGCCGCGGGCCTAGTGTTCGTCCGGGGACGGGCCGGCGCTGCCGGAGACCCCGCTCGAGCCGGGAGTGCGTGATGAGCAAGGACAAGGGCAGCAAGGCCGTCAAGAAGCCGAAGGCGGCCAAGAACGTCAAGGTCAGCGGTCAGACCCCGGCCGCGGGTGGCGCGATCTCGGCCACCACGGCCAAGAACGCCAAGTAGGGCGCTAGAACAGGGCGTTCGAGAGCGCCCGGCGACCCGTGACGATCCGCGGGTCCTCGGGGTCCAGCGCGTCGAACAGCTCGAGCAGGTGCACACGGGCGGCGTCGCGGTCGTCGCCGGCCGTGCGGCGCACGTAGCCGACCAGGCGCGCGATCGCCTCGTCGATGCGTTCGGTGAGCACCTCCACGTCGGCGGCCGCGGTCTGCGCCGCCGCGTCGTCCGGCGCCGCCGCGGCCCCGGCCAGGACCGCCTCTGGATCGGCCTCCGCGCTGCGCAGCAGCAGGGCGGCCCAGGCCTTGCCCGCAACCGCCTCGGGGTCGTTCGGCACGCGCGCGAGCAGGGCGTCGTAGGCCGCCACCGCGCCGGCGTAGTCGCCCGCGCCCATGGCGTCCTCGGCCGCGACGATGTCCGGGTCGGTCGGCACGGGAGGCGGCCCGTCCTCGGGCAGGACCCCACCGGGGCCGCCGAGCCCGGCCTGGGCCGCCGCCGCGAGGACCTGCTCGAGGAAGGCGCGCAGGTCGCGCTCGGGCAGCGCTCCGGTGAAGCCCTGGATGAGCCGGCCGCCCAGGGCGAGCAGCACGGTCGGGATGCTCTGGATCTGCAGCTGCGTCGACAGCGCGGGGTTGGCGTCCACGTCGATCTTGGCGAGCACCCAGGCGCCGCCGCCCTCCTCAGCGAGCCTCTCCAGGACCGGCGAGAGCTGCTTGCACGGCCCGCACCAGGCGGCCCAGAAGTCCAGCAGCACCGGCACCTGCATCGAGCGCTGCAGCACGTCGGTCTCGAAGCTCGCCTCGGTCACGTCGAGCACGTGCGCGCTCGTCGAGGCCGGCGCGGCGGGCGCACTCGGGGTCGCGGGCGCACGCAGCGAGGAGAGGTCGACGGCACCGGCGATGTTGATGTCCGTGGGGCGCATGCTCATGCCCCCATCCAACCCCAGCGCGCGGGGGCCCCTTCCCTCAGAAGCGGGGCGGCTCGGTGTAGCTGCCCCACAGCTCGCGCAGCACCCCGCACACCTCGCCGAGGGTGGCCTCGGCGCGGATCGCCTCGAGCATCGGCTCGATCGTGTTCCCCTCGCCGCGGGCCACGTCCAGCAGCGTCGCGAGCCGGGCCTGCACGAGCTGCTCGTCACGCCCGCCCTTGCGGCCGGCGAGCACGCGGACCTGCTCCTTCTCGACCTCGTGGCTCACCCGGAGGACCTCGAGACCGTGGTCGAGGGCCTCGGTGTGGACGTTCACCCCGACGACCTTCTTGTCGCCCTTCTCCACGGCCACCTGGTAGACGAACGCCGCCTCGGCGATCTCAGCCATGAACCAGCCGTCCTCGATCCCGCGCAGGATGCCCGACGTCATCGAGCCGTCGGTCCCCATGTCCCGGACCTTGGCGAAGACGGCCTCGGCCTCGGCCTCGATCTGGTCGGTGAGCTGCTCGACGTACCAGGAGCCGCCGAGCGGGTCGGCGACGTTCATGACGCCGGTCTCCTCGGCGATGACCTGCTGCGTGCGCAGGGCGATCTGCGCCGCCTTCTCGCTCGGCAGCGCGAGCACCTCGTCCAGCGCGTTGGTGTGCAGGCTGTTGGTCCCGCCCAGGACGGCGGCCAGCGCCTCGATGGCCGTGCGTACGACGTTGTTGTCGGGCTGCTGGGCGGTCAGCGAGACGCCGGCGGTCTGAGTGTGGAAGCGCATCCACTGCGCCTTGTCGGTCTTCGCGCCGTAGACGTCACGCAGCCAGCGGGCCCAGATGCGCCGACCCGCACGGAACTTCGCGATCTCCTCGAAGAAGTCGACGTGGGCGTCGAAGAAGAACGACAGGCCGGGGGCGAAGACGTCGACGTCCATGCCGCGCGACAGGCCCAGCTCGACGTAGGCGAACCCGTCGGCCAGGGTGAAGGCGAGCTCCTGCGCGGCGGTCGAGCCTGCCTCGCGGATGTGGTAGCCGGAGACCGAGATCGGCTTGTACGCAGGGATCTTCTCGGCGCAGTGCTCCATGAGGTCGCCGATCAGGCGCAGGTGCGGCTCAGGCGGGAAGAGCCACTCCTTCTGCGCGATGTACTCCTTGAAGATGTCGGTCTGCAGCGTCCCGTTGAGCACGCCCGGGTCGACGCCCTGGCGCTCGGCGGCCACGAGGTACATGCAGAAGACCGGCACCGCGGGGCCGCTGATCGTCATCGACGTGGTCACGTCGGCGAGCGGGATGTCGCGGAACAGCAGCTCCATGTCGGCCGCGCTGTCGATCGCGACACCGCAGTGGCCGACCTCGCCGAGCGCGCGGGGGTCGTCGGAGTCGCGCCCCATGAGGGTCGGCATGTCGAACGCGACGCTGAGCCCTCCACCGCCGGCGGCCAGGATCATCTTGTAGCGCTCGTTGGTCTGCTCGGCGTTGCCGAAGCCGGCGAACTGGCGGATCGTCCACGGCCGACCGCGGTAGCCCGTCGGGTAGAGCCCACGGGTGAAGGGGAACTCCCCCGGCCAGCCGATCCGCTCGAAGCCCTCGTAGCTGTCGCCGTCACGCGGGCCGTAGACCGGCGCGACCTCCACCCCGGACAGCGTCGTGAAGTCGGCGTCGCGCGTGCGCGCGGCGTCGAAGCGCTGCTGCCAGCGCTCCCGGCCGGCGGCGATCTCGTCGGGCGTCACGGTGCGCTCCTCGGTCGGGGTGGGCCGGCGGCTGGCGCGATCGCCGTGGGTCGCAGGCTACTGCGTCAGGGCGTGCCAGGCTGCTGCGATGCCTCCGCCCCTGCAGTACTGCAGCGCCTGCGCCGGCCGCCTCGACACCTCCGGTCGGCACCCGGTGTGCACGGCCTGCGGGCGCACGCACCACCGCGACCCGAAGGTCGGCGTCGGCGTGGTCGTGGTGCAGGACGGCCGGCTGCTGCTGGTCCGCCGCGGCGTCGAGCCGGGCAAGGGTCTGTGGGCGCTGCCGGCCGGCTACGTCGACGCCGGCGAGGACCCGCGGGTGGCAGCGGCGCGCGAGGCGCAGGAGGAGACCGGGCTCGAGGTCGCGGTCGGTCGGGTGCTCGACGTCTACCCGAGCACCATCACCGGTGGCCACCGCGGGGCGTCGTTCTTCCTGGCCTTCGAGGCCGAGGTCGTCGGCGGCGCGCTGGCCGCGGCCGACGACGCGCTGGACGCCAGCTTCTTCGGCCCGGACGAGCTGCCGGAGCTGGCCTTCGAGAGCACCCGCGACGCGGTGCGCCTCACCCTCGGCGGCTGAGCAGACCGGAGATCAGCACCAGGCCCATGAGGCCGGCGCCGACGGCGTAGACGCGGTCGATCGCCCTCGCGGCGCACGCCTCGGGCGCCGAGTCGGTGAGACCGTCGAGCGCCGCGGCCCACGTCCGCTCCGGACAGCCGTCGCCCGGGTAGCTGGCCCCGACCGCGACGACGAGCACGACGGACACGGCGGCGACGAGCCAGAGCAGGCGGGACACGTAGCCATCCTCGCGCACGGCCTGGCAGGCTGGAGGTCATGCGCTTCGCTCCCGCCGCTGCCCTCGTCCTGGCTCTCGCCCTCACCGGCTGCAGCGACAGCGAGCCGGAGGCAGCGCCCGCCCCCTCCCCGAGCGCGGCGGTCGGCGGCAGCTTCGCCTCCACGGCGGAGATCCTCGCCGCCCTCGGGAGCAAGGGGCTGCCCTGCGAGGAGCCGATGACCGGGACGTTCGAGGGCGTGTCGGAGGCGCAGAGCTGCATCCTCAACGACGCCGAGGACGTGGTTCTGCTGCGCTTCGCGACGCCGGACGAGCGGGACGGCTACCTCGCGAACAAGGACGAGCTGGCCAGCGCCGTGGTCGGCACGGACTGGGCGGTGCAGACGGTGCTGCCGCAGACGGCCGAGCAGGTCTCGGGCGCGCTCGGCGGCGAGGTCCGGCTCGGCCAGGGCGGGGAGCAGCCCGCGAGCTAGCCCCGACGCAGGCGGCGGACCAGCAGGAGGAGCAGCAGGACGGCGGCCGCCAGCGGCGCGAGGCGCTTGAGGACCGGCGCCCCGGCGGTGCCGAGCAGGTCGATGGGCTCGGCGGCCTTGCGCGGCGGCGGAGGTGCTGTGCTCGCGCCGGGTGCACCCAGATCGGCGGTGACGGAGTCGAAGACCGGCTCCGGCGTGCCGGCGCGGATCTCCTCCGACAGGCAGGCCGCGAACTGGTCGACCAGCTTGCTGCTGACGTCGGCCAGCACGCCGCGGCCGAACTGCGCGGGCTTGCCGGTGACGTTGAGATCGGTGTCGACCTCGACGTCGGTCGTGCTCCCGCGGTCGACCAGCCGGCAGGTGATGAG
>JBKJQQ010000065.1:0-16405 GCA_046593875.1 Mycobacteriales bacterium | reverse complement strand
CATCTCGACCGTCAGCAGCCCGCAGGCCACCGCCTCCAACGCCCCGGGCAACGACCCGAGGAGCAGCGCGTCCGCGAGCAGCCCACCCGCACGCGCCTCCGAGGACCCCAACGCCAGTGCCGCGTGCGGGACCGTCGACAAATCCATCCCCGCCGACAACCCGATCGCGTGCATCCGCAGCAGACCGTTGAGCTGCCGGGCGTGCACCGCCCCGCGGTCCAGCTCCAGCACCGCCAGCTCAGCAGCGCACCCGTCCAGCGCAACGACATCCGCCGTCACCGAGAACGCCACCTGCCCCATCGCCATGACACGACCGTAGACCCGACCACTGACAGAACTGAGAACAAAAGCTGTTGTGGACGGGGGACTTTCAAGCAGCCGCGTGCTCACCGTCGGGCGCGGTCCCGAACCGCTGACGGCTCCCGCTGCTGCGGCACCTCGGCAGCCCGGCGCCGCCGGCGGCCGGCGACCAGCACGGCCAGGCCGGCCGACGCAAGCAGCGCCAGGCCGACAACCGGTCCGCCCGCGGTGGTGCCGAGAGTGACGAGCACGAGCAGCGGGAGGAGCAGCAGGCCGACCCGGCCCGCGCGCGGCAGCGCCGCCCCCGGCATCGCCGCGAAGCTCTGCGCCAGCGCAGCAGCGGCCCCGCCGTAGACGACCAGGCACAGCAGGAAGGCGGCGAGCAGCCGGAGCGGGCTGTGCGGCCAGTCCCGCGCGACGACGGCGTGCACCAGCACGACGTGCGCCAGCGCCAGCGCGCCGAGGAGCCGGCGCGGTCCCGGCCACGGCGAGGGCGCCCAGCACCAGATCGGGGGCCATGACCGCGCCCTGCCCCAGGGACAGGACCAGCGTGCCGGAGAGGCCGACCACGCGCAGAACGCGGATCGGCGCGCCGCGCGGAGAGGGCCTGGCCAGGGTCAGTCGCGACCGAAGACCGGCGGCGTGAGAATCGCGACCGTCTCGACGTGCTCGGTCATCGGATACAGGTCGAACGCGCGCAGGCTCTCCAGCGACCACTGGGCGTCCAGCAGCACCCGCAGATCCCGCGCGAAGGACCCGGCGTCGCAGGACACGTACGCCATCGCCCGCGGTCGCAGCGCCGCCAGCGCGCGAGTCGTCGCGATGCCGGCGCCGGCCCGCGGCGGGTCGAGCACGACCAGATCGGGGGCACCGATCCGGCGCACGCCGTCGGCGTCGACCGTTGCGGTCCGGATGCGCACCCCCGGCAGGTCGGCGGTGTTGCGGGCGGCGTCGGCGCACGCGCGCGCGTCGCCCTCGACGGCCAGCACCGACAGTCCACGCGAGGCGAGCAGCGCGGTGAACAGCCCGGCTCCGGCGTAGAGGTCGACGGCGGTCTCCCCTGACTGCGGGTCGAGACCGTCGAGGACCGCCTGCGCCAGGACGGTGGCGGCGCCCGGGTGCACCTGCCAGAAGCCACCCGCTGCCACCTCGTACGACCGGCCGAGCACGGTGTGCCGCAGCCCGTGCGGGGCGTGCAGCGGCCGACCCTCGACGACGACGCCGGCCTCGACCGGCGGGAGCGCGGCGTGCCGACCGGTCACGGACACGACCCGCTGCGCGCCGTCGGCAGCGACCTCGACGGAGACCGCGCCCGGCCAGGGCAGGCCCTGCGCGCCGACGGCGTCGACGTCGGAGGTGGCGATCAGGCAGGCGTCGACGTGCTGGAGCTCGTGCGAGCGGTGCTTGCGCAGCCCGGCCCGCCCGGAGGCGTCGACGGCGAACTGGACGCGCGTGCGCCAACGCAGCCCGTCGACGTCGCCCGGCACCGGCTCGACCAGCACCGGCCACGAGGTCCGGGCGACCCGACTCAGCTGCTCCTGCACCAGCTGCGCCTTCAGCAGCCGTTGCGCCGCCAGGTCGACGTGCTGCCAGTCGCACCCGCCGCACCGTCCCGGCCCGGCGTAGGGGCACGGCGGCACGACCCGGTCCGGTGACGGCTCCAGGACCTCGACGGCGTCGGCGCGCAGGTAGTGCGCGGTCTCGCCGGTCACCTCCGCCCGCACGCGCTCGCCCGGCAGCGCGTGCCGGACGAACACGACCCGGCCGTCCTCGGCGCGCGCGACGCAGGCACCGCCGGCCGCGACGGCGCCGACGTCGAGGATCACGACCAGTCGACCGACGGCCGACGCGCGTCGCCCGGCGCGCTGCCGTCGTCGTCGTCGCGCAGCCGTTCGGACGAGCGCAGCTGGTAGGCCACGCTGGTCACCATCACCCCAGGCTGGAAGAGCAGTCGGCCCTTGAGCCGCAGCGCGCTCTGGTTGTGCAGCAGCTGCTCCCACCAGTGGCCGACGACGTACTCGGGGATGAACACGGTGACCACGTCGCGCGGGCTCTTCGAGCGGAGGTCGCGCACGTACTCCAGGATCGGCCGGGTGATCTCGCGGTAGGGGCTGTCCAGGATGGTCAGCGGCACCGGGATCTCGCGCCGGTCCCACTGCTCCTGCAGCAGCCGCGACTCCTCTGCGTCGACCGAGACGGTCAGCGCTGTGAGGTCGTGCGGGCGGGTCGCGCGGGCATAGGCCAGCGCGCGCAGCGTCGGCGCGTGCAGCTTGGAGACGAGCACGATCGCGTGGTTGCGGCTCGGCAGCGGGATGAGCTCGTCGTCCGGCTCGAGCTCCTCCGAGACGCGCGTGTAGTGGTTGTAGATGCCGCGCATCAACACGTAGAGGATCGGCATCGCGATCAGCACCAGGTAGGCGCCCTGCCGGAACTTGGTGACCGTGACGATGACCAGCACCACGCCGGTCAACGAGGCGCCGGTGAGGTTGATGGCCCGGCTCCGCTTGACCCCGGGCATGCGCTCCGCCGTCACGGAACCGCTGCCGATGAGGCGGTTCCAGTGCTTCACCATGCCGAACTGGCCGAAGGTGAACGCCGTGAAGACGCCGATGATGTACAGCTGGATCAGGCGCGTGACGCTCGCGTCGAAGGCGACGATAAGCAGCCCGGCGAAGACGGCCAGCAGCACGATGCCGTTGCTGTAGACCAGCCGGTCACCACGGGTGTGCAGCTGGCGCGGCAGGTAGCGGTCCTGCGCCAGGATCGACCCGAGCAGTGGGAAGCCGTTGTAGGCGGTGTTGGCCGCCAGGATGAGGATCCCGGCCGCCATGACCTGCACGTAGAAGAACGGGATGCTCCCGTCGCCGAACACCGCGGCGGCCACCTGTGCGATGACGCTGCGCTGGACGTCGTCCTCGCCGAAGCCGACGAACTGCTCGGCCGGGTGCTCGGAGTAGCGGACCTTGCTCAGGATCGCCAGCGCGGTGATGCCGATGAACATGCTCATCGCGATGATCCCCATCGCGGCCAGCGTCGTCGCGGCGTTGCGGCTCTTGGGTGCACGGAAGGCCGGGACGCCGTTCGCGATCGCCTCGACGCCGGTCAGCGCGGTGCACCCGGACGCGAAGGCGCGCAGCGCCAGGAACGCGAAGGCCAACCCGGTGAGGCCCGCCTTGCCCTCCTCGGGGACGACGTCGTACATCGCGCTCTCGGCCACCGGGGTGTCGCCCGTGGCCGCGCGGAACAGCCCGTACGCGATCATCCCGAAGACGCCCACGACGAAGCCGTACGTCGGCACGGCGAACGCCTTGCCGGACTCCTTGACGCCGCGCAGGTTCATGGCGGTCAGGAAGACGACGAAGCCGAGCGCGAGCGCGACGCGGTGGTCGGCCAGCCCCTCCGCCGCGGAGATGATGTTGTCCACGCCGGCCGACACCGAGACGGCGACGGTCAGCACGTAGTCGACGAGCAGCGCGCTCGCCACGACGCCGCCGCTGCGCTTGCCGAGGTTCTCCGACGCCACCTGGTAGTCGCCGCCGCCGCTGGGATAGGCGTGCACCAGCTGGCGATAGGACAGGACGACGACGGTCAGCAGCACCACGACCCCGGCAGCGAGGTACGGCGTCAGGTACAGGTAGGCGAGCCCGCCGAGGGTGAGGACGACCAGCAGCTCCTGCGTCGCGTACGTGACGCTCGACAGCGGGTCGCTCGCGAAGATGGGCAGCGCCAGCCGCTTCGGCAGCTCCTGCTCGCTGGCGCGGTCGCTGCGCAGCGCCCGGCCGACGACGACGCGCTTGACGAGGTCGTTGGCCCTTGACACGAGAGCAGAGCGTACGGGCGACGCCACCGTGCCCGCGTGTAGCGTCGCCGCCGGGCCAGGGACAGGAGCGGACCGTGCACGTCGTGATCATGGGCTGCGGACGAGTGGGCTCTGCCCTCGCCAAGGAGCTCGAGGCCCTGGGCCACTCCATCGCCATCATCGACCGCGACGCCAGCGCGTTCCGTCGGCTGTCGGCCGACTTCGCGGGGCTGAAGGTCACCGGCATCGGCTTCGACCGGGACACCCTCGTCGAGGCCGGCATCGAGCACGCGCACGCCTTCGCCGCTGTCTCGAGCGGTGACAACTCCAACATCATCGCGGCCCGGGTGGCGCGCGAGACCTTCGCGCTCGACAACGTCGTGGCTCGCATCTACGACGCCCGCCGCGCGGCGGTCTACCAGAAGCTCGGCATCCCGACCGTGGCGACGGTCCGCTGGACGGCCGACCAGGTCATCCGCCGGCTGCTGCCCGAGGGCGAGGCGTCGGAGTGGCGCGACCCGAGCGGCCGCATCGTGCTCGCCGAGGTCGCCTACGCGCACGCCTGGATCGGGCAGCGCATCACCCGCCTGGAGGACGCCAGCGGCTCGCGCGTCGCACTGCTGACCCGGCTCGGCGACGGGCTGCTGCCACACGCCGACTCGGTCCTGCAGGAGGGCGACCTGCTGCACGTCACCGTGCAGGCCGCCCGCATCGACGAGGTGGTCGCGGTGCTCGCCGCCGCGCCGCAGGCGGGGGACCACTGATGCGCGTCGCCATCGCGGGTGCCGGCAACGTCGGTCGCTCGATCGCCACGGAGCTGCTCGGCAACGGCCACGAGGTGCTGCTCATCGAGCGCGAGCCCCGCGCCATGAAGGTCGACAGCGTCCCGACCGCGGAGTGGCTGCTCGCCGACGCCTGCGAGCTCGACACGCTGGTCACCGCGCGGCTGCAGACCTGCGACGTGGTGGTGGCGGCGACCGGTGACGACAAGGTCAACCTCGTCGTCTCGCTGCTGGCCAAGACCGAGTTCGGCGTCGACCGCGTCGTCGCGAAGGTCAACCACCCGAAGAACGAGTGGCTGTTCAACGAGTCGTGGGGCGTCGACGTGTCGGTGTCCTCGCCGCGCCTGCTCGCCGCCGTCGTCGAAGAGGCCGTGTCCGTCGGCGATCTCGTGCGTTTGCTCACCTTCCAGCGCGGCAACGCCAACCTCGTCGAGCTCACCCTCGCCGCGGATGCGCCGCTGGTCGGCACCCTGGTCGGCTCGGTCACCTGGCCCAACGACACGGCGCTGGTGGCGATCCTGCGCGAGGGCCGCGTCATCGTGCCGACGCCGGACGCCGCTCTCGAGGGCGGCGACGAGCTGCTCTGCGTGGCGACGACCGAGATGGAGAGCGAGCTCGACGCCCTGCTCGGCGGCCACGCCCCCCGTCCGCGCTAGGCGGTCGTCTTCGCCCGGGCGCGCTTGACGTACGCCACCGTCAGCGCCACAGCGCCGATCGTCAGGGGCCAGCCCATGAGCAGTCGCGCGGCGGCCAGCAGACCCGGCCGGTCCATCGCGTAGAGCACGCCCTGCACGACGGCGCGCGAGGCGAAGACCAGCGACCAGCCGACCGTCGTCACCGCGAAGATGCGCTTGAGCCGCGAGTCCTCGCGCCAGCGCTTGTCCAGCCCGTCGATGGCCGCGTAGATGGCTCCGACCAGTGGACGGCCGATCAGAGCCGAGCCGAGGAAGACCAGCCCGTACGCGATGTTGATGAAGATGCCGGGCAGGAAGAAGCCGCGAGCCTCGCCCGAGCGGCGAGCGAAGAACACCGCGATCGCCAAGCCGAGGAAGCCCGAGATCGCCTGCTGCAGCGTCTCCTTGCGCACCAGGCGCAGGACGATGACCAGTACGCCGACGCCGACGGCCGATGCGAGAGCCGCGTTGAGCGCGGCGTCGCGGGACGAGAAGGCCTGGACGACGGAGTTGACCAGGACGAAGACGACGGCGGGCAGACCGCTGTCGATCAGGCCCCGCTTGCCGCCGAGGGCCTCGACGAGCGCGGGCTGGGCCGCGGGCTCGTCGGAGACGGTGTCAGCCAACGCTGGGCCGCAGCTCGTACTCCGCGTTGTAGAGCGTCGGCTTCCCGTCGTGGATCGTCAGCCGGCCGCTGGCGACCAGGGAGCGGCCGCACTCGATGCCGCCGATCTTGCGGCGCCCCAGCCAGATCAGCCGGATCGAGCCGGTGCCGTCGTAGAGCTCGGCCTCCAGCGTCGGCACGCCGGCCAGCGGGCGCAGCGTCACGGCGCGCAAGGTCCCGGCGACGCGCACCGGCTCGCCCTTGCCGCACTGGGCGACCGGCGTCGCGCCGGTCGAGGCAAGCGCGCCGCGCAGCGCGCGGTCGGCGACCTCGTCGTCACCCTCGGTGAACCGGGCCACGGCCCGGCGGAAGCGTCCTGACACAGGAGAAGCGTACGTCCGGGCTAGCGGATCTCGGTGATCTCGGGGCCGCGCTCCGGCGGGGGCAGCGGGGCAGCGTCCTGCTCGCCCTCCTCCTCCGCCGAGGCGGCCGCCGCGGCGGTGACCTCCTTGGGCAGGCGCAGCGGCAGCGGGTCGCGCACCGCCATCGCCTCGCCGCCGCGGACCACGACGACGTCCTTCAGCGCAGTGAGCAGCGGCTCGGCCACGCTCGGGTCGGTCGCGCCCGGCCCGGTGATCAGCGCACGCAGGAACCAGCGCGGACCGTCGACCCCCAGGAACCGGGCCGGCGCGAAGCCGCCCTCGGCGGGGACCTGCGCGTGCAGCTCCAGGCCGTAGGGGCCGTCGGCGTTCTCCGCCTGGCCGCCGGTCTCGCGCAGCGACCCGGCGATCTCGTCGCGGACCTCGCCCCAGATGCCCGCGCGGCGCGGGGCGGCGAAGGCGTTGACCTGCATGGCGGTGGCCCCGCGCACGAGCGTGGCGGCGACGACCTCGCCCTCAGGGCTGACGTCGACCCGGACCTCGGTCTCCGACGGCACCGGCACCTGCAGACCGCCCAGGTCGATCCGGTTGACCTCGTCCTCCGGGGCGTCGGCGTGGTCCCACGGACCCTGCGGACGGGCCAGCTCGGGAGTCGACTCGTCGACAACCTCGGGGGCCTCGACGACCTCCTCGGCCTCCTCGTTCTTGCGACGACGGAACACGCTCACCCTCTCGCTCCGGTGGCGGCCACGGGGCCGCTCCCGCTGTCGGCATGGCCCCCGGTGGAGCCGTGCCCTCCTGCACCGCGCGCCGAGTCCGGCAGAGCGCCGGCCTCCTCGCGCCACACGACCTGCTCGACCCGCTGGACCACGAGCTGCGCCACGCGGTCGAGCCGCTTGAGCACCAGCGGGGTCCGCGGGTCGTGGTTGATGACGATGACCTGGACCTCGCCGCGGTAGCCCGCGTCGATGGTCCCGGGCGCGTTGACCAGGGAGACGCCGTGGTGCGCGGCCAACCCGGAGCGCGGGTGCACGAAGGCGGCGTAGCCCTCGGGCAGCGCGAGCGCCAGACCGGTGCCGAGCACGACCCGCTCCCCCGGCGCGACCTCGGCGTCCTGCGTGGTCACCAGGTCGCAGCCGGCGTCGCCGGGGTGCGCGTAGGCGGGCAGCGGCACCTCGGGGTCCAGACGGCGCACCGACACCTCGAGCACCGGCACCGCCCTCCTGCGTCCACGGGTGGCCCGTCTGCGGACCGGGGAGGACGGTACCCGCGTCCGGCCGTACCGTCGGAGGTCCCAGCCCCGCAGGAAGGCCCGGATGACGCCGTACGAGGAGCGACTGGTCGCGCCGCCGCTGTGGTGGCTGGGCGGCCTGGGGGTCGCGGTCATGCTCGCCGCCGGCCTCCACGGCGGTGGCAGCGGCGCGCGCTCGGTCGTCCCCTACGTGGTGCTGCCGCTCCTGGTCCTCGGGGCGCTGGCGCAGGCCTCGCGCGGCTGGGTGCGGGTCGCCGACGGGGTCCTGCACGTGCCGGGGGCGCGCATCCCGCTGACCCACCTGGGCGGCGTCACGCCGTTGGACCGCGAGCAGACGCGGCGCCAGCGGGGGCCGCTGGCCGAGCCGCGGGCCTACGTCACGAACCGGCCGTGGCTCGCCCGTTCGGTGCGCGTGCAGGTCGAGGACCCCGAGGACGACGCGCCGTACTGGCTGGTCGGCACCCGCGACCCGCTGGCGCTGGCCGCAGCGCTGCAGGCGGCCCGGACCGCCTGAGCGGAGCGCACGTGTCCTGCACGTCGCGCGGGGGCAGGGCGACAGCAAGCGCAGGACGACGAGAGGCACGGACATGGCAGTCGGCTCGAAGCTGGTCGGCATCGGCACCGGGATCGTGGTGCGCAAGGCGAGCGACAAGGCGCTGAGCGCGCTCTGGCGCAAGACCAAGCACCAGGACCCGCCGGCAGACCCCGCCGCCCCCGGCACGCCGTGGGCCGAGGCCCTGTCCTGGGCGGTCGCCAGCGGCGTGGCCATGGCCGTTGCCCGCCTGCTTGCGACCCGCGGAGCGGCGACCGCCAAGATGAAGGTCACGGGCAAGGCGCCCGCAGGCCTCGAAGGGCCCGGAGGCACGCGCAAGACCGCCTAGTCGTGCGAAAGGGAGGCAGTGCGTTGGACGACGACCTCGACCCGGAGGAGGTCGCCTTCGCCGGCGTCCTCGGCCAGCGCGCGCTGCTGCGCTCCGGACGCCTCACCGCGGTGGAGCTGCTGGACCTGTGCTTCGCGCGCATCGACCGGCTCGACGGGCGGCTCAACGCCTTCCGCACGCTGTTCCGCGAGTCGGCGCGGGCCGAGGCCGAGGCGGCGGACGCGGCGGGCGACGACCGCCCGCTGCTCGGCATCCCCGTCGCCGTCAAGGACAACGTCGCCGTGGCCGGGCACGCGCCAGGCATGGGCACCGGCTCCCCGGAGCCGGTGGCAGGCAGGGACGCCGAGCTCGTACGACGGCTGCGCGCCGCCGGTGCCGTCATCGTCGGCACGACGCACCTGCCGGAGCTCGCGCTGTGGCCGTTCACGGAGTCGCAGACCTGGGGCGCCACGCGCAACCCCTGGAACCTCGACCACACGACCGGCGGCTCCTCGGGCGGGTCCGCGGCGGCCGTCGCCGCGGGCCTGGTCGCCGCGGCCACCGCGTCCGACGGCGGCGGGTCGATCCGCGTCCCGGCCGCCGCCTGCGGGCTGGTCGGCCTCAAGCCGCAGCGCGGACGGGTGCCACTCGCCCCGGACACCGAGCACTGGCACGGGCTGTCCGCCGCCGGCATCCTCACCCGCACCGTCGCCGACCAGGCGCACGTCCTGGCCGTCCTGTCCGACGGCGAGATCGCCTCGGTACCCGCGGAACCCGGTGCGCTGCGGCTGGCCTGGTCGGTCAAGGCCCCGGTCCCCACCCCCGTCCACCCGGCCGTCCGCGGTGCCCTCGACGGCACGCTCGCCGTCCTGCGGAGCCTGGGCCACGACGTCGTCCAGGCCGACCCGGTGTACGGGAAGGTGCAGGCGTCCTTCCTCGTCCGCTACGCGCGCGGTGCCCGCGACGACCTCGTCCGCCTGGTCGATCCGAGCCGCACCGAGGGGCGCACCCGTGCCGTCGGCCGGGTCGGCGGGCGCATCCCGGACCGCCTGCTCGCCCGGGCGCGCGGCTGGGGCGACGACGCCGCCGCCCGGCTGGCCACGCTGCCCGGTGGAGCCGACGTCCTGGTCACCCCGGTGCTCGCGGCGCCGCCGATCCGCATCGGCGCGCTGACCGGTCTCGCGACGCTGGCCGGGGCGGGCCGGGTCGTCCCGTTCACACCGGCGTGGAACGTCACGGGCCAGCCGGCGGTCAGCGTGCCCGCGGGGCGCACCGCGGACGGCCTCCCGCTGGCCGTCCAGCTCGTCGGGCGGCCCGGCAGCGAGGACCTGCTGCTCGCCCTGGCTGCGCAGCTCGAGCAGGTGACGGCGTTCTCATCTGCGCGTCCACCCCTGTGAGCAGCGTTCCTGGTCAGCGGCTGGGTACCGTCCGCGCCGTGACCTCTGCAGCGCCGGCGCTCGGCGCCGACCTCGACGCGCTGCTGACGACCCGGCTGCGCGCGGGCTACGAGGGCACCGTCCTCGAGGGCCGCACGGCCACGATCGTCTTCGACGCCACCGACGGCGGCGTGTGGACCGTCGAGCTGGCTCGCGGCCGCGGTCGGGTCCGGCGCGGGTCAGCGGCCGAACCGACGCTGCTCGTGCACAGCACCGCCGCCACCCTGGCGCGCGTCGTGCGCGGCGACGCCTCGGGCGTGACCACCTTCCTGGACGGCGATCTCACCGTCCGCGGCGACCTGGCGCTCAGCCTGCAGCTCGACGGCCTGTTCGCCCACGGCGCCGACCGACCGGCCCACTTCGCCCGCGCTCTCGAGACGACCGCCATGGGCGTGCGCACCAGCTACCTGGAGGCCGGGCCCGCCGACGCGCCGCCGGTGCTGCTGCTGCACGGCCTTGGCGCCACCAACGCGAGCATGCTCCCGGTGCTGGCCGACCTGGCCGTCGACCACCGGGTGATCGCCCCGGACCTGCCGGGCTTCGGCGCCAGCGGCGCGCCGAGCGCTCCGTACAACGCGCCCTGGTTCGCCGCCTGGGTCGAGGCCTTCCAGCGGGTCACCGACAGCCGCGGCGCCGTGCTGATCGGCAACAGCCTCGGGGGTCGCGTCGCCCTCGAGTGCGGACTGGCGCACCCGCGCTCGGTCCGCGCCCTCGTGCTGCTCACCCCGTCGCCGGCCTTCCGGCGGCTGCGCCAGTGGGTGCCGCTCGTGCGCTGGGTCCCCCCGGACCTGGCCCGGCTCCCGCTGCCGCAGAGCCACCGGCTCGTCGTCGAGGCCATCCGCGCCATGTTCAGCGACCCGGACCGCCTCCCTCGCAGCTGGTACGACGCGGCCGCCGACGAGGGCGTCCGGGTGCTCGGCAGCCGCGCGCACCGGGTCGCCTTCTTCAGCGCCGCCCGGCAGATCTACCTCGAGGACGCCTACGGCAAGACCGGCTTCTGGCACCGGCTGCCCGGCCTGCTCCCGCCGGCGCTGTTCATCTGGGGGGATCGCGACCGGCTGGTGCCCTCCTCCTTCGCGCGGCACGTCGCGGACTCGCTGCCCAGCGCGGGGCAGATCGTCCTGGAGGACTGCGGCCACGTGCCGCAGTTCGAGCACCCGGCCGAGACGATGGCGATGGTCCGCGGGTTCCTCGAGCACCTCTGAGGGCACGGGCCGGACGTGCAGACGTTCGTGCCCTTTCCGGATCTGCGCACCAGCTGCGTCGCCCTGGACGACCGGCGCCTGGGCAAGCAGCGGGTCGAGACCTTCCAGATCCTGCGCGCCCTGACCTGGCCGGACTACGCCTGGAAGAACCACCCGGCCGTCCGCATGTGGCGCGGCTTCGTCCCCGGCCTCGTGGAGTACGGGCTGGAGAACTGCCGCGAGTGGACGCGTCGCGGCTACGCGGACTCGGTCGCCGCGCAGCTGCTCGCGTGGTCCGGCGGCTCGGCCCCGGTCGGTGCGCCGATGCCGCCGTGGTGGGGGCTGGAGGCGCTGCACCTCTCGCACCGCTCCTCCCTGCTGCGCAAGGACCCGGAGCACTACCGGCCGCTGTTCGGGGACGAGCCCGACGACCTGCCCTACCTCTGGCCCCCGGACATCTTCCCCCGCTGGCCGGTCCGCGGCGGCGACCAGGGCCTCCCGGTCGAGGACGCGGTACGACTGCTCGGTCTCGCCGCGCCCCGGCCCGGACAGGCTGAGGCCGCACAGGCGGCGGCGGCCGGGCGGGACGTCCTGCTCGTCATGCGCCCGGGCAGTGGCGGCTCCACGGCGGGCCTGCTCGCCGGGCTGGCCACCCAGGGCCGGACGCTGTGGATCAGCCCGCCGTGGGGCCCGCAGGCACCCCCCGCGCCCGAGGTGGCGCTGCCGCCGGCCCGGGTCGTGGAGGTGGCGGGCGACCGCCCGCCACCTCTGGCGCGGCCCCCGGGTGAGCGCGACCTTGCCGCCATGCGCGCCGAGACGCGGCCGCCGGAATTCGTGTTCGCGACCACGGCCCGTCCGGTGGACGACCTCGGCCTGGTCGTCGTCGACCGCGCGCAGGAGGTGGCGGCAGGCCCCGTGCGCGACTCCGCTCCGCTGCTCCTGGTCGTCCCGCGCGCCGACGCCGCCGACCGAGCGCGTCTGACGCAGCGCTTCGCCCTGCGCGACCCCGTCTGGGCCGGGGGCGGCTGGGACCCGGTCGGCACCTTCCTCGACGTCGCCGTCGGCGCCTCGTCGCTGGCCCGCCGCCGACTGGTCACCGACCTGGTCCGCACCGGTCGCCCGGCCCTGGTCGTGACCGCGGACCGGACGCACGCCGACCGGACCGCGACCGCGCTGCTCGGCGCCGGACTGCGAGCCGCGGTGTGGGCGCCGCCCCCGCTGCGCGCCCCCCGGGCCGCGGCCGCCATCGGGGCCTGGCGCAGCCGTCGGCTGGACGCGCTGGTCGTGCCGGCCGGTGCGCTCCCGCCGCTGGGCCGCGGCCGGCTGCCGCTGCTCGTCGACGCCTCCGCCGGCAGCAACGAGCACTGGCGGGGCCTGCTGGCCGCGCTCGGCCCGGAGCGGTCGGTGCTGGTCGCCGCACCCGACCATGCCCTCACCGACGCCGGCTGCCTGCGGGCGGCGCTGCTCGAGCCGTTCGGCGAGCCGGTGGACGTGCCGTGCGGACGCTGCCGAGCCTGCGCCGCCTGACGAGGCGGGCTCAGGTGGGCGACTGGTGCAGGGCGTCCAGCTCCTGGGCGAACAGCCGGGCGGTCTGCACCGCCGAGGCCACCACCGAGGCGAAGCTGAGGACCAGCAGCCGGTCGGCGTCGGTGAAGGCGTCGATCCGGGTGGAGTCCACCTGCAGCACCCCGATGATCCGGCCCTCGGCCACCAGCGGCACGCCATACCAGCTCCGGACGCCCGCCGAGGCGTTCTTGGAGCGGCGGCCGGCGGTGACGGCGGCCGCGATCGTGATGTCGGGCAGGTAGCGCGGCTCCCCCGAGGCGGCGATGCCGCCGCTCACCCCGGTGCCGACCGGCAGCGTCGCGGCCATCGCCTCGGGCGTGGCGGGCGGGTCGGTCGCTGCGAGTCGTACGACGTCACCGTCAACCAGCTGGATCGACCCGCCACTGAAGTCGAGCAGCGTGCGCAGCGCCGTGAACGACGCCTGGAGCACGTCGTCGAGGTGCACGCAGCCGGTGATCTCGCGCGCCGCCTCGAGCAGGACCCGGAACCGCTGCGGGGTGTCCTCCACCTGGGACACGAGGGGTTCGGCGGTCCGCGCTTGCGGCACCACCTCGGCGGCGGCCGCGAGCACCTCGTGCACCGAGCTGTCCCGCATCGGCCGGGCCAGCAGGTAGCCCTGCACCCGGTCGACCCCGAGGCGGCGCAGCCGCTGCAGCTGCTCGGTCGTCTCGACGCCCTCGGCGACCACCGACAGGCCAAAGGCGCCGGCCATGGCGACCACGCCCCCGACGATCGCCGCGCTCCCCGCCTCGTCCGCCACGCCCGAGACGAAGGAGCGGTCGACCTTCACCACGTCCACGGGGAGCTGGGCCAGGTAGGTCAGCGACGCGTGCCCGGTCCCGAAGTCGTCGATGGCCAGCCGCACGCCGATCTCGCGCAGTGCCTGCAGCACCGGGACCAGCTCCCGGGCGTCATCCACCAGCGCCGTCTCGGTGACCTCCAGGCACAGCCGGCCCGGGTCGACGCCGTGATCGGTGAGCAGCGCGGCGACCGCGTCCGGGAAGGCCGGGTCGAGCAGCTGCCGGGGTGAGACGTTCACCGCAACGCCCGGCGCGCTCCCGCGGCGGCCGACCGGCCACCGGGCTGCGTCCTGCAGGGCGCGGTCGAGGACCCAGAGCCCGACCTCCTCGATGAGGCTGCTCTGCTCGGCGACCGGGACGAACTCGTCCGGCGAGACCGCACCGCGCGTGTCGTCGGTCCACCGCAGCAGGGCCTCCAGCTCGGTGACCCGCCCGGTGAGCACGTCCACGATCGGCTGGTAGGTCAGGGTCAGCTTGTCCTCGAGCAGCGCCCGGCGCAGGTCGACCTCGAGCTCGTGGGTGCGCCGGGCCGCCCGGTGCAGCTCCGGCGTGAACAGCCGCGCACGCGCCCCGCCGGCCGACTTCGCGCTGTACATCGCGGTGTCGGCGTCGCGCAGCAGCGTGTCCGCCGTCGCCCCGGGCAGCGCCAGCGCCACGCCGGCGCTGGCGCTGGCGACGACCTGCGAGCGGGCGTCCAGCTGCACCGGCGCGCGCAGCCCTGACAGCATCCGCTCCGCGACGGCCAGCGCCTCGTCGTCCCGGCGCACGCCGTGGCACAGCACCACGAACTCGTCGCCGCCGATGCGCGCGACGACATCACCGGGCCGCATCACGGCCCGCAGCCGGTTGCTGACCTCCTGCAGCAGCCGGTCGCCCGCGGCGTGGCCCAGCCCGTCGTTGACGATCTTGAAGCGGTCGAGGTCGAGGAAGACCAGGCACACCCCGCCGTCGCTCTGCAGCGCGCTGTCCAGGTGGGCCAGCAGCAGCGCCCGGTTGGGCAGCCCGGTGAGCGTGTCGTGCTCGGCCAGGTGGGACAGCCGCGCCTCGGCGAGCTTGCGGTCGGTGACGTTCTCGACCTGGGCGATGATCCGCGCCGGGACGCCCGGCGACCCTGCCAGCCAGGAGCCGGCCACCAGCCCCCAGCGCTCCTGCCCGTCGGCCCGCCGGATGCGCACCTCGGCCCGGATGCCCTGCTGCGCGCCGGCCAGCCGGTTGAGGGCCGACATCAGCTGGGTGCGGTCCCCGTCGGCGACCCAGCTGCCGAGGTCGGTGCCGGTCAGCTCCTCGACGGGCAGCCCGAGCAGGGCGGCCAACGAGGGGTTCGCCTGCAGGACGCAGCGGTCCTCGTCCAGCAGCGCCATGCCGATCGAGGCGTGCTCGAACGCGGCCTGGAACTGCCCCTGCGCCTGACGCAGTCGAGCGCCGCTGCGTCGCCAGAGGGCGCCCAGCCCGGCGACCGGCAGGGTGAGCAGCAGGATCAGCACCCACAGGCTCAGACCCGAGACGTAAGCGCCCGAGGCGTCCGGCATGGGGAAGAGCTGGCTGATGACCCCGACGGGCACGCCGGTGGCCAGCACCCCCCACAGCCCCCAGCGCAGGGACCCGATCAGGCAGACGTAGACGACGTACAGCGTCCCGAGCCCGGGCCGGCCGTCGACGGCGTACGCGTAGGCGCCGCACGCCAGGACGTCGAGGGCGGTGCTGGTGAGCATCGCGCGGTGCGCGCCCGCCGCCGTGCGCAGCCGGACCAGCGGCAGGACGGCCAGCAGGGACAGGCCGGCCAGCACGAGGTGGGCGACCACGAAGCCGGTCGCGCCGTCGGCGTTGACCGCGAGGGACCCCGCTGAGAACAGCAGGACCGAGGCCCGGGCCAGGCCGAGCAGGGCCTCCATACGGCCAGGACCGGACGGCGCCGGCACCGTCCAGCGGACCGCTGACAGCGTGCTGAACCCCACGCGTCACCCCCTCGGCGCAGATTACGCCGAGGAGGGGGCCGCGGGCGCCGTTCGGCGCGGCGTTCAGCCGATCGGATCCGTCCGGCCGCGCATCCGGCGCACGGCGTAGGCCAACGGGAGCAGCAGCAGTGCCAGGGCGGCCAGCGCCGTGTCGGCGCCGGTGGCGGGCAGTCCGCCGCCGGCCGGCTGCGGCGCGGAAGGGGCCTGCGGGGCGCTGCCGGGCGGCGGGGCGTTGCCCGGCGCCGGGGCGGCGCCCGCGGGCTGCGCCACGGCGTTGGCGATCAGATTGGCCGGACCGGTCCAGGAGAAGACGTCGATCCCGCGCGCGGTGCCCTCGCCGAGCGCGAAGCTGGTGCTGACGAAGAAGTACGTGTTCGACCCGTCCGCGTTCTTCTGGACCTTGAACACCTCGCTGGCCCAGGTGTTGGCACCCGGCAGGCGGTAGGCCGCCATCTCCTTGAAGGTCCACTTGCCGTCCGCGTCGATCGTGTAGTCGACGATCTTGGTGCCGCCGTCGTAGTAGGCGGCGATGACGCGGGCCTCACCGGGGATCTGCTCGATCACGTGGATCGTGCAGAAGGTCGGCGACGGGGTCGGTGAGGTTCCGATGTAGATGGCCTTCTCACCCGACGGCGTCTCGGCGTAGACCGGCTTGGCCGGGTTCGAGACGTCGAACACGTGCAGACCGCCGTTGCCGACCGGGTTGTCCAGGCCGGGGGCGCAGGTCGCGCCGGGCGGGACGACGCCGCCGCCGCGCTCGTCGGTGACGAGCATGTACTTGCCGCCGAGGGCCGGGTCGTTCTCGTGGCTCAC
>JBKJQQ010000251.1:0-7317 GCA_046593875.1 Mycobacteriales bacterium | reverse complement strand
GTGAACAGCAGCGCCGAGAGCAGCAGGTAGTAGGACTCGTTCACGACGAGCGCTCCACGCTCTGGGTGCCGGGACTGCTGGGACCCTCGGCCCGCTGCGCCGAGGTCGGCTCGAGCCTCGGGCTGACGCTGGTAGGCGCCTCGGTGCCATCAGGCAGCAGCGCCCGGCTGGCCGTGGAGTTGGTGCCGGCGAAGACTCCCGGCCCGGGCAGCGACAGCGGCGAGCCGCCCGCGAAGCGCCGCCGGGCCAGCTCGCGCTGCGAGGCCCTCGGCTCTGTGCGCTCCTTGTGGGCGAGCACCATGGCGCCGAGGGCGGCGGTGATCAGGAGGGCGCTCGTGACCTCGAAGGCGAACAGGTAGCGGGTGAACAGGAGCCGGGCGATCCCGACGACGTTGCCCTCCTCGTTGGCGCCGTCGAGCCCGCGTGAGGCCACCGTGCCGTCGTCGTCGACCACCGCGCTGGCGATGGTGCCCATGAGCAGGGCAGCGAAGCCGAGGCCCACGACGAAGGCCGCCACCCGCTGGCCCCGGAGCGTCTCGACCAGGGAGTCGCTGGAGTCGACCCCGACGAGCATGAGGACGAACAGGAACAGCATGAGGATGGCGCCGGTGTAGACGATCACCTGCACGGCGGCCAGGAAGGGCGCGTCCTGCGCGGCGTAGAGGCCGGCCAGGCACAGCATCACGGCCGCGAGGAACAGCGCGGCGTGCACCGCGTTGCGCGACAGCACCATCATCAGCGCGGCGATGACCGACAGCGGGCCGAGCACCCAGAAGGTGATGGCCTCCCCCGTGCTGGTCGCCGCCAGGATGAGATCGGGGTTCATCGCTCCGCCTCGGTGGAGGTCGTCGCGCCGACGTAGTAGGCGGTGTCGGTGTCGCCCAGGCGCATCGGGTGGGGCGGCTGCTCCATGCCGGGAAGCAGCGGCGCCATGAGCTGCGTCTTGGTGAAGATGAGGTCCTGCCGGCTGTCGTCGGCGAGCTCGTACTCGTTGGTCATGGTCAACGAGCGGGTCGGGCACGCCTCGATGCACAGGCCGCAGAAGATGCAGCGCAGGTAGTTGATCTGGTAGATCGACGCGTAGCGCTCACCGGGCGAGTAGCGGGCCGCCTCGGTGTTGTCGGCGCCCTCGACGTAGATGGCGTCGGCCGGGCAGGCCCAGGCGCACAGCTCGCAGCCGATGCACTTCTCCAGGCCGTCGGGGTGCCGGTTCAGGACGTGCCGCCCGTGGTAGCGCGGGGCCGTCGGCGTGACCTCCTCGGGGTACTGCTCGGTGGTCACCTTCTTGAACATCTGGGCGAAGGTGAGCCCGAACCCGCGCAGCGGGTCGAGAGCGCCGGCCATCTCAGGCCTCCCTGTCGGTGGTGTCGGGGGCGCCTGCGGTCACACGCGCCGACGCCAGCGATCGCGGCGTCGGAGGGACGACGAGGTCCATCGGCGGCGTCGGGAACCCGCCCTGGTCCCGCGGCGTGAGGTCGGTGCCGGGGCCCGTGCCGAGCCGGTCCTCGTCGTCCTGCTTCGGAGCGGGGATCAGCCAGAAGACCGCGAGCACGACGGCGAAGACGGCGCCGACACCGAGCAGCAGCGTGCGGCGGTCGTCGACCTCGAGCGTCGCTGTGCGGATCGCGGCGACGAGCAGGATCCAGAGCAGCCCGACCGGGACGAGCACCTTCCAGCCGAAGCGCATGAAGGTGTCGTAGCGCATGCGGGGCAGCACGCCGCGCAGCCAGATGAAGAAGAAGATGAAGGCCATCGTCTTGCTCAGGAACCAGATGATCGGGAAGAAGCCCTCGCTCATCCACTCGACCCGGCTGAACGGGAAGATCGGCTGCCAGCCGCCGAGGAACAGCGTGGTGGCCAGCGCCGAGACGGTGACCATGTTGATGTACTCGGCCAGGAAGAACATCGCGAACTTCAGCGAGCTGTACTCGGTGTGGAAGCCGCCGACGAGCTCGGACTCGGCCTCGGGCAGGTCGAAGGGCGCGCGGTTGGTCTCGCCCGTCATCGCGATGACGTAGATGACGAAGCTGACCGGGAGCGTGAGGATGAACCAGCGGCTCTCCTGCGCAGCGACGATCTCGCTGGTGGACAGCGACCCCGCGTAGAGGAACACCGCGATCAGGGCGAGCGCCATCGCGATCTCGTACGAGATGACCTGGGCGGCGGACCGCAGCCCGCCCAGCAGCGGATAGGTGGAGCCGGAGCTCCAGCCGGCCAGGACGATGCCGTAGACGCCGAGGCTGGCGCAGGCCAGGATCCACAGCACGCCGACCGGCAGGTCGGTCAGCTGCAGGGCGGTCTCGTTGCCGCCGATCGAGACCTTCGGGCCGAACGGGATGACCGAGAACGCGAGCAGGGCGGGGATCGCCGACAGCAAAGGCGCGAGCAGGTAGACCGGCTTGTCCGCCAGCTTCGGGATGATGTCTTCCTTGAAGGCGAGCTTGATGCCGTCGGCGAGCGACTGGCCCCAGCCGCCGGGACCGACGCGGTTCGGGCCGCTGCGCTGCTGCATGCGCGCGACGACCTTGCGCTCGAAGACGATGGTGAACAACGTCATGAGCAGCAGCAGGACGAAGACGAACAGCGCCTTGCCGATGGTGAGCCACAGCGGCTCGTTGCCGAAGCTGGTCAGCGGCAGCTGGGTGTCGCTGCTGCCGTCTTGAGAGAGCCAGTTCACGCGACTCCTCCGGGGGCGGGCGTGGCGCCGGTGACAGCCAGGCGGACGACGGCGCCGGGGTTGACCGCGAGGTCCCGGCGCACCGCGGCGTCGGGGGTGCGGGTGGGCACCCAGACGACGCGGTCGGGCAGGTCGGCGACGACCAGCGGGAGGGTCAGGCTGCCGCGGTCGGACGTGACGGTGACCAGCGCGCCCTCGGTGGCGCCGAGCTCCGCGGCGGTCGTGGCGGACAGGTGCAGGCGCGGCTTCTTGGCGGTGCCGGCCAGGAACGGCTCGCCGTCCTGGAGAGACCCGTCGTCGAGCAGCCAGTGCCAGGAGGCCAGCACGGCCTCACCTGCGGCGGGCTCGGCGGCGGCCTCGGCCTCAGCCGACGGGGCGGGAGCGCTGCCGGGAGCGGCGCCGATGCGACCGATCTCGGCGCGCGCGGACGCGACGTCGGGAAGGCCGAGCGGCAGGTCGATCTCGTCGGCGAGCACGTGCAGCACGCGGCCGTCGGTGAGCAGGCCGCTGGCGGACAGCACCTGCTCGAAGGGACGGGCGCGACCCTCCCAGTCCAGGAAGGTCCCAGCCTTCTCCACCGCAGCGGCAACCGGGAAGACGACGTCGGCGCGGTCGGTGACCGGCGAGCGGCGCAGCTCGAGGCTGACCAGGAAGCCGACGTTGTCGAGCGCGTCGAGCGCCAGCCACGGGTCGGGGCAGTCGGCCGGGTCGACGGCGCCGACGACCAGCGCCGACAAATCGCCGTCGCGGGCGGCGGTGAGGATGCCGGTCAGGTCGCGGCCCGGGGTCTCGGGCAGCTCGCCCCAGCCGAGGTCGGCTGACTGCGTCGCGGTGCGGCCGCCGGGCAGCAGGCCCGGCAGGGCTCCCGCGTCCACAGCGCCGCGCTCGCCGGCGCGGCGTGGGATCCAGGCCAGGCGGGCGCCGGTGGCGACGGCCAGGCGGGAGGCGGCGGACAGCGCGCCCGGCGTCGCGGCGAGCCGCTCACCGACGAGGATCACGGCGCCGGGCTCGGCGAGCGCGGCCGCGGCCTCACCGGCGACGCCGTCACTCGCACCGAGCAGCCCGGCCAGCACAGCGGCCTCGCCGCCGGGCGCGGTCTGCAGCAGGCGGGCGGCGGTCTTGACGGTGCCGGGGCTGCGGAACGGCGCGATCGTGAAGACGCGCGTTCCGACCCGGCGGACGGCCTTGCGGAGCCGCAGGAAGACGATCGGCGACTCCTCCTCCGGCTCGAAGCCGACGAGCAGCACGGTGCGCGCGGACTCCAGGTCGGCGTAGGTGACCACGCCCTCCTGGCCGGCGTAGCGGCCAGCGACGTGCGCGGCGAGGAAGTCCTGCTCCTCGGCGGAGTGCGGCCGGACGCGGCTGTCGACGTCGTTGGTGCCGAGCACGACGCGGGCGAACTTGCTGTAGGCGTAGGCGTCCTCGACCGTCAGGCGGCCGCCGGGCAGCACGCCGACGCCCTTGCCGAGCTTGGCCAGCTTCAGGCCCTCGGCGGCGCGGTCGAGCGCCTCGGTCCAGGAGGCCGGGCGCAGCGCGCCGGTGTCGTAGTCGCGCAGCAGCGGGGTCGCGATGCGGTCACCCTGCTGGGCGTAGGTGAACGCCCAGCGGCCCTTGTCGCAGTTCCACTCCTCGTTGACCTCGGGGTCGTCGCCGGCCAGCCGGCGCAGGACCTTGCCGCGGCGATGGTCGGTGCGCAGCGCGCAGCCCGCGGCGCAGTGCTCGCACACCATCGGGCTGGACACCAGGTCGAAGGGCCGCGCGCGGAAGCGGTAGGCCGCACCGGTCAGCGCGCCGACGGGGCAGATCTGCACGGTGTTGCCGGAGAAGTAGCTCTCGAACGGCTGGTCGGAGTAGATGGCGACCTGCTGCAGCGCGCCGCGCTCGAACAGCTCGATGAACGGGTCGCCGGCCACCTGCTGGGAGAAGCGGGTGCAGCGGGCGCACAGCACGCAGCGCTCACGGTCCAGGAGCACCTGGCTGGAGATGGCGATCGGCTTCGGGAAGGTCCGCTTCACGTCGTGGAAGCGCGACTCGGCGTTGCCGTTGGTCATCGTCTGGTTCTGCAGCGGGCACTCGCCGCCCTTGTCGCAGACCGGGCAGTCGAGCGGGTGGTTGATGAGCAGCAGCTCGAGCGTGCCCTCCTGCGACTTCTTCGCCACCGCACTGGTGAGCTGGGTCTTGACGACCATGCCCTCGGTGACGGTGCTGGTGCAGGCGGTCAGCGGCTTGCGCTGCCCCTCGACCTCGACGATGCACTGGCGACAGGCGCCGACCGGGTCGAGCAGCGGGTGGTCGCAGAAGCGCGGGATCTGGATGCCGAGCAGCTCGGCCGCGCGGATGATGAGCGTGCCCTTGGGGACGGCGACCTCGAACCCGTCGATGGTGCAGGTGATGAGGTCTGGCCCGGGAGCAGGTGAAGGCACGACGCCGCTCGACGTCGAGGCGGTGACGGTCACGCGCTCGCTCCGGCGAAGACGGTCGACGCCACCGGGTCGAACGGGCAGCCCTTGTTGGTGATGTGCGCGATGAACTCGTCGCGGAAGTACTGCACGCCGCTCACGATCGGGCTGGTCGCGCCGTCGCCCAGCGCGCAGAACGAGCGGCCGAAGATGTTGTCGCAGGTGTCGAGCAGCGTGGCGATGTCCTCCTCGGTGCCGTTGCCGGCCTCGAGGCGCTGCAGGATCTGCACCATCCAGTAGGTGCCCTCGCGGCACGGCGTGCACTTGCCGCAGGACTCGTGCGCGTAGAACTCGGTCCAGCGCAGGATCGCCCGCACCGCGCAGGTGGTCTCGTCGAAGCACTGCAGCGCCTTGGTACCCAGCATCGAGCCGGCGGCGGCGACGCCCTCGTAGTCCAGCGGGACGTCGAGGTGCTCGTCGGTCAGCAGCGGCGTCGAGGAACCGCCCGGCGTCCAGAACTTCAGCGTGTGGCCCTCGCGCATGCCGCCGGACAGGTCGAGCAGCTGCCGCAGCGTGATGCCCAGCGGCGCCTCGAACTGGCCGGGGTTCTTCACGTGGCCGGACAGCGAGTACAGCGTGTAGCCCTTGCTCTTCTCGGTGCCCATGCTGGCGAACCACGCGGCCCCGCCGAGCACGATGCTCGGGACGCTCGCGATGCTCTCCACGTTGTTGACGACGGTCGGGCTCGCGTAGAGGCCGTGCGTCGCCGGGAACGGCGGGCGCAGGCGAGGTTGGCCGCGGTAGCCCTCGAGCGAGTCGAGCAGCGCCGTCTCCTCGCCGCAGATGTAGGCGCCCGAGCCGGCGTGCACGACGACGTCGAGGTCGTAGCCGGTGCCGCCGATGTCCTTGCCGAGGTGGCCGGCGGCGTAGGCGTCGATGACGGCCTGCTGCAGCCGGCGGATGACGTGCACGACCTCACCGCGGATGTAGATGACCGCGAAGCCGGCGCGGATGGCGTAGGAGGAGATGATCACGCCCTCGACCAGCGCGTGCGGGTTGGCCATCATGAACGGGGTGTCCTTGCAGGTCCCCGGCTCGCTCTCGTCGGCGTTGACGACGAGGTAGTGCGGCTTGGCGCCCTGCCCGGTGTCGCCCTGCGGGATGAAGCCCCACTTCATCCCGGTGGGGAAGCCCGCGCCGCCGCGGCCACGCAGCCCGGACTCCTTGACCAGCGCGATGAGCGCGTCCGGGTCCATGGCCAGCGCCTTGGGCAGCGCGGTGTAGCCGCCGCGGCGGGTGTAGCCGTCGATCGTGAAGGAGTCGGCGTCGTCCCAGTGGCGGGACAGGACAGGGGTGAAGACCACCGCTAGGACTCCTGGTTCGGGTAGGCGGGTGCTGTGTCGCCGCGCTGCTTGGCCAGCTCGAGGCCGACCAGCGTCGGCGGGCCGGCCTGGACGCCCTCGTTGGCCCGGCCGTCGGCGAAGCCGGCCAGCACGCGGGAGGCCTGCTTGAAGGTGCACAGCGACGACGGTCCGCGGGTCGGCGCCGGCGGCGTGCCCGCGCGGCACGCGTCGACGAGATCCCTTGCACTGCTGGGCGTCTGGTTGTCGTAGAACTCCCAGTTGACCATCATCACGGGGGCGTAGTCGCAGGCCGCGTTGCACTCGATGTGCTCGAGGCTGATGCGGCCGTCCTCGGTCGTCTCGTTGTGGCCGATACCGAGGTGGCTCTTGAGCCCGTCGAGGATCGCGTCGCCGCCGAGCACCGCGCAGAGCGTGTTGGTGCAGACGCCGACGTGGTACTCCCCGGCCGGCTTGCGGCGGTACATCGTGTAGAAGGTCGCGACCGCGCCGACCTCGGCCTTGGTCAGGCCGAGCTCCTCGGCGCACATGGTCACGCCCTCGGGCGTCACGTAGCCCTCCTCGGACTGCACGAGGTGCAGCATCGGGAGCAGGGCCGAGCGCGGCTTCGGGTAGCGGGCGATGATCTCCCGCATCTCGCTGCGGGTCTTCTCGGTGAGAGCCATCTACCTGTCCACTCCACCCATCACGGGGTCGATCGACGCCACCGCGGCGATGGCGTCCGAGAGCATGCCGCCCTCGCACATCGCCGCCGTGGCCTGCAGGTTGGTGAAGGAGGGGTCGCGCACGTGGACGCGGTACGGCCTCGTGCCGCCGTCGCTGACCACGTGCATGCCGAGCTCGCCGCGAGGGGACTCGACGGCCGTGTAGACCTGGCCGG